>DASYQD010000123.1:0-2421 GCA_036005845.1 Thermoanaerobaculia bacterium | reverse complement strand
GCGGCGGTGAACGCGGTGGCGATTGCCTGAGGCCGCATATAGGCGCGGCACCAGTGATCGACCTCGCGAACTTCGGTTCAACGCGCCTGCGGCCTCAGGCCGGCTCGCGTCTTCGCGAGACGTTCGCCGCCGCCCGCCGCGGACCCCGTCGCCGAGCTAGTGGGTCAGGCCGCGCGCATGGGCCGCCGCAACTCTCACCGGTCCGCCCGGCCGTACCACCGCCCAAGCGGCGGCGTCACGACGACCAGTGTTACGGTCGCGCTGGTGTTGATGCGCCTGCTAGCGATCGTGACGCACGTGTGGCTGACGCTGCTCGGCTTCCGGCGCCTGCGCCGCCAGCTCGGCGAGTGGAGCCTCGTCTTCTATCGCAAGGGGCGTGGCGGGGAGCCGTGGGTATTGCTGCATGGGCTGGGTAGCAACGCACTGTCGTGGTCGCCGGTGGCGCGGCATCTGGCGCCTGGGAGCCGCGTGTTGATTCCCGAGCTGTCGCGGCTCGGTGGCAGCCGGGGGCCGCGGCCGGGGCTCGACGTGGCCGAAGGGGCGAGGGTCATCGCCGAGCTCTTGCGCCGCGAGCTTGCCGGCGAGCCAGCCACTGTCGTCGGTCTCTCGCTCGGCGGTTGGATGGCGGTGCGACTGGCGCTGGCCGAACCGGCGCTGGTGTCGCGGTTGATCCTCATCGACTCCGGCGGCTATCGCGAGCAGGACTGGGAGGCGATCCGTACGCTGGTGACGATTCGCGACGACGCCGACGTCGAGCGGCTTTACGGCGCGCTGTTCCAACGGGTGCCGTGGATCTTCCGGCTCTCGCGCACCACCTTCCGGCGCGTGTTCCAGTCGCCCGTTGTCACCGGCATTCTCGCCGACCTGCAAGAGCGCGACCTCTTCGGGCCCGAGGACATCGCGCGCCTGCGAGTGCCGGTGGGCGTCATCTGGGCCGAGCACGACGGGCTCTTCTCGGCGGCGATCGGGCGCGAAATCGCGCGTGCGGCGCAGCGGAGCGCCTTCTACCTCGTGCCCGGCGTCGGCCATGGCCTCCACTGGGAGGCGCCGCGGCAGCTCGTCGCCGCGATGGAGAAAGCGGAGCGCGAGCTGCCGGCGCGAAGTGTCGCGCCCGTCGCCTCGATCGGTGGCGTCACCGACGCGCCGAGCGCCTAGAATGAACCATCGCCAACGCGGAGGTGCGCCATGGCCATGTCCTCGGCCCCGGAGTTCCTCATCTGCCTCGAGTGCGAGACGCCCTGCTACGACTTCGAGTGGAACGACGGCCACGTCGGCGAAGTGATCTGCCACGTCTGCGGCAACGACGAGGCCGACTCGTTCATCAGCGAGGAGGACTTCGAGGCGCTTTCCGGCGGGTAGCCGGCGGCTAGCTACGAAGCCAGAGGGTGCCCGCTGGCGGGCACCGTCGCAGCCGCGGCCGCGGGCTGGCTCGCTTCGTCGGCCGCCGCCTCGGCTTCCGGCAGCCACAGCCGCATGATCGTCCCTTCGCCCGGCGTGCTCTCGACCTCGAGGTCGCCGCCGTGGCCTGTGGCGATGCGGCGGGCGATGGCGAGGCCGAGGCCGGTGCCGCCCTTGCGCGTCGAGTAGAAGACCTCGAAGACCTTCTCGCGGTCCTCGGCGGCGATGCCGACGCCGTTGTCTTCGACCTCGAGCGCCACCTGCCCCGCTTCGCGCCGCGCGCGCAGCATCACCTTGCCGCCAAAGCCGCGCTGCTCGCAGGCGAAGAAGGCGTTCTGCGTCAGGTTGAGGAGAAGCTGTGAGAGCTGCTGCGGGTCGACCTCCAGCCATGCGCCGGGCGCCGCGTCTTCCACGCGGAGCTGAATGCGCTCGGCCGCCGCCTGTTGCGCGAGGAGGTCGCGCGCGTGCTCGAGCAGCGAGCTCGCCAGGACGCGGCGGCGCTCGAGCGGCCGCGGGCGCGCGTAGGCGAGGAAGTCGGTCACCAGCCGCTCGAGGCGGCCGATCTCGCCGCGGGTGATGGCGAGCACGCGGCGCGTGCCGAGCCGCGGATCGCCGACGAGGTCCTCCTCGAGCATCTGCATGTTGAGCGACAGCGAGTTGAGCGGGTTGCGGATCTCGTGCGCGAGGCCGGCGGCGAGGGTGCCGATGCGGGCGAGCTGCTCCTGCTCCGCCGCCTTCGCCTCCAGCGCGCGCGAGCGCCGCACCAGCATGAGGATGACGACGTAGCCGCTCACCAGCAGCAGCAGCGTCACCACGGCGACCACCGACGCCTGGCGGATCAGCTCGCCGCGCAGCGTCCGCGTGCGGCGGTCGAGCTCCTCGCGGCTGATGCCGATCTTGATGTTGCCGATGTCGGCAATCGGCACCGTGAGGTCGTAGACGTCGTAGGTCTGCTTCTTCTTGTTGACCTTCTCCACGTAGTGCGGCGCGATCTCGGGCGAGGCGACGGTCGGCGCCACCGCC
>DASYQD010000122.1:0-15936 GCA_036005845.1 Thermoanaerobaculia bacterium | reverse complement strand
TTACTAGTGCGCCCGCCGGAGGCCCCACCGCGGCGCCCTCCGCACCCGGCTGGCGCGAACGCCTTCATCTGTGGTGGTCGAGCTTCCTGTCGGCGAGCTCGGGTGCTGCCGTGGTGGGTGCGGCTCTCTGCCTCGCGCTCGCTTGAGAGTGGCGACCAAAAGTTCGTCGTGCCGCTCGGGCAACGAATGCGCGCCGCCGACTCTCCCGTCACAACTCGCGCTCCACTGTGGTCGCCGGAGGCGGCGATTCGCTTCGCTCTCGCCGCCACTATTTCCGCCAGCAAGATGCGACAGCGCATCGACAGCGTTCCTCCCGGCGGAGCGAAGCGACTCGCCCCTTCCGGCGACCCGACTGGACCGCGAGTGGGCCACGCTGTGGGGTCGGCGCGATAGCGAATCACTAGCGGCACGACGATGGTTGTATCGCCACGTGGAAAGAGCGCGAGGTAGAGAGCGTGGCGAACCACGGCGACACTCGAGCTAGCCAACAGGACGCTCGGCATCCACTCGAGTAGGCGTGTGCGTCCGGCGGATCCGAGGGCCGTCGCGGCGGCACCTCCGGAAGGCGCTCGTGCGGGAGTTCCGGTACCACCTCAGAACCGGCGCCTGGAGGTGGAGGCCCGCCCTCTACCTCTCAACAAGCACTGTAGGCGGGCCGGTGCCGCGGCGACGGCCCTCGGATCCGCCAGCACACGCCGGCCGGTTGGTCACCAACGACCGCAGTCCTCAGCGCCGCGGTCCGGCTCTCGCAAGTCGGCGACCAGCGCGGTTCGCCGGCCGCCGACTCACTCGCTTCAGGGCGCCTTCGGGTAAGTGCGCATGATGCTCACCTGCGCGGTCTTCCCGAGCAACAGCGTGTTGGCAAACTTCACGGTGTAAGTCCCCGGCGCCAGCGCACCGGCGTCCAATCCCGAGGCGGTGAACCCGGCCACGCGCGCGCCGCCGCTCGCCACCACGTTGCCCAGCGGCCCGAGCAACTGCACCGTCAGCGGCGCCGCCAGCCCGTTGACCAGCACCGACAGCCCGAGGTCGCCGGGCATCACCTGCACGAGCCGCGTGATCACCGGCCCGTCGGTCGACCTCGCGGTGCTGTCGCTCTGCGTGCTCGCGTAACGCGAAGCCTCGCCGTCGGCGCCGCCGCCGCTCGCGCAGTTGAAGCGGAAGCCGTCGACGTAGACGCTGCCGGAGACGTGCCGCACCTCGAAGATGTGCGTGCCGGCGCCGAGATTGGCGTAGGTAACCGCGTGCCCGAAGGTCGTGGCGCTGTCGAGGTACGAGAGCGTCGCCACCTTCACGCCGTCGAGGTAGAGGTCGGCGGTGCCGCCGTCCTTCGCCATGCCGTAGAGGTAGGTGATGCTGGCGCCGTCGAAGACCACCCGCGCCACCGCGCCCGCCGTGCCCCCGTCGCGCACGTGGTAGCGGCCGGTCGTCGCGTTCGCATCGTTGAAGCCGAACCAGCCGCCGCTGTACTCGACGCCGGGGTCGTAGTCGTCGATCTCGGGCGTGCAGAACGAGCAGGCATCGGACTGCGCGTCGGCGCCCTGGAGGTCGAAGTCGGTGAGCGTCACCTCGTCGATCTGCAGGCCGGTGAGCGAGACGCTCGAGTCGGTGCCGTACGCGACGTCGAGCTGCACCTTCTTGCCGGCGAGCGCCGCCGCGCCGAGGTCCGCGGGCGACCACGTACTGGGCAGCCAGCCGGGACCCGGACCGGCCCAACCGGGCTGGCCGCCCGTGACGCACACCCCACCGGGACCGTCGGCGAGATACGGCCGGCCCCCGCCCGGCACCACCGTCGCGCGGGTGCCGGCGCCGACGTCGAAGATGCCGACGTTGGCGCGGTCGTACCAGGCGTCGCTCATCGGCTCGGTGGAGAACTGGTTGTAGATGGTCAGCGTCGAGGTGCCGGTAAGCTTCACCACCGGCGAGCGCACCTGGTCGCAGATGCCTGAGGTGAGCGACGAGGACTTGAGGTAGGTGCCGGTGAGCTGCGCGCCGCCGCCGTTGGCGGTGCTGGGCAGGAAGCTGCCGGCGACCGCCTGCCAACCCTCCATGCCGCTCTCGAACGAGAAGGTCTTGCTGGCGAGGCGGGCGAAGTCCTGCTCCGCCGGGTCGTAGACGACATGGAGCGTGCGGCTGACGCCGCTGGCGGCCATCTCGTCGGAGGTGAGCTGGATGTCGAGCGTGACGCGTTCGCCCGGCTGCATGCCGGCAGCTTCGACGCGCACGATGCCGAAGGTGGTGCCGCACTGCGGCAGCGAGCCGCTCAACACCGGCAGGCGGCGCACGCGCACCGACGGGTTCGACGAGGTGACGCCGGCGACGCGCACGTTGTTGAGCGCCCCCGCGCCGACGTTGCGCAGACCGAAGGTGACGATGCCGTACTCGCAGTTGTCGAGGAACTCGTCGCCGTCGCCGCCCTGCGTCGAGAGGCTGAAGGTCTCGACCCGCAGGTTGCCGCCGGTGGCGGCGGAGCCGTCGCAGACGCTGCAGTCGACGACCGCACTCGCCTGCAGCACGCCGGCGCGCCAGCTCGCCGAGAGCGCGTCGGCATTCCACACCGTGAGGCGGCCGTCGCCGCTCGTTCCCGCCGACGCCAGGCGGAGCTGGCCGCGGAAGATGCCCGAGCCGAGCGGGCTCTCGACGAGCGTCACCGACTCGCCGGCGGGCTCGGCGGCCGAGGTCACGGTCACCGTCTGCGTGCCGGTGCCGGCGTCGGTCGACACCAGCTCGACGTTGACCATGTCGGTGCAGCCGTAGCTCGCCTTGTCGAGCTCGAGCTTCTGCGTGCTGAGCTCGAAGAGCTCCCACACGCCGCGGCCGTGCGTGGCGGCGCGCAGGCGCTTGGGGTTGGTGGCGTTGGTGAACTCGAGCATGTTCACCGACACGTTGGGCAGCGTGCCGTTGTTGATCTTCGACCAGCCGCCGCTTCCCCACAGATCGTCGTTCACGTAGACGCCGCCGTCGGAGCCGGCAAAGACCTGGCCGTTCTTGCCGGGGTTCGGGTTGACGGCGATGGTGTTGAACGGCTCGTCGGGCAGCGCGCCGGAGACGTCGGTCCAGGTGGTGCCGCCGTCGAGCGAGCGGAAGACGTGACCGGCGATCGCCGGCGAGGTCGACGCCGTCCAGCCGCTGTAGACGATCACCACGTGCTCGGCGTTCAGCGGATCGGTGTCCACCCAGTTGAGCGAGCGTCCCGCCGTCGTCGAGCTGACCGGCAGCGGCGCCTTGGTCAAGTCGCGCCAGGTCGTGCCGCCGTCGTCGCTGCGCCAGATGCGGCCGGTCGAGGTGGCGGCGTAGAGGATCTGCGAGCTCGGCACCGGGGCGCCGCTGACGCGGTTGGCCTTCGGCGTGTGCACCATGTTGACGTAGGCGCGCGAGCTGGTGTTGCCGTAGACGAAGTCGCCGGCCGTGGTGCCGGCGGGCGCCAGCGGCTGCCACACCTTCCCGGCCTGGTCCGCCTGCGGGTTCTTGTAGATGAGGTTGGTCCCCACGTACATGACGCTCTGGTTGCCGCTGTCGAGCGTGAAGTGGGCGATGAAGGCGCTGTGCTGGTCGGGGTTGCAGGCGGTGCCGGTGCCGCAGTTGCCCGGGCAGGCGCCGTAGGTCTGCATGCAGCCGGTGTCGAGCCAGCCGTCGCCGGCGCTGTCGGAGTGGCGGATGGCGCCGTAGACGTACTCCTCGTACGCCTGGCTGTCGTCGCGCTGGTCGGTGGCCGCGAAGCCGCCGTCTCCGCCGTAGGTGGCCTGCCAGCGGCCGCGCGAGAGCAGCGCGTGGCCGTTGTCCTGCAGGCCGCCGTTGATCTTGTAGGGGTCGGCGGCGCTCTGCGAGATGCCGTAGAACTGCAGCGTCGAGAGGCCGCCGCCGTTGCGGTTCTGCCAGGTGACGTTGTCGCCGTCGATCGTGGCGACGAAGACACCGCCGTCGTTACCGTCGTAGTAGGTCGACTCGTCGACCCAGATCGCGGCATGGTGGTCGGCGTGCGACCAGGTCTCGTCCGCGGCGCTCCAGCCGGAGATCTTGGTCAGCGTGGCACCGCCGTCGGTCGACAGGTAGTTGTCGAGGCCGGCGACGATGAGGCGGTTCTCGTCGGCCGGGCTCACCGAGCCGATGAGGTTGTACCAGCCCTGACCGTTGGTCCACTCGGTGGTCGGGTCGTTGGCGCCGGTAGTCCACGTGAACGCGGGCGCGGTGACGTCGAGCGTCGAGTAGATGCCGCCCGACTTGTTGTCCACCGTGCGCGACACCAGCACGTAGACATGCTTGGGGTTCGACGGCGCCTGCAGCAGGGTGATGCGGCCGATGTCTCCAGACACGCCGCCTGGCGCTACGAGGTCGAACGGCAGCTTCGTCCAGGTGGTGCCGCCGTCGAGCGAGCGGTAGATCCCGTTGTTGGCGCGCGAGGCGTTGGCGGTCTGCGCCACGCCGCCGGTGGCGGCGCAGGCGGCGTTGTTGGGGCGGCCGAAGGCGGCGACGAACGCCGGGCCTCCGGTCGGGCGCGGCACGATGAGGAAGTCGCTCGCCGCCTCGGTCCAGCAGCCGCCGGGGAAGGCGGCGGTGGGCGGTGCGCCGGTGTAGGGCAGACTGGTGACGAGCTGCCAGGTCGTGCCGCCGTTGGTCGTGTGGTACACGCCGCCGTCGCCGGCCACCCACACCGACTGGCCGCCGGGCACGCTGCGATCGATCTTGAGGCGCCGCATGCGGTGCTGGCCGGGGATGCCCACCTCGTCGCCGCGGAACGGCAGCGATTGAATGGTCCAGCTGCGGCCGCCGTCGGTCGACTTGAGCACGCCGACGCCGTCCTTGTCGGGCTGCGAGAAGTTCCCCTCGCCGGTGCCGAGATAGATCGTCGCGTCGCTGTAGTTGACGAGGTCGCTGCCGGGCAGCACGTCGAAGGCGCCCACGGCCATCGACGGCATGAAGTCGGAGAGCGGCACCCAGTGCGCGCCGCCGTCGACCGACTTCCAGAGCCCGCCGTCGGCAGTGCCGGCGAAGAGCGCCTGCTTGTTGACCACCTGCGCGCCGTTCATGTGCGTCCACAGCGAGGTGACGCGCCCCTGGTCGAGCGCGCCCGGGCCGCCGTTCATGCGCTCGGTCTCGTAGTTGCCGTTGGGACCGATCGACACCCAGTTGTAGATCGGGCTCGCCGCCGACTTGTCGCCCGGCGCCGAGGCCGCGCTCGAGGTATGCGAGATCGCTAGACCGGCCTGGTAGGCGCGTAGCTTCCAGTCCGCGGCGGGCACGCCTTCGAAAGGCGCGTAGCGCTCGGCGGCGCGGTACCACCAGCGGCGCTCCTGGATCGACGCCTTGCCGACGGCGATCAGCGAGCCGACGCGGGCGAACTCGGGATCGGGGAAGTTGAAGATGGCGGGCTCGAGCGACAGCGGCTCGAAGTGCAGGTCGTCGATCTCGGCCTCGTGCTCGGGACCGTCGGGATCGGCGGCGAAGAGCGGCACCGGCAGAAGCGGCAGCAGCGAGGCGAAGACGAGCGCGAGCGACCAGGCGTTGCAGCGGCGGAAGCGGGCGGTGGCGAGCATGGCAGCGACCTCCGGAAGGGGTCCGCCGCATTCGGGGCGGCGGGAGCCGGACGAAGGCCCGGCAACACCTCCATCGTCGTGCGACGCGAGTGCCCGCCGCGACCGGCGACTCCCCCAGCGGCGCTGGGGAGAACTCCTCAGCCGCCGCTCACCGCCCTGGTACCATCCGCGGCCATGCGTGCTCCCCACCGCCCCTTCCGTGCTTCACTGCTTCCATTCGTCATCGTCGCCGGCGTTCTCGCCGCGGTCGCCGTCTCGCGCGCCGCGGAGAAGAAACCGGGCGCCGTCGTCGTGCTCACGCGTCCCGATGCCGGCGTCGCCATGGCGTCCGCCGCCGGCGAGCAGCCGGACCCCTACGCCTGGCTCGAGGAGGTCGACGGCGAGCGCGCCATGCAGTGGGTGAAGGCGCACAACGCCGCCACCGCGGCAAAGCTCGAGTCGCAGCCGATCTACAAGCAGCTCCACGATGAGGCGCTGTCGGCGCTGGACTCGGCGTCGCGGCTGCCGCAGGTCAACCAGCGCGGCAAGTGGATCTACAGCTTCTGGAAGGACGACAAGCATCCGCGCGGCATCTACCGCCGCGCCACGCTGGACGAGTTCCGGAAGCCCGAGCCGGCGTGGCAGACGGTGCTCGACGTCGACGCTCTCGCCACCAAGGAAGGCAAGCCGTGGGTGTTCCACGGCATGGACTGCCTGCAGCCGACTTACAAGCGCTGTCTCGTCGACCTCTCGCCCGGCGGCGGCGACGCCAACGAAGTCCGTGAGTTCGACACCGAGACGCTCGCCTTCGTCCCTGGCGGCTTCTCGCTGCCGGTGGCCAAGACCAACGTCAACTGGCGCGACGAGGACACCCTCTTCGTCGGCACCGACTTCGGGCCGGGCTCGCTCACCGACTCAGGCTACCCGCGCATCGTCAAACTATGGAAGCGCGGCACGCCGATCGGCGAGGCGCGTACCCTCTACGAGGGGAAGCAGAGCTCGGTGTCGGTGAGCGGCTATCGCCTGCGCTCCGACGGGGGCGACGTCGACCTCGTCAGCGAGGGGCCGGACTTCTGGACCAACAGCTATCAGCAGCTCGTCGGCGACAAGCTCGAGAAGCTCGAGCTGCCCCCCACCGCCGAGATCAGCGACATCTTCGGCGGTCGCCTCGTCGTCTCGCTGAAGGACGACTGGCAGCGCGGCGACCAGACTTTCAAGCAGGACAGCGTCCTCATCGTGGACCCGGCGGCGCTCCGTGGCGGCGCGGGCAAGGTGGACGTGCTGGTGGAGGCGGCGCCGAACGAGGTGGTCGAGGCCGTCGGCGCCGCGAAGAGCGGCATCCTCGTCACCATGCTCGACAACGTGCGCGGGCGGCTCTACCGCTACGAGCCGACGCCGGCGGGCGAGACGGTGAATGGAGAGGTGCGTCACTACGCCGGCTGGTCGCGCCGCGCCATCCCGTTCCCCGACAACGGCGCGCTCGGCATCACCTCGGTCGACTCGAGCAGCGGCGACGCCTTCGTCAAGTACGAGTCCTTCGTCACTCCGCCGACGCTCTACTACGTACCGGACGCGAGCCCGACGCCCCAGCAGGTCAAGCAGCAGCAGCCCACCTTCGACGGCAGCCGCTTCGAGGTGACGCAGCAGTGGACGACCTCGGCCGACGGCACCAAGGTCCCCTACTTCCAGGTGGCGCCGAAGGGCATGAAGCTCGACGGCAGCAACCCGACGCACATCTTCAGCTACGGCGGCTTCCGCAACGAGCTGGTGCCGTCGTACTCGGGGTCGTACGAGCAGTTCTACGGCACCTACGGCAAGACCTGGCTCGGCCGCGGCGGCGTCTTCGTGCTCGCCAACATCCGCGGCGGCGGCGAGTTCGGCGAGAAGTGGCACCAGGGCGCCGTGAAGGCCAACCACGTGCACGCCTACGAGGACTTCGAAGCGGTCGCCGCCGACCTCATCACGCGCAAGGTGACGTCGAAGGCACACCTCGGCATCGAGGGGCGCAGCAACGGCGGCCTGCTCGTGCTGTCGACGATGATCCGCCGCCCCGATCTCTACGGCGCCGTGATCTGCGGCTCGCCGCTCGCCGACATGCGCAAGTACCACAAGATGCTCGCCGGCGCCAGCTGGATGGCGGAGTACGGCGACCCCGACAAGCCCGAGGAATGGGCCTACATCAGCAAGTACTCGCCGTACCAGAACGCCCAGGCCGGCAAAGGATACCCGCCGATCTTCTTCTACCTCTCGACGCGCGACGACCGCGTCCATCCCGGCCACGCTCGCAAGATGGCGGCGCGGCTCGAGGAGCAGGGCTACGACGTCACCTACTACGAAGAGATCGAGGGCGGCCACGGGGCCAGCGTGACCAACGAGCAGCTCGCGCACCGGCTGGCGCTGTCGTACACGCACCTGTGGAACCGGCTGGGTAGGAAGTAGCGGCGTGCCCGCGAAGGACACGCGCATCGCGCTGATCCGCGGCATCAACGTCGGCAAGGCGAAGCGGGTGGCGATGGCGGAGCTGCGGGAGGAGCTCGAGAAGATCGGCTACGAGGACGTGCGCACAATGCTCAACAGCGGCAACGTGGTGTTCACGCTGCCGGCGAAGAGCAACGGCGAGCCCGACGCACGCGTGGAGGAGGTGCTCGAGAAGCGGCTCAAGGTGCCGGCGAAGGTCGTCGTGCTCACCGCGGCGGAGGTGGCGGAGGCGATCGAAGGCAACCCGCTGCTGAAGCATGCGGAGGGCGATCCGGCGCGCTTCCTCGTCGCGACGCTGGCGGCGCGCGTCGACCGCAAGGGCCTCGCCGCGCTCGCCAAGCAGGACTGGGCGCCGGACGCCTTCGCGTTAGGCAAGCGCGTCGCCTACCTCTGGTGCGCCGACGGCATCCTCGCCAGCAAGATGCTCGCCGCCTTCAACCGCGCCACCGGCGACGCCGCCACGACCCGCAATTGGACGACGATGGTCAAGCTGCGGGCGCTGGCGGAGAGCTGAGCCAGGCGGAACTGTCGCGTCGTCCCCGCCCGTGCCGCGCGGACGCGGTGACCAGGCCGAGCGCGGCAGGCGGGTGTGATGACGACAGCGCCGCTACGGCTGCGCCGCACTTGCGGCGAGCAGGATGCTGCAGCAGGTGACGCCGCCTTCGGCCTTGGCGATCTCCGCGACGTCGACCGTGCGCACGCGCAGGCCGTGGGCGGCCAGGCGATCGGCCGTGCGCGGGAAGGCAGCCGGCACCACGACCGTGTCGCCGTCCGTGCCGTCACCGGCGACGCGCAGCGCGTTGGCGGCGAACGGCTCGTCAGCGTCGACCTCGATTTGTTCGTAGGCGGCGAACCGTGCACGGCCGATCCACGCGGGGTTGATGATCACCGTACCCTCAGCAACCTCGGTCACCGCGGTCTTGAGATGCAGGCAGCCGTCGAGCTCCACCCCTTCGACGGCGTAGCCGAACGGCGCCAGCAGTGCCGCGAGCTGGTCGACACCGTCGCGACTGGTGCGCGACGACAGGCCGGCGAACAGCCGCCTTCCGATTCGCAACACGTCGCCGCCGTCGAGCGTCGCCGGCGCCTCGATGCGCGCCAGCGGCCGATGACGCGCCAGCGCCGCCGCCACCGACGCGGTCTCGCCGCGCCGCGACGCGGCGCCCGGGCGCGTGATCACCGCCAGCTCGTCGACCACCACCGCCGCATCCTCGACGAATACCGAGTCGGGCAGCGAGGGCTCCGCGGGAAGGTGCTCGACCGCGCACCGCAGCTCCTCGAGCAGCGCCACGTACGCAGCGTGCTGTTGCCGGGCCACTCTGACGTCGATCGGCTCCCGCGCCAGATGCGTGAGCTCGCACGCGGCGAACGCCGGGCTCACCTCACGCGTGACGGCTACGAGACGGCGGCGCTGAACGGCCATGCGCCTATTCTCGCCGGCCCGCACGGCGCAAGCGAGCGGAGGAAGCGCCACCGGCGCGAGGCCGGTGGCTCTGGAACAGCTTCTCTACCGCGTCAGCGCGCCGGGCGACGCTGGCCGCGCTTGTCGTTCTGTCGGCGCGAGTCGAAGCGGCCGCGGCCGGGCCACGGATTGGTGCCGCTCGGGCTCGCCGTCGCCGGCCGACCGGCGCCGGGATAACCGGAATGCGCCGGCGCGTGCGAAGGTCTGCTGCCGGGCGCTCCCGCGTGCACCGGATGGGCCCCGGCGCCACCGCCGTGACTCGGCCGAGCGCCGGCGCGGCTCGGCGCGCTCGCCGGACGCGAGGTCGGGCCGGGCACGCCCGCGGACTTGCCGCGCGACATCGGCGCCGCGCCGCGCGCCGCCTTCGCGTCGGCCTTGGCGCGGGCGCGCGCACGCTCTTCCTGCTTGCGGGCGCGGATGGCGGCGATGCGTTCCTGGATGGGGATCTCCAGCTTGGCGCCGCTCGACGCGTAGTCGAAGCCCTGGAGCTGGCGGCGCGGCAGGCGCTTGCCCACCGCGCGCTCGATCGCGGCCAGCTCCTTGCCGTCCTCGGGCGAGGCGAAGGTGATGGCGTGGCCGGTCAGGCTCGCCCGCGCCGTGCGGCCGACGCGGTGGATGTAGTCGTCGGACTGGTGCGGCACGTCGAAGTTGACGACGTGCGGCAGCGCCGAGATGTCGATGCCGCGCGCCGCGATGTCGGTGGCCACCAGCACCTGCAGCTTGCCGGCCTTGAAGGCGCCGAGCGCGGCGTCGCGCTGCCCCTGGCTGCGGTTGCCGTGGATGCGGTCGCACTTGATGCCGGCGGCGTCGAGGAAGTCGGCGAGCCGGTTCGCGCGGTGCTTGGTGCGGGTGAAGACGAGCGCCGTCTCGAGCTCGCGCCGCTTGAGCAGCTCGAGCAGCAGCGCCGGTTTGAGGCGCTCCGACACCGGCAGCACCTCCTGGCTCACCGTGGTGGGCGGGACCGACGGGCGCTCGACGTCGATGCGCGCCGGGTCGTCGAGCAGCCGGCGCGACAGCTCGACGATCTCCTTCGGCAGCGTCGCCGAGAAGAGCATCGTCTGCCGCCGGCGTGGCACCGCGGCGAGGATGCGCTCGACGTCGGGCAGGAAGCCCATGTCGAGCATGCGGTCGGCCTCGTCGAGCACCAGCAGCTCGAGGCGGTCGAACTTGGCGACGCCCTGCCGCATGTGGTCGAGCAGACGTCCCGGCGTGGCGACGACGACGTCGACGCCGCGGCGCAGCGCGCGCTCCTGCGGGAACGGGCTGACGCCGCCGAACACCGTCACCGAGGTGATGCGGGCATGGCGGCCGAGCCCGACGAGGTGCTCGTGCACCTGCGAGGCGAGCTCGCGCGTCGGCACCAGCACCAGGGCGCGCGTGGCACCGGCCGACGGGGTCGCCATCAAGCGTTGCAGCAGCGGCAGCACGAACGCCGCCGTCTTGCCGCTGCCGGTCATGGCGCAGGCGAGGACGTCGCGGCCGAGCAGCGCCGGCGGGATCGACTTGCCCTGGATGGGGGTCGGCGTGGTGAAGCCGAGGTCGGCGACGCCGCGCATCAGCGCGGGAACGAGGTCGAGCTCGGCGAAGGAGGCGAGGAGGGGGGACGAAACGGACTGAGACAAAGTGAATCCCTTCTGCGGACGTTCGAGCCAGGAGTCAACCGTGGCCGCGGAACGCTCCGCGTCGATCGATCCGGCGAACTGTCGTGGAGAAAGGAACGGAAGACTTGCCGGGGAGGCTGCCGTTCGGCTCGCCGCGTCGAGGGTCGCGATTGACCTACGGGAACGTCGAGCCGCGATGTGAAGGCGCGACCATCGCACAGATGGCGCGGCTTTGCAAGCGAACGCCGTGCTGGGCGAAGTCGAAGAGCACAACAGCGATGCGTCAGCGCGAATTCCACCGCCGGTGCGAACCTCGTGGGAAGACGTAGCCGCCCTCCGCCGCAGCGTTAAGATCTCCGCGACTCCCTTGAGACAGCTCGCCTTCTGGCAAACGCCGCTGTTCGCCACCGGCGCCGCGCTCGCCGTGCTGGTGCTGCTCGCCGTCGTCCACCGGCTGCGCACGCGGCGCATCAAGGCGCGGGCGACGCTGCTCGAGGCGCAGGTGGACGAGCGCACCGACGACCTCCGCCGCTACGCGCGCGCGCTCGAGGAGCACTCGCACGCGCTCGACCGCGCCAACGCGCGCATCCGCCAGACCAACCGCTTCAAGAGCGAGTTCCTCGCCAACATGAGCCACGAGCTGCGTACGCCGCTCAACGCCATCATCGGCTTCTCGCAGGTGCTCGAGCGCCGGCTCGCCGGCCGCGTCGAGGAGCGCGAGATCGGCTTCCTGCACAACGTGCTCGACAGCGGCCGCCACCTGCTGCACCTGATCGACAATCTGCTCGACCTGTCGAAGATCGAGGCCGGCCGCATGGAGGTGCACGCCGAGGACGCCGAGCTGCGCGCCGTCGTCGACGGCGTTTGCACGATCATGGAGGGCTACTGCCGCGAGCGCCACATAACGATCGCGCCGAAGCTGCCGGCGCACCTCGTGCCCTCGCCGTCGACGTGCCGAAGCTCAAACAGATCCTCTTCAACCTGCTGTCCAACGCCATCAAGTTCTCGCCGTCCGGCGGGACGGTGGAGCTCGAAGCGACGGTGGTGCCGGCCGCCGAGTCGCCGCTCGCCGTCGACTCGTACTTGCTGTCGGTGATCGACCACGGCGTCGGCATCCCGCTCGAGCAGCAGGCGAGCATCTTCGAGGAGTTCCGCCAGGTGAACCACGGCGGCGACCGGCCGGCGGGCACCGGCCTCGGCCTCGCCATCGTCTATCGCTTCGTACAGCTTCTCGGCGGCGAGATCGACCTCGACTCCGAGCCGGGGCAGGGCGCCGCGTTCCGCGTCCTGCTGCCGCGCGAAGTCTCGGCAAAGACAACGGCGCGTGACGAGCCGGAGGAGGAGGCGGCGGTACGCCCGCGCATCCTCGTCGTCGAGGCCGATCGCGAAGCCTTCACGCTGCTCGCCGAGGAGCTCGATCAGCACGGCATGCTGCCCGTGCGCGCCCGCCACGGCGAGGAGGCGCTGCGCATGGCGCGCGAGGTCCATCCGTCGGTGGCAGTGGTCGACGTCGGCGCCGCCGGGCTCGACGCGTGGGGCGCGCTCGCGGCACTGCAGTCGGACGAGGCGGCGATGCGCCTGCCGGTGGTGCTCATCAGCCTGCGCGATCAGCGGCGGTCGAGCATCGCCCTCGGCTTCGACGCCTGGCTGCCGCGGCCGGTCGACGCCGTGGCGTTCGTCGAGGCGCTCATGCGGTTGGCGCCCCCCGCCGCCGGCGAGACCGGCGCGCCGGTCCTCGTCGTCGACGATGACGCGACGACGCGCGAGCAGCTCGAGCTGGCGCTGGCGGCGGCTGGGTTGCCGTCGCTCATCGCCGCCGAGAGGCGCCGCGCCGTCGAGCTCGCCCGCGCCCACAGCCCGCAGGCCATCGCCGTCGCCTTGACCATGCCGGCGCTGGAAGGCTTCGCGCTGGTGCGCGCCCTCCAGCGCGACGCACGTACGGCCCGCATCCCGGTTCTCGCGCTCGCTCCCAGCGAGCCGTCAGACGTCGAGCGCGACCGCATCGCCGAGCACCTCAGCGCCAGCGCCGGCGCCGCCGGCTCGGCAGCCGAGCTGCTCGGAACGGTCCGCGCCGTCCTCCGCCGTCACCCGCAAGGAGAGCGCGAGCCCGGCAGCGTCGCCGTGGCGTAGCTCGACCCGAAGTCGCCTCACCTACAATCGACGAACCCATGAGGGTCGACTACGACGCAAAGACCCACATCTTGACGGTGGTCCTCCGAGAGGCTGCGGTCGCCGAGAGCGACGAGGACAAACCGGGGATCATCCTCGACTACGACGCAGGCGGAAACCTGATCTCCCTCGAGGTCCTCGATGCTTCTCAACGCGTCGAGGATCCCAGTTCCGTCACTCTACGGGCCACCGGCTAACGAACCCAGGCAATCCGCGCGCATCGTGCCGGTCGCGGTCACTCGCCGCGTAGCGCGCGCACAGGATCGACGCGTGCAGAGCGGCGCGCCGGCAACGCTGCGGCGGCGCGATCAGGGTGGGTACCGCGCCTCGCGGCCTACCGCGGCGGCAGCCAGCAGGTGACGACGGTGCCTTCGCCGGGCCGGGATTGGAGGGCGATCTTGCCGCCGTGGGCTTCGAGGATCTCTCGGCAGAGCGCCAGGCCCAGGCCGCTGCCGCCCGGCTTGGTGGAGTAAAACGGCAGCAGGGCCTGGCGCATGGTTTCTTCGTCCATGCCGCGGCCCTGGTCGCTGACCTGGATCCAAGTGCCGCCTTCGGGCGCCGACTCGACGCGGAGCTTCACGTCGACCTCGCCCGCCGGCTGGCCGTTGCCGCCGATCTCGCTCGCCTCGACGGCGTTCTTGAACAGGTTGACGAGCACTTGCCGCAGCTGGGCCGGATCGAACCATCCCGGCGATTGCGGCAGCGCGCCGACGAGGTGTACTTGCGGGAAGTCCTGCACGGTCTCCAGGAAGCGCGTCCAGTTGACCGCCTCCGGGCGCGGGCTCGGGAGCCGCGCGAACTTCGCGTAGCCGTCGAGGAAGCGCTGCAGGTGGTCGAGGCGTTCGCGCAGGGTGGCGAAGACTTCGTCGGCGCGGTGGGCGTGGCGCGGGTCGGAGGCGATGATGCGCGCCGAGTGGACGAGCGAGGAGATCGGCGCCAGCGAGTTGTTGAGCTCGTGGGAGACGACGCGCAGCACCTTCTTCCAGATCTCCGCCTCCTGCCGGCCGAGCTCGCCGGTCAGGCGCCGCAGCAGCAGCAGCTCGTGGCGGCGGTAGTTGAGGCGGAAGCTCCGGCGTGAGAGGTGGAAGGTCTCGGCGCGCTCGCCCTCGCGGACGGTGAAGAGGCCGTCGGTGTCGCTGGCCATCACCTCCTGCATCTCCGGCGGGCAGCCGTCACGCAGCTCGCCGTAGCTGCGCCCCTCGAGCGGCGCGCCGCCGAGCAGCAGGTGGCGCGCCTCGCGGTTGCCGTAGACGACGCGGCCGGTGGGGCCGACGAGCATGATGGCCGCCGGCGAGCGGTCGAGCGCGGTCTGCAGCAGCAGCTCGCGCTGGCGCAGCAGGTGCCGCTCCTCCTGCAGCAGGCCACCGACGTCGTTGTAGAGACGGACCAGCTCGCCCAGCTCGTCGTCGCTCTGGTAGGCGAGGCGGACGCTGAAATCGTGGTCGCGGAAGCTGCGGATGCCGTCGGCGACGCCTGAGACGACGCGGTCGAGCGGCCGCAGCAGGCGCGCGATCGACCACGCCGCGATCGGCAGGCCGATGCCGACGACGAGGAGGAAGGCGAGCTGCGGCGTCAGCTCGAAGCGGAGAGCCAATGCCGCGCCGGCGCCAGCCAGAAGCAGCGCGACGAAGACCGCACCGGTGATGCGGCCGGCAAGCGACGTGCGGCGCGAACGCGGGACGGCGCTCGCGGCCGGCAGTGCGATCGTGCCGATCGTCAGGCCGAGCGCGCCAAGCTGCGCTCGCGGTGACGACGTGATGTCCGCACCGTCGTCGGGAGACGCGGCTTCGTCGCGGTCGTCGCCGTCGTGGCGGTCGGCGCGGGCGGATGCGGCAACCGCTGCGATCTCACGCTCGTCCGCCGTCACCCGATCGCCTTCGCTGCTGCCCGCCATCGGCATCAGAGTACCGCCTGCGTCATGCGCACCCGCGGCGCGACGCTAACGCGGCCGCCGCTCGAGCTCGATGCCGAGCCTCGCCATGCGGCGGTAGAGGGCCTGGCGGCTGATGCCCAGGCGGTCGGCGACGCGGCTGACGTTGCCTTCGTCGCCGGCCAGCAGGCGCAGTAGCTCGGCGCGTTCCGCCTCGGCGTCAGGCGACAGCGGCGGCGCCAGCTCGCCCGTTGCCGCTCCCAATCCGAGGTCGGCGGCGCCGATCTCGACGCCGGTCGCCAGCAGCGACGCCCGCCGCACGCGGTTCTCGAGCTCGCGCACGTTGCCGGGCCAGGCGTGCGCCAGCAGCGCGCCCTCCGCCGCCGCGCTCAACCGCAGCGGCTCGCCGCGCTCGGCGGCGAACGTGGTCAAGAAGTGCCGTGCCAGCGGCAGCACGTCCTCCGCCCGTTCCGCCAAGCCCGGCACGCGGACCTCCACGACGTCCAATCGGAAGTACAGGTCCTCGCGGAAGCGCCCCTCGGCGATCGCCTTCGGCAGCGCCGCGTTGGTGGCCGACAGCACCCGCACGTCGACGTGCTGCGCGCGGCTGCTCCCCAGCCGCTGCAGCTCGCCGCCCTGCAGAACGCGCAGCAGCTTCACCTGCCCCGCCAACGGCAGCGAGTCGATCTCGTCGAGAAACAGCGTGCCGCCGTCGGCCGCCTCGAAGTGGCCGATGCGACGCCCCTTGAGCCCCGTGTAGGCGCCCGCCTCGGCGCCGAAGAGCTCCGCCTCCATCAGCTCGGCGGGAATGGCGCCGACGTTGACGCGCACGAAGGGCGCGCC
>DASYQD010000121.1:0-30670 GCA_036005845.1 Thermoanaerobaculia bacterium | reverse complement strand
GACATCGTGTCGAGCAAGCTGACGTCGACCTGGCTGCCGAACAGGCTCTGGCTGCCGCCTTGCTTGAAGACCGAGCCCCACGTCGGGTTGTAGCGCATGGCGATCGACTCCTCGACCTCGCCCGCCCGCCGCCGCAGCGCGCGGTGGTCCTGCTGAAGCTGCTCGAGGCGCTGCCGCGCCGCCGCCTGCGCCGCTTCGGTCCCCTCGTCCGGGTGCCGCTCGCCCAGCCGTAGCACGTCGCGCAGGTCGTCCATCTTGTGGCCCATCGCCGACAGCTCGCCCTTGAGCGCATCGACGTGCCGCAGCTGCGTCGCCTGCTCCTGCTGCTTCTCGAGCTCCTCCTCGAGCTCCGACAGCACCAGCGCCGTGCGCCACGTCGATGTCAGCTTGCTCGACACGATGTCGCCGTAAATGTGGTCGCCGACGTAGAGGAAGCTCTCGCCCGGCACCTGCATGAGGTCTTCGAGCCCCCAGCGGCTGCCGCCGGCGTAGACCTTGCCCCAGCTAGGGACCTCCACCTCGCCCAGCGGATTGCCGTCGTCGTCGAGCTCGACGAACGGTTTGCGCTTGCGGAAGAAGCCGGGCTTCCGTGAGCTGACGATCACGAGCGCGAAGAGCTCGCGCCAGCTCTCGAGCCCGGGCAGCACGCCGTCGAACAGATACGAGCAGAGCCGGTTGGTGTACGACCAATCCGAGTTGGTGATGAGGATCAGCTTGCGCTCGGGCAGCTGCAGCCGCACCAGTGCCAGCGCCAGATCGCGGTCGCGCGGCAGGTAGCGCGGCAGGTCGGCGGCGATGCGCGGCTTGAGCGGCCCTTCGGCGTGCACGCCGTCGACCGAGGCGCGCACGTCGGCGAACAGTTTGCTGTACGACGGCGGGTCGAGCAGCTTGCGGCGCTGCAGCTCGACGAGCTCGGCGAGGAGGTTCACCTCCGGCAGCTCGAACAGCGTATCGACCCAGTAGAAGCGCTCGCTGCGCAGGTCGAGCCGCTCCTGGCGGTACAGCTTCGCCCGCGCGTTGCCGTCGAGCTGCTCGCGGCCGAGGTAGGCGCGGCCGACGTAGCGGTGGCGGTCCATCTTGAGCACCACGCCCGCCTCGCGGTCGACGATGACGCCGCGGTGCGGGAAGTGCGGCCGGAACTCGGCGTGGCGGACGACCGACGGGTAGTCGAAGTGGCTCACCAACCGGTCCAGCGCCAACTCGAAGATGAGCTCCTCGATGGGGAGCCGGTAGTAGGGCGCGATCGTCCAATCGAGATCGAAGCCGATGCAGCGGATGCGCTCCATGCGCAGCGCACGGTTGACGAACACGCGCCGCGACGGCGGCGGCTCGACGCCGGCGAGGGCGTGCCGCAGCAGGGCGATCTCGGGCGAGGCCGGCGCGGCGATCTTCACGGCCATAACGATACCCGCGCCGCCGCTGCGGCGCAGGCTCGCCTCAGCGGTCTCCGCTCAAAGCTTGAAGTGGATCGGCAGGTCCACCCACATCTTGACCGGCTGCCCACCCTGCGTGGCGGCGGCGAAACGCGCGCCGCGCGCCGCCTGCAGGGCCGACTGGTCGAAGCCGAAGCCGGCGGCGGCCCCCTTGAGCTCCGCCTCCTGCACGCGGCCGCGCTCGTCGACGAGCACGCGGACGACCACCGTCGCCTCCTTGCGCATGCGCTGGGCGATGGCGGGGTAGGTGGGGCTGGGCCGGGCGAGCAGCCGCGGCGGCGTCGAGCCGCTCGGCGCCGCCTGCGAGGTGGCGACGTCGGTGGGCAGCGCCGGGGCGGGCTCGGCGGGGGCCGGCGGCGGTGCCGAGGCGGTCGTCACCGCCGGCTGCGCGGCCGGTGCCGCGGTGGTGGGCGCGGGTGCGGCCTGCGTGGGCACCGGCCGTATCGGCTGCGATGCCAGCGTAGCCGCGGGCACCGGCCGGGTCGGCGGCGGCGCCGGTGCGTCGGCCGCCTGCTGCGCCTGCTGCGCGCGCTGCTTGGCGGCGTCCATCTCCTTGCGCATCGAGGCGAGCTGCTCGTCGTAGCGCGCCTGCATGTCCTTGCTCTGCTTGTCGAGCAGCTCCTTGTACTGCTGCTCGATGCGCGCCGCCTCGGCCTTCTGTGCCTCGGCCTGCTGTTGCAGGGCGGCGCGGTCGGCGGCGGGCGCGATGGATGGGGCGGCGGCGGGGTTCAACGTGGCCTGCGCGGACGTGCCTCTGCCGCGCAGGTAGAAGAAGACGCCGGCAGCGAGGCCGATCAGGACGAGCGCCGCGACGGCGCCGAGCACCGCCTTGTTCGGCCCCGACTTCGCGCGCGCCCGCGCCTGCGTGTCGCTCAACACGCCGGTGCTCGTGGACTCGCGCAGGTCGGCGTTGACCGATCCGAAGGTGGGTGCCTTGACGGGCGGCGGTGCGGCCGCAGCCGCCGCAGCGGCGCCGGCTCCTGCCCCGGCGGCGGCGACGCCGGCCATGGGCGGCAGCTGGATCTCCATCGTCTTCTCCACCTCGATCTCGCGCGACTCCTTCTCGATCTCGTCGCGAAAGAGGTTGTGCATGAAGAAGGCGAGGTTGAACGTCGTCGGGTTGTACTGCCCCTCGAACATCATCCGCGACAGCGCCTTGTGCCAGCTGATGACGTCGCCCAGCCGCTTGTCGGCGGTGGTGAGGCTCTGCTTGAGCAGGCGCTTGAGGTCCTCCGGCAGCGGCGTGCCCTCGGACGACAGCTCGGCGTGGTCGATCGCCGCGGCGAGGTCGCCGTCGGCGGGCACCGGCCCGCCGGTGAGCAGCTCGAAGAGGATGGCGCCGAGCGAGTAGACGTCGTCCGACTTGCCGGCGGCGGCACCGCCGCGCGCCTCGGGCGACAGGTAGCGAGCGAGCGGCCGCGTGGCCACCGCGCCACGCACCACCTGGCGAAGGCCGGGCGCCGCCTCGAAGCCGAGGAGGCGCGTCTCGCCCTCGTTGGAGATCATGACCAGCTGCGGCAGCACGCAGCCGTGCAGCACGCGGTCGTCGTCGAGCCGCGTCTCGTAGCCGACGGCGAGGGCGAGGGCGATGCGCTCGGCGATGAGCAGCGCGTGGTCGGAGGGGATCGGATGATTGCGGCGGCGGGCCTGCTCCTGGAGCGCGGCGAGGTCCTTGCCCGAGATGTAGTCGTAGGCGACGAAGGGAACGCCGCGCACCTCGCCGAGATCGACGCCGTTGCCGATGTTCGGGGAGACGAGCGCCTGGTGGACGCCCTTCCGCTTGGCGAGCGAGGCGCTGAGCGCCGCGGCGTCGATGCCGGTGCCGTTGAATACCCGCAGCAGGACGACCTGCTCCATCCCGTGCCCGCCGACGCGGCCGGCACGGAACGTCTCGCCCAGGGCGTCCTCCGCCAACTTCTTCAGGAGGAGATACTTACCGAACTGCTCCCGGATGTTCATTCCGTGCACCTCGCCGCTGGGATGTCTGGATGTGGCCGGGCACTTTGATACACCACGGGCAGTGAAGTGTCAAACGAATGACAGGCAGGACTCGCGCCCGAGCGAGCCTCGCAGCTACGGCTTCGCGGCCGGCTAGGGGCTCAGAAACTGCTCTAGCGTAAGGCCGATGTCGTCGGCGATCCGCCGCAGCAGGACCGGAGAAATGTCGCGTCCTTGATGTACCGGGACGGTGGTGCCCCGGCCATCCGAGTGGCGGAACTGCTTGTGGGAGCCCTTCTGGCGAACTTCGGTGAAGCCGTGCCGACGAAGCAGCCTAATGACTTCGCGGGAAGAGAGGACAGGAACGCTGCCCACGTCAGCTCAATCAACGGTGACTAGCTGCGTGCCGACAAACTCGGCTTGGAGGTCCGGCTCCCCTTCCTCCGTGAGCAGCGCGATTACTTCGCGGAGGTTGGCGTTGAGCTCGTCGAGCGTCTCCGCTTGGGTGTGGGCGCCGGGGAAACCTGGGATGTAGCCCACGTACAGCTGCGTGTCTGGGTCTCGCTCGACCACCGCGGTGTAAGTCTTGGGCATGCTGTCCTGTATTCCTCGAGGTCAGGATATCACTGGCGCTGGCGGGGCGCTTCTGGCGGTAGTGGAGGTCGATCTAAGCCTGCAGCGTGGCGGACACCGGTCAAAATCGCGGAGGTCAGCCTTGTTACCCGTTCCGCGTCTATTCACCAGAGTCACTAGTGAAGTAAGTCGGTGGACCGGCGAGGACTAAGAGAATAGTTGGACCAATCCGAATCCCGCGAGAAGAGCCATGGCGATCCGGAAGAAGAGGTGCTGATTGGCCGAGGTCTTGCGCACGTCGGGGTTCTTCGTGAGCGGGGGGACTGCCTCGTCGTCGTCGCTTCTTATGGCTGACAGAGTGGAGGTCAAGAGGTAGAGCATTCGTATGCCAAACGAGGTCGAGGCGAACAAGGCTATGAGTGCAACTGCCACTAGACCGCGCCCGAAGGGGCCTGGATTTGCTTCGTGAATAAACGAAGCCCCGAGGACGAGCATTGCGGACGCAAGGGCTGTAAGGTGCATAGCCGATGCTGCGGCGAGGTCGTAAGCCTTCTCCTGAGGCTTATTCACAGCTCGAGACTCCGCCAATCTCGTCTGCGCAGATTCGCCACGTGACGCGAAGGACGCAGCTGTCGCTCTCAACTTGAAAGACGAGAGTACCTGTCTGCTCATCCCAGATTCCGCAGCCAGGGAGTGCGGCTCGATTCGGATCGAAGCACCATTGTTCCGTTTGGCCGAGTCTCGTGATAGTCACTTCACCGTGGGTTTCCTGATATCTAATTCGTCCGCTCGGTTGATAATCGAAATACCCTACAGTAGATGTCCCTCCAGAAGCGGTGAGAGTACCCTCGAGGCGGTCCCCTGGTTTCGGGCCAGGGCAGTCGACGCTATCTGGCGAGAAGTCCTCCAGGTAAAACTTGCGATAGGGTACGCTGGCAGCAGGAGAGCTGACGAGAAACGCCACTACCAAAAAGGTGGGCCCAATGATACGTATGTTCACCCTCGTCTCCCCTGAACTCGGCGGCAAGCAGACTCCTTGCTGGCGCCGAATGAGTTTGCTGTCACCATGCCTGGTTTCACTCGCATTGAAGCCTGCTCGTCACATAGCTTCGTGACGGCCAACCCTGGATCTAGAGACGGACACGATCGGGAGTTTTCCGCGAATCGTGTTGAGCTTCGCCGCCGGCAGTCGGCTCTCGCTCTACGGCGAGCGACTGCTGGGTGCCGCTGGCGATCCGGCCGCACGCTCAGCGGCGCGGCGCTCTCGCCAGTAGCGGCGTTGCCAGGTGGCGACGTTCTTGTTGTGTTCGTCGAGGGTGGTGGCGAAGACGTGGGTACCGTCGTTTTTGCCGACGAAGTAGAGGTAGGGGACGTCGGCGGGGGCGGCGGCGGCGATGAGGGTGCCGGCGCCGGGGGAGCAGATGGGGCCGGGCGGTAGGCCGGCGTATTTGTAAGTGTTGTAGGGGGAATCGAGGGCGAGGTCGGCCTTGCGGATGTTGCCGTCCCAGCGGCCGAGGCGCTTGAGGGCGAAGATGATGGTGGGGTCGGCGAAGAGGCCCATGCCGCGCTCGAGGCGATTGGCGTAGACGGCGGCGATGAGCGGGCGTTCGCTGGCGGCCTTGGCTTCCTTCTCGACGATGCTGGCGAGGGTGACGACTTCGCGGATGGTGCGGCCGCCGGCGGCCGAGAGCTTGGGCGCCGCTTCGGCGCGCCAGCGCTTGCGGAAGTTGTTGACCATTGTCTCGACGATCGTCTTCGGCGTGGTGTCGGCGGCGAAGGTGTAGCTGTCGGGGAAGAGGTAGCCCTCGAGGTCCTCGGCGCGCGCGTCGAGGTCGGCGATCGGCTTGGGGTTGCGCATCAGCGTCAGGAAGGCGTCGCGGTCGCCGAGGCGCGCCAGCACCAGGCGGTCGGCCGTCTCTTCGAGCGTCAGCCCTTCGGGCACGGTGACGCGGTGGGCGATGACGTCGCCGCGGATGACCTTGCCGAGCGCTTCCGGTGTGGTCAACGGCGCGCGGAAGAGGTACTCGCCGGCCTGCAGCGCAGGGTCGCCCTGCGCGAGAAGCCACAGACGGGCTAGGCGCGCGTCGCGGATGACGCCTTCGCGATCGAGGGTGGCAAGGATGGCGAGGCCGCTGGCGCCGGGCTCGACGTTCACGCGGCGCTCGCCGCTGAAGCCGGCGTAGGGCTCGTTCAACGATCGCCATCCCCACCAGACGGCGCCGATCACAACCAGCATGAGCAACAAGGCGAGGGCGGCGAGTCGGCGCAGGAAGCGGCGGAAGCCGCCGCGCCTGGCGCGCTTGCGCCGCGCCCCGTTGCCGTTCGCCTTCTGCGGGCTCATCGTTCCTTACTCGAACGCTCCTCGCTGCTCAGCACTTCTTCGAGCAGGAGCTGTGCCGCGACTTGGTCGACGCGCTCGGGATGGCGTCGAGGATCGACGCCGGCCGCGCGCAGACGTTCCTCGGCGGCGTGGCTGGTGAGCGCCTCATCGACGAGGGTGCACTCGAGACCTGTTGCCGCCTCCAGCTTTCGCGCGAACGCCTGCACGCGCGTCGCCGCGTCGCCAGCCGTGCCGTCGAGCCTCCGCGGCTCGCCCACCACCAGGCCCGTGACGCCCTCCTCGCGCGCGATCTCCGCGATCACGGCCACCGCCGCTGTGTCACTAGTCCGCGCTACCGTCGTCAGCGGCAACGCCAGCGAGCCCTGCGACACCGCGAGCCCGATGCGCTTTTGACCGAAATCGACTGCCAGGAGGCGGCGGGGGGTGGCCATGGGCGCCCCATGTTACGATCCGGCCGCTTCCGCGGCGGGCGCCCGCCGACCCCAAAACCAGGATTTCTCGGAGAGCGGGGCCATCATGCCGGACGTCGTCATCCTCAGCGCTGCGCGCACGCCCATCGGCTCGTTCCAGGGTGCGCTCGCTCCGTTGCAGGCGACGGCGCTGGGGTCCGCGGCGCTCAAGGGCGCCATGGCGCGAGCCGGCGTCGACGCGGCCGCCATCGAGCAGGTCTACATGGGGTGCGTGCTGCCGGCCGGCCTCGGCCAGGCGCCCGCGCGCCAGGCCGCCCTCGGCGCCGGCTGCCCGCCGTCGACGGGCGCCATCACCATCAACAAGGTGTGCGGCTCGGGCATGCGGGCGGTGATGAGCGCCGCCAACGACCTGCGCGTCGGCGAGTTCACGCTCGTCGCCGCCGGCGGCATGGAGAGCATGAGCAACGCGCCGTACCTCGCCGCCGGCGCTCGCGACGGGCTGCGGCTCGGACACGGCAAGCTGATCGATTCGATGATCCACGACGGGCTCTGGGACCCCTACGGCGACAAGCACATGGGTAGCTGCGCCGAGAGCTGCGTCAAGAAATACGAGTTCAGCCGCGAGTCGCAGGACGAGTTCTCGCGCGAGAGCTACCGCCGTGCCCGCGAAGCGGCTCAGAAGGCGAGCGGCGACGAGATCGTTCCCGTCGAGGTGCCCGGCAAGAAGGGCGCGACGACGGTCGACCGCGACGAGGAGCCCTTCCGCGCCGACCTCGAGAAGATGGCGCGCCTGAAGCCCGCCTTCCAGTCCGACGGCACGGTGACCGCCGCCAACTCGAGCAAGATCAACGACGGCGCCGCGGCGCTCGTGCTGACGACCGCCGAGCACGCCGCCAAGCTGAGCAAGAAGCCGATCGCGCGCCTGCTCGCGCAGGGCAGCTTCGCGCAGGAGCCGGAGTGGTTCACGACGGCGCCGATCTCGGCGATGCAGCGGGCGCTCGACAAGGCCGGACTGAAAGTGGGCGACGTCGACCTCTTCGAGGTCAACGAGGCCTTCGCCGCGGTGGCGATGGCGGCGATGAAGGACCTCCCCATCCCGCACGAGAAGCTCAACGTGCGCGGCGGCGCGGTGGCGCTCGGCCATCCGATCGGCGCTTCCGGCGCCCGCATCCTCGTCACGCTGATCCACGCGCTCGCCGAGCGCGGCGGCCGCATCGGCTGCGCCGGCATCTGCCTCGGCGGCGGGGAGGCGACGGCGGTCGTGCTGGAGCGCCTCGCTTGATCGGAGGCGCGCAGGTTCTCGCCGGTCTTCTGCTGCTGACGATGCAGCAGACGACCGCGCCCGCGCCACCGCCGCCGGAACCCGACGCTCCCGGCGCCGCGCTTGCGCCCGGCGGCCCGACGCCGCCGCCCTCCGCCACCGGCGACCCGGTGGTCACCGGCACGCCGCCGGCGCCCACCGGCGCAGCGACGCAGGGCCCACCGTCCGGCTCGCCGCCGCCCGCTCCGGCGCCGACGACGCCACGCATCACCTTCACCCTGCCGTTCCCCGCCGAGCAGGGCGGCGGCCAGGCCACCGGCAGCGCCGGCGCCCTCGACTACCAGCGCGAGGACTACGCCGTGCTCACCGGCGGCGTGAAGCTCCACTACAAGGACATCGACTTCGCCGCCGAGGTGCTGTCGATCGACCTCGGCACCAAGGAGCTCACCGCCGTCGGCAACGTGGTGGTCGACCAGGGGCCGAGCCGGATCACCGGCGGCTCGGCCACCTACGACCTCGACACCAAGCTGGGCAGCTTCAAGGATGCCTCCGGCGCCGCGCAGCCCGGCATCTACTTCAGCGGCGAGCGGGTGCAGAAGGTCGGGGAGGACGAGTACGTCATCGAAAACGGCATCTTCACCTCCTGCACCGGCGAGGTGCCGTCGTGGAGCTTCCACGTCGGCCGCGCGCGCATCCGCCTCGAGGACTACGCGCACGTCAAGAGCGCCAGCATGCGCGCCAAGGTGGTGCCGGTCCTCTACCTGCCCTATCTGGTGTGGCCGACGAAGACCGACCGCGCCTCCGGCATGTTGGTGCCGAAGATCGGCAACTCGGGGACGCGCGGCGGCTATCTCGGCCTCGCCTATTACCAGGTGCTGGGGCGGAGCTGGGACACCACGCTCTACGCGGATCTCTATACCAAGGACTACTTCGGTCTCGGCGACGAGCTCCGCTATCACCCGAGCGAGGGCACCAACGGCGCTTTCCGCGGCTACGTCATCGACGATCCGCTGCGCGACGCCTACCGCTGGAAGGTGCGCTGGGACCACGACACCCGCGACCTGCCGCTGGGGCTGCGCGGCGTCGTGCAGTACGAGGACTACTCCGACTTCGACTACTTCCGCGACTTCGAGCGCGGCCTGATCACCAAGACGCGCAACCAGATCTACTCCGACGCCTTCCTCACCGGCAACTGGGGCAGCCAGTCGCTCAACGTCCTCGTCGACCGCCGCCGCACGTTCCTCTCGGCCGCGGACATCATCGAGCTGCGGCAGCTCCCCGAGATCGAGTACAAGCTGCGGCCGACGCGCATCGGGAAGACGCCGCTCTACCTGTCGTGGGACGGCGCAGCTCATTACCTCGCCGTCGACCGCGGCGTCGTGCAGTCGAGCTACCCGCGCTTCCACTTCCAGCCCTCGCTGCGGGTGCCGCTGTCGCCGGCGCCGTGGTTGTCGCTGACCCTCAACGGCGGCGGCAACCTCACCTGGTACGGCAACTCGGTCGATCCCGCCTCCGGCAACCGCAACACCTTCACCGGCCAGGACCTCAGCCGCACGCTGCCCTTCGGCGGCGCCGAGCTGATCGGGCCGTCCTTCTCGCGCATCGTCGACCGCCGCATCGCCGGCTTCGGCAAGTTCAAGCACATCATCGAGCCGCGCTTCGCCTGGAATTACTACGAGAAGTACGACGACCAGGACCGCGTGCCGATCTTCGACGAGGTCGACCCGCTGCAGGCCGGCGGCTTGAACGTCGGCCAGGTGTCGCTGATCAACCGCATCCTCGCCAAGCCTGCCGACGCGACGAAGGCCGAGGGCGCCCGCGAGATCCTCTCCCTCGAGATTTCGCGCCGCTACAGCTTCGACGCCGCGCAGCCGCTCGAGAGCGGGCTCGGCCAGCAGAGCTCGCTGGGGCCGTTGCGCGCCAGCCTGCGCGCCTACCCGACCAACCGCTTCGGCCTGCGACTCGACGCCGATTACAGCGTGCTCTTCAAGCAGCTCACCGGCATCCAGGCGAGCGGCAACTTCGCCTTCGGCCAGCAGCGCCTCGACTTCACCTGGACGCCGCGCTGGCAGGCGACTACGGGCGACGTGCTCACCAACCAGGCGACCTTCGGCACCACGCTGTCGCCGCTGCCGTCGCGCCACCTCAACTTCAGCTCCTACGTCACCTACGACTTCGAGAAGAGCCTGCTGCGCGACCAGCGCCACCTCATCACCTGGCTGGGGAGCTGCTACGCGCTGCACCTCGAGCTGCACGAATCCACCATCACCAACGTCCGCCGCCGCGACTACCTGTTCTCGATCGACCTCAAGAACGTCGGCACGTTCATCGATCTCAACGGCGGCGAGACGCAGGGTCTCTAAGGGGAGCTGCGGATGAAAGGCCTCGTCCTGGCGGGCGGGAAGGGCACACGCCTGCGCCCGATCACCTACACCTCGGCCAAGCAGCTGGTCCCGGTGGCGAACAAGCCGGTGCTCTTCTACGGCATCGAGGCGATCGTCGCCGCCGGCATCAACGACATCGGCGTCATCGTCGGCGACACCAAGGACGAGATCATGGCGGCGCTCGGCGACGGCAGCCGCTTCGGCGCCCGCCTCACCTACATCCCGCAGGAGGCGCCGCTCGGGCTGGCGCACGCGGTGAAGATCGCGGCGCCCTACCTCGGCGGCGACCCCTTCGTCATGTACCTCGGCGACAACCTGATCGCCGGCGGCATCACCAGCCTGGTCGAGGAGTTCCGCCGCGGCGAGTGCAACGCCATGATCCTGCTCGCCGAGGTGCCCAACCCTGAGCAGTTCGGCGTCGCCGAGCTCAACGGCGGCGGCGCCGTGCACCGGCTGGTCGAGAAGCCGAAGGTGCCGCCGTCGAACCTGGCGCTCGTCGGCGTCTACATGTTCGACCACAACATCCTGGAATCGGTCGAGCGCATCCGCCCGTCGGCGCGCGGCGAGCTCGAGATCACCGACGCCATCCAGAACCTGATCGACCGCCAGCTCGTCGTTCACCCGCACCGCGTGCAGGGCTGGTGGAAGGACACCGGCAAGCTCGAGGACATGCTGGAGGCCAACCACATCGTGCTCGAGCGCATCGAGACGGTGCGCCACGGCGAGGTGGGCACGCGCAGCCGCGTCGAGGGACGCGTGCAGCTCGGCGAGGGCGTCGAGCTCGTCGATTCGCTGGTGCGCGGGCCGGTCATCCTCGGCGCCGGCACGCGGCTCGAGCACGCCTTCGTCGGCCCCTACACCTCGATCGGCGACGGCTGCCAGCTGGTGCGCTGCGAGATCGAGAACTCGATCGTCCTCGCCCAGTGCGAGATCCGCGACATCCCGCTGCGCATCGACGGCTCGTTGATCGGGCGCAACACCAAGATCGTGCGCACCGACTTCAAGCCCAAGGCCTACCGCTTCATGCTCGGCGACAACTGCGAGGTCGGCGTTCAGTGACGGGTCGATGCGCTCTCTGATCTTCGGCGGCCGCGGCATGCTCGGCCGCGCCGTCGCCGAGGAAACAACTCGGCGCGGCTGGGCGACGCTGGCGCTCGGCCACGCCGAGGCCGACATCACCGATGCGGCCGCGGTGGAGGCGCGGGTGCGCGAGTTCGCGCCGGCGGTGGTGTGGAACTGCGCCGCCTTCACCGCCGTCGACGCCTGCGAGACGCAGCGCGACCACGCCTTCGCGGTCAACGGCGAAGCGGTCGGCAACGTCGCCGCGGCGGCGCGCGCGGCGGGCGCCACGCTGGTGCACGTCTCGACGGATTACGTGTTCGACGGCCGGGACCCCGTGCCCTACGAGGAAGAGGACCACACGGCGCCGCTCTCCGTGTACGGCGCCAGCAAGCTGCGCGGCGAGGAGCTGGCCCTCGAGTACGACGGCGCGCTGGTCGTGCGCACGAGCTGGCTCTTCGGCCCCGGCGGCCCCAACTTCGTGCTCACCATGCTGCGCCTGATGCGCGAAGACAAGGTGCCGCTGCGCGTCGTGAACGACCAGGTGGGCTGTCCGACCTACACGCCGTTTCTCGCGGCCGCCCTGTGCGACCTCTTGGCGGTGAAGGCTCGCGGCCTCGTCCATTACCGCAACGGCGAGGCGGCGTCGTGGTGGCAGTTCACCCGCGCCATCGTGCGCCGCTGGGACCCCAACGTGAAGGTGCAGCCGATCCGCAGCGTCGATTTTCCACGCCCCGCACCGCGGCCGCCCTACTCGGTGCTCGCCGTCGACCGCGTCGAGACGCTGCTCGGCCGCCAGGTCGAGCACTGGAAGCGCGGCCTCTACGACTACCTCGCCGGCATTTCGACCGGCCGCTTCGACCGCCATTAGCCAGGAGGGCCTTCATTCATGCGCGTGCTGATCACCGGCGTTACCGGCTTCGCCGGCTCCCACCTTGCCGAGTACCTGCTCGAGAACCAGCCCGACGTCGAGGTTTGGGGCATCTACCGCTGGCGCAGCCGGCGCGAGAACCTCGAAGGCGTCTGGGGCCGCCTGCACATGATCGAGTGCGACCTGCGCGACTTCACCTCGGTGCACTACGCGCTGCAGCAGGCGCGGCCCGACGCCATCTTCCACCTCGCGGCGCAGAGCTTCGTGCCGTCGAGCTGGAAGGCGCCCAACGACACGCTGGTCACCAACGTCACCGGCCAGACCAACCTCTTCGAGGCGGTGCGCTTCCTCGCCCTCGACCCGGTGATCCAGATCGCCTGCTCGTCGGAGGAGTACGGGATGGTCTATCCCGACGAGGTGCCGATCAAGGAGGACAACCCGCTGCGGCCGCTGTCGCCGTACGCGGTGTCGAAGGTGGCGCAGGACATGATGGCGTACCAGTACTTCCAGAGCTATGGCCTGAAGACGGTGCGCACGCGCGGCTTCAACCACACCGGGCCGCGGCGCGGCGACGTCTTCGTCACCAGCAACTTCGCCAAGCAGCTCGCGTCGATCGAGGCCGGCCTGCAGGAGCCGGTCATCAAGGTCGGCAACCTCGAGGCGGTGCGCGACTTCACCGACGTGCGCGACATGGTGCGCGCCTACTGGCTGGCGGTGACCAAGGCGAAGCCGGGCGAGGTCTACAACCTCGCCACCGGCACCGGCATCACCATCCAGGCGCTGCTCGACCGCCTGCTGTCGCTGTCGACGGCGAAGGTGCGCGTCGAGCAGGACCCGGAGCGCATGCGGCCTTCCGACGTCGTGCGGCTGATCGGTGACAGCACGAAGTTCCGCCGGGACACCGGCTGGGAGCCGCAGGTGCCGTTCGAGCAGACGCTGGGCGATCTGCTCGAGTACTGGCGCGAGCGAGTGAAGAAGAAGTAACGGCGCCGCCGCGCCGACTCGCATGCGCGTCCTCGTCACCGGCATCTCGGGCTTCGTCGGCCAGCACCTTGCGCGGGCGCTGGTCGCGCGCGGGCACGAGGTGGCGGGGACGTGCCTCGACGAGTGCGTTCCGATTCCGGGGACTGATCGGATCGAGCTCTACCAGCTCGACCTCGCCGCCGAGCGCGCGCGCATCGACGAGGAGCTGCGCGCGGCGATGGCGGCGTTCCGGCCGCAGCGCATCGTGCACCTCGCCGGCCTCGCGCACGTCGGGCGTTCGTGGACGGAGACGGCGGCGTACGAGCGCGTCAACGTCGAGGGCACGCAGGCGGTGCTCGACGCAGCCGTCAACGTGCCGGTGCTCTTCACCTCCAGCGCCGAGGTCTACGGCGCCGTGCCCGAGGCGGAGCAGCCGATCGTCGAGACGCGGGAGCCGGCGCCGGCGAGCCCCTACGGCCACACCAAGGCGGCGGGGGAGCGGCTGGTGCTGGCGCGCGGCGGTGTGGTGGCGCGGCCGTTCAACCTCATCGGCCCCGGCCAGGCGCCGAGCTTCGCGCTGCCTACCTTCGCGCGGCAGCTGGCCGCCATCGAAGCGGGCAGGCAGCCCGCCGTGTTGGCGGTGGGCAACCTCGAAGCGCGGCGCGACTTCGTGCACGTGGCCGATGGCGCGGAAGCGTTGACGCTGCTCGCCGAGCGCGGCGAACCGGGCGCCGTCTACAACGTGGCGCGGGGCGAGGCGATTTCGATCCGCGAGGCGCTCGACCTGCTGCTCGCCGCGTCCGGGGTCGAGGTCGAGATCGCCGTCGACGAGCGCTTCCTGCGGCCGTCGGACACGCCCTTGCTCCGCGGCAGCGCCGAGCCGCTGCGCCGGCTCGGCTGGGCGCCGCGCCGCACTACGGCCGAGGCGATCGCCGACCTCTGGCAGTGGAGCCGCGAGCAGGTGGCGGCGGAGGCGCTGCGTTGACGAACAAGCCGACGGCGGAGTCGCGGCGATGAAGGTGCTGCTCACCGGCGGCACCGGCTTCCTCGGCCGCGCCGTGGTGGCGCGGCTGGCGAAGGACCACCAAGTGACCCTGCTGGTGCGCCCGACCGCGTCGCGCGAAGGCTTTCCGCCCGGAGTCGCGTTCGCGAGCGGCGACGTCACCGACCGCGCCAGCGTCGTCGCCGCCGCGCAGGGACAGGAGGCGATCGTCCACGCGGCGGCGCTCGTCAAGCTGGTGGCGAAGGCGGCCGACTTCGACCGCGTCAACGTCGCCGGCCTCGAGAACGTGCTGTGGGCCGCCGCCGAAGCGGGAGTCGGCCGGCTCGTCTACGTGTCGAGCTTCATCGCGCTCGGGCCCACCGAGGGGGGGCCCGGCGGCGAGCTCGACGAGACGGCGGATTCACGCGTGCGGCCGTGGATCAACGACTACGAGCGCACGAAGACGCTTGCCGACCGCCGCGCGCGCGAGGCCATCGCGGCGGGCGCGCCGCTGGTCGTCGTCTACCCCGGCGTCATCTACGGCCCCGGCGTGATGACCGAGGGCAACCTCGTCGTGCGCGGCATCGTCGAGGCGCTGCACCGCCGCCTGCCCGCGCTCGTCGGCGAGCCGGCGCGGCGCTGGAGCTACGTGCACGTCGACGACGTCGCCGCCGGCGTGCAGGCCGCCCTGGAGCGCGCGCCCACCGGCGGCCGCTACGTCCTCGGCGGCGAGAATGTCAGCCTCGGCGAGTTCTACGCCACGATCGAGCGGCTCTCGGGCGTGCCGGTGCCGAAGCGCTGGCTGCCGAAGGGGGTCGCCAAGGCGATGGGCTGGCTGATGCGCGGCTTCTCGCAACTGTTCGGCGGCACGCCGAAGCTGACGCCCGACCTCGTCGAGGTCTGCCATCACGACTGGGCGTACCGCTCCGACACCGCGGCGCGCACGCTCGGCTACGCGCCGCGGACGCTGGCGCAGGGCATGGGTGAGACGATCGCGTGGCTGGAGTCGACCGGCGCATGGAAGCGTCGCTCGTGACGACCCTGCCGAGCTTCGCGACGCGATGAGCAGCTTCCCTGTTGCCGTTCCGGCCACACCGAGCGCTCACCGCCTCACCGGCGGTGCGGTGTTGCGCAAGCTCGTCCACATGGGCGTCGGCGGGCTCGCCTTCCTGCTGCGCTTCCTCGGTCCGCTGTGGGGCGCCGCCTGCGCGCTCGTCGCCGTGCTCTTCAACCTGTTGCTGCTGCCGCGGCTCGGTGGCAGGAAGCTCTGGCGCGAGGCGGAGACCCTGCGCGGCGGCTCGTGGGGCATCGTGCTCTACCCGGTGGCGGTGCTGCTGCTCGTCCTCACCTTCCACCGGCGGCTGGAGGTCGCGGCGGCGGTGTGGGGCGTGCTCGCCTTTGGCGACGGCATGGCCTCGCTCGCCGGCATGGCGCTCGGCCGCCGCAAGCTGCCGTGGAACCCGAAGAAGAGCTGGATGGGCAGCTTCGCCTACCTGCTCTTCGGCACTCTCGGCGCGGCGGGGTTGCTGCTGTGGACGGCGCCGGGTCGCTACGCGATCGGCTTCGCCCTCGCCGCCGGCCTGGCGACGGCGCTGCTCGGCGCCCTCGTCGAGTCGATCCCGCAGGCGCTCGACGACAACATCTCGGTGCCGCTGCTCGCCGGCCTGCTGCTCTTCTGCATCGTGCTCACCGAAGGCCGGTGGGAGGCGGCGATCGCGGGCGGGCTCCTGCCGCGGCTCGCGATCGGCGCGGCGGTCAACGCGGCGCTCGGTGGGCTGGCGTTCGCCATCCGCGGCGTCGATCGCTCGGGCGCGGTCATGGGCTGGCTGCTCGGCACCGCAATGTGGGCGGCGCTCGGCTGGCAGGGCTGGCTGCTGCTCTTCGCCTTCTTCGTCATCGGCACCGGCTGCACCAAGCTCGGCTATCGCCACAAGCTGGAGCGAAAGCTGGCGCAGGAGAAGGGCGGCCGGCGCAGCGCGCGCCACGCCATCGCCAACGGCGGCGTCGCGGCGCTGGCGGCGGTCTTCGCCGTCACCACCGGCCACCCGCTGGTCTTCGCGCTCGCCGCGGCGGGCGCGCTCGCCACCGCCGCCGCCGACACCGCCGGCAGCGAGATCGGCCAGCTCTGGGGGCGGCGCACCTTCCTCGTCACCACGCTGCGGCCGGTGGCGCGCGGCACGCAGGGTGCGGTGTCGCTCGAGGGCACGCTCGCCGGCGTGCTCGCCTCGGCGATCGTCGCCGCGCTCGGCGCCGCCGCCGGGCTCTATCCTTGGCTCGGCGCGCTCGCCGTCGTCGTCGCCGCCTTCCTCGGCTCGCTGCTCGAGAGCGTCGTCGGCGCCACCATCGAACGGCGCGGCCTGCTCGACAACGAAGCGGTGAACTTTCTCAACACGCTGATCGGCGCGCTGATCGCCGCCGCGCTTTCCACGCTGCTCTGATTCGCGAACACCAGACATGACGACGACCACTGCCACCACGGCTCCAGCCGCCGCGCCGGCGTCCCGCTCCAAGCTTGCCCTCTACGTTCAGCTGGCGCGCCCATTCACGCTGCTGCCACCGCTGCTCGGCATTATTTCCGGCGCGGTGTGCGCCTTCGGCTCGGTGCACAACCCCGACCCGTCGCGGCAGCTCACTTTGTCGGTGGTGCTCACCGTCGCCCTCGGCTCGCTCTGCGCCGCGTTCCTCAACGCCGCCAACAACGCCATCAACCAGATCTACGACCTCGAGATCGACCGCATCAACAAGCCGTCGCGGCCGCTGTGCACCGGCGAGCTGTCGCTGCGCGGCGTGTGGATCTTCACCATCACCTTCTACGTGCTGGCGCTGCTGCCGACGTGGGCGGTCGTCGTCTACCCGTACACGACGTGGGGCGCGAAGCTGGCGGCGCCGCTCGGCCGGCACCAGACCTTCTTCATCTACCTGCTCGGCTTCGTCTCGACGCTGATGTACTCGGTGCCGGCGTGGGGGCGCACCAAGGCGCGCGGCATGTGGGCAAACGTCACCATCGCCATCCCGCGCGGCATGCTGCTCAAGGTGGCGGGCTGGGCGATGGTCGCCACGGTCGGCTACACCGAACCCTGGTTCATCGGCGCCATCTTCGCGCTCTTTCTCGTCGGCGCCGCCTCGACCAAGGACTTCGCCGACATCCCCGGCGACCGCGCCGGCGGCTGCCGCACGCCGCCCATCCTCTACGGCGTGCGCAAGGCGGCGTGGATCATCGCGCCGTTCTTCGTCTTCCCCTGGCTGCTGCTGCCGGTCGGCGCCTGGGTGCGCGATCCGCAGCAGCCCAGCCACCCCATCCTCACCGGCGATCCCATCCTGCTCACCGCGCTCGGCCTGCTGCTGACGCTGTGGGGCATCTACACGGTGTGGCTCATCCTGCGCGACCCCGACTCGCTGGCCAAGGTGGAGAACCACCCGTCGTGGACGCACATGTACCTGATGATGATGGCGGCGCAGGTGGGGTTCGCGCTGGCGTACGTCTTTCGCCTGTCGTGAACGCCGCGATATCACGCCGCGCCGGTTAGAATTGACGCGTGCGCAACGACGGCGACGACACCGAGCTGGACGGCTTCGAAGACCCTGACGTCCGCGACGGGCTGGACGACCTCGACGAGCTCGAGCGTCCGGAGCCGGCGGATGCGACGCTGTTGCCACCGCACGGCGATCGTCTGGCCCTGCGGCGCCTGCCCTCCGAGGCGGAGGTGGCTTTCGTGCGCGGCCGCGGCGAGGTGGCGCCGCTGCGCATGCTCGCCTTCTACGACCGCCTGCGCGGCCGCGTCGTCTCGGCGATCGAGAAGCGCGGCGGCCGCATCGGCCGCGGCGCCGCCGACGTGCTGCTGCTGGTGCCCGACGTCTTCATGCTGCTCGCGCGCCTGGCGCTCGACCCGGAGGTGCCGGCGGCGACGCGCGGGCTCATCGGCGGCGCGCTCGCCTACTTCATCCTGCCCTTCGATCTGCTTCCCGAGGCGCTCGTCGGCGCCCTCGGCTACATGGACGACCTGGTGCTCGCGGCGGCGGTGCTGACGCAGGCGCTGGGCCCCAACCTGGAGCCGCGGGCGCGCCTCTATTGGAGCGGCCGCCAGGAGCTGCGCCAGGTGCTCGCGGACGTGGTGACCTCCGCCGAGTCGCTGCTCGGCGAGAGCCTCCTCGGCCGCCTCGAGCGGCTGCTCGCCCGCCGCGGCGTCAGCCTGCGCCGCGAGACCGAGCGTTACGGCGAGCGCGCCTACGACGGCTTCGAAGGCGACCCCGGCTCCGAGCTGGCGTAGGATCGGCGCCGACGCGGCGCGCCTACATCCTTCAGCAACGCCGCGGGTGGATGCGGGCCGTGCCGCGGCCGTACGAGTTCGTACGGATGACCGATGGACGGTGACGCGAACCGCGCCTCGCGCTGGCTCTGGCCCGGCATCCTCGCCGTCGTGCTCCTGGCGGCGGCCGCGCTGCGCCTGCCGCCGATCGTCGCCGGCTACCCCTACCTCGCCTACGTCGACGAGGGACACGTGCTGCGGCCGGCGCAGAAGCAGATCGCCACCGGCATTTGGAATCCCGAGGAGAACCACTACCCGCAGCTGCCGTCGCGCACCATCGCGGTCGCAGCGCGACTCGCCGCCGCCGTCGCCTCGCCTTTCCGCGACGAGCCCATGCTGGCGAGCATCGGCCGCTCGAGCGGCTTCTACGACGTCATCGACCCGCCGGAGCTGCTGCTCGTCGGCCGCCTCTTGAGCGTGCTCGCCGCTCTCGGTGCCGTGCTGATTGCCGGCTTCTACGCGCGGCGCCTTGCCGGCATCGGCGCCGGCGCGGTGGCGGCGGCTGCGATGGCGCTCGTGCCGGCCCTCGTGCTGCGCGGCTCGATCGTCATCGTCGACGCGTACACGACGCTCTTCGCGCTCGGTGCGCTGGCGATCGCCTCGTCGGTGAGCGTGCCCCGGCAGTGGCTGCGCGTGGCGCTCGCCGGCGCCTGCTGCGGCCTCGCCGCGGTGTCGAAGTATCCCGCCGGCCTGGTGGGGATCGCCGTCGTCGTGCAGCTCGTGCTCCTGCCGTGGAGCTGGCCGCAGCGACTCGCACGCGCCGCGGTGGCGGCGCTTGCCGGCGGCCTGGCGGCGGTGGTCGCGATGCCGTCGCTGGCGACGCAGGGCGTCACCATCTGGCGGCGGCTGCTGCTCGAACGGCAGGGCTACAGCACCAACCACAGCGTGACCTACTGGGACCAGGCGGTGCGCCGCGCCGAGTGGGACCTGCACTTCGAGCGGCCGGAGGTGGGTTGGGTTTTCCTCGCCCTCGCGCTCGCCGGTAGCGCTGTCGCCGTCGCCGTGCCGCGCTGGCGCCGCGACGGCGTCGCCTGGGGCGTCTTCACCCTGACGATGGTGGGCTTCCACGCCAGCTACGCGTTCCAACCGTTCCGTCATCTGCTGCCCGTCGTCGCCATCGGCTGCGTCGCCGTCGGCGTGCTCGCCGGTTGGTTAGGGGAGCGGTTGCGGCGGCCGGTGTTGGTGCCGGCCGCGGCAATCGTCCTGCTCGTCGCGCTCTACGCGCCGGGCGACGCCGCTTACGCCGCCGAGCGCGCGCGGCTGCGCGACACCCGCTCGCAGGCCGTCGACTGGCTGCTGCGCCACCGCGAGCCGGCGCAGAGCGTGCTGGTGATGCGGCAGGTGGCGATCGCGCCGCTGGATCTGCAGCGTCTCGGCCCGAAGGTAGAGCTCGGCTGGTGGGAAGACGAAGCGCGCCCGCGCGCCATGCGCGCCGAGCCGCGCTTCCTCGTCGTCACCCCGCTGGTGCGCCCCGACGGCAGCGAGCTGTTCCCCGGCGCCGACGCCGAGTGGCTGCTGCGCAGCTACCAGGTGCGGGCGCAGCTCGGCACCGAGGCCATGAACACCACCGGCGTCACCTATCCCGACAACCGGCTGCACATCTACGTGCTCGAGCGGCGGCCGGGCGCGCGCCGTTCCTTCAAGGACGCGACGAGCGCCGCGACCGGCGCGAACTCGTCGTCGGGGAAGTTCTCGCCGTTGTCCCAGAACTCGCCCAGCCCGCCGGCGCCCCACGACTCGTAGAGCGTCACCTTGATCATCAGCTGCAGCTTGTCGCAGGCACCGACGAAGCGCGCCTCGCGCGACTCTTTGCCGCGGTACTCGCGATAGAGCGCGGCGGCGCGGCCGCCGAGCGGCGCCAACAGCTCGCCGAGCGCCGCCTCCTCCGCCGCGTGCTTGGCGCCCTCGGGGAGGTAGCGCGCGGCGGTGCGCGGCAGGTCGCCGAGACGCACCTCGGCGAGGTCGTGGACGACGGCGAGCTCCATGGCGCGCGCGGCGTCGAGCCCCGGCACGTCGGGCGCCAGCGCCCACACCAGCAACACGACGTGGAAGGCGTGCTCGCTGACGCTCTCCGGCTCCGGCACGCCGCGCAGCGCCCAGCCGCTGCGCGGCACGCGGTCGAGGATCTGCAGCTCGAGAAGCGAGTCGAGGAGCGATTCGTGGCGCAGCACCGGGGCGGGAGTCTATGCGCGTCGCGGCATCGCCTCCGCGGCCGGGGATAGGATTCGGCGCAAACGCGGGAGGGCACGTCATGTTCAAGGAGTTCCGCGAGTTCGCCGTGCGCGGCAACGTCGTCGACCTCGCCGTCGGCCTCATCCTCGGCGCCTCGTTCGGCACCATCGTCAAATCGGCGGTGGAGGACCTGATGATGCCGCCCATCGGCCTGGTCACCGGCGGCGTCGACTTCGCCGACCAGTTCGTGCTGCTCAAGCGCGGCGTGCCGCCGGGGCCGTACCTCAGCCTCGAGCAGGCCAAGGCGGCGGGCGCGGTGACCCTCAACTACGGCGTCTTCCTCAACAACGTGGTGAGCTTCATGCTCGTCGCCTTCGCGGTCTTCCTGGCGGTGCGCGCCATGAACCGGCTGCGCCGCGGCTTGGAGCCCGAAGAGCCGAGCAGCCCCGCCAACAAGAGCTGCCCGTTCTGCGCCACCGACATCCCCATCGCCGCCGTGCGCTGCCCGCACTGCACGTCGGAGCTGCCGAAGGCGGCTTGACGACGGGAGGGTCGGAGAGCGGCGATGTCGGCGCGCGGCGAGGTGACGGCGGCGCTGCTGGCGTGGAGCGGCGGCGACCGCGAGGCGCTCGGCCGCGTGCTGCCGCAGATCTACGACGAGCTGCGCTCGATCGCCGCGCAGCACCTGCGCAAGGAGCGGGCGGGCCACACGCTGCAGGCGACGGCGCTGGTCAACGAGGCGTTCCTGCGCCTCTCCGGCCGCGAGCGCGTGCACGTCGAGGCGCGGGTGCAGTTCTTCGCCGTCGCGGCACAGGCGATGCGGCGCGTGCTGGTCGACCACGCGCGGCGGCGGCAGGCCGACAAGCGCGGCGGGCGTGAGACGCCGGTGCCGCTCACCGAGGTGGCCGAGGCGCAGCTCGCCGACTCGCCGCAGGTGGACCTGATCGCCGTCGACGACGCGCTGCAGCGCCTTGCCGCGCTCGACGAGCGGCAGGCGCGGGTCGTCGAGCTCAAGTTCTTCGCCGGGCTGGAGGTCGACGAGATCGCCGCGGCGCTCGACATCTCGCCGTCGACCGTACAGCGCGAGTGGCGCATGGCGCGCGCCTGGCTGCGGCATCAGCTCGCGAGCGGTGGAGAAGCGACGAAGGCGGACTGAGGTGCGCGGCCGCTCGGCTGCGGCGTGGCATACTCGGCCCGCCGAAGGATCTGCCGCCGCGGCGCCTCCATCTCCAGCGCATGACCGATCCCCGGCCCGGCTCGCCTCCCCGGATCTCCGTCGTCGTGCCGGTGTTCGACGAGGAGCCCAACCTCGAGCCGCTGGTCAGGGAGATCGGCGCCGCCTTCGCCGGTCTTGACTACGAGCTGCTGGTGATCGACGACGGCAGCCGCGACGCGACGGCGGCGACGCTCGCGCGTCTCTGCGCCGTGGAGCCGCGGCTGCGTGCGCTGCGCCACGATCGCAACTACGGGCAATCGGCCGCTCTCGCAACCGGTTTCGCCACGGCGCGCGGCGAGCTCCTGGTGACGCTCGACGGCGACCTGCAGAACGACCCTGCCGACGCGCCGCGCCTGCTCGCCGAGCTCGAGCGCGGCTTCGACGCGGTGTCAGGCGTGCGGCAGCGGCGGCAAGACTCCTGGGTGCGCAAAGTTTCCTCGCGCATCGCCAACGGCGTGCGCCGGCGGGTGCTCGACGACGGCATCGCCGACGTCGGCTGCTCGCTCAAGGCCTACCGCACGCGCTTCGTCAAGCGGCTGCCGCCCTTTCACGGCATGCACCGCTTCCTGCCGGCGCTGGCGCGCATGGAAGGGGCGCGCATCACCGAGCTGCCCGTGGCGCACCGCGCGCGGCGCTTCGGCAAGAGCAAGTACAACATCAGCAACCGCCTCTGGCGCGGCATCGCCGACTTGCTGGGGGTGTGGTGGCTCAAGCGACGCTGGGTCGCCGTCGCCGCCGTGGAGGATCTCGCACCATGGACGCCAAGCACGTCTGGGTCGGCGTCGGCTTCGTCGGCCAGGCCCTCTTCTTCGGCCGCTTCTTCGTCCAGTGGCTCGCCTCCGAGCGCGCCAAGCGGAGCGTGATCCCCGAGGCCTTCTGGTACTTCAGCATCGGCGGCAGCCTGGTGCTGCTCTCCTACGCCATCTGGCGCCGCGACCCGGTGTTCATCCTCGGCCAGTCGGTACCGCTCGCCATCTACATGCGCAACCTGTGGTTCATCCACAAAGGAAAGCGGCCGCCCGGGGCAAGTGGAGATCCGGTCGCCGACACCGCCACCTGAGGACGATGATGCGCGAACGGAAGAGCGTCTCGGTGCGAACGATGTTCATCGCGGCGGTTCTCGCCTGTGGGCTCGGGGCCGCGGTCCTGGCTGCGAACGACGACGACGAGTGGACGGCGTGGGGCCGCGACCCCGGAGGCCAGCGCTACTCGCCGCTCACGAGCATCGACCGCGGCAACGTCGCCAAGCTGAAAGTGGCGTGGACCTTCCACACCGGCGACGCCTACCAGCCGCCGCGCTCGCGGCCCACCGCCTTCGAGGCGACGCCGCTCTACGTCGACGGCACGCTCTTCCTCTCGACGCCGCTCGGCAAGGTCTTCGCGCTCGACCCGGTGACCGGCAAGCAGCGTTGGGTCTACGACGCCAAGGTGCCGCGCGACGAGGGCTACGGCGATTTCGTCAGCCGCGGCGTGTCGACGTGGAAACCGGCGAACGGCGCGCGACGCATCGTCGTCGCCACCATCGACGCGCGACTCATCGAGCTCGATGCCAAGACCGGCAAGCGGGTCGAGAGCTTCGGCGACCACGGCGTCGTCGACCTGCGCCGCGGTTTGCGCCTTGCCCCCGACCCCGACGGCTTCGCCGACTACGAGGTGACCTCGCCGCCGGCGATCGCCGGCGACACCATCGTCGTCGGCTCGGGCGTGGCGGACAACGGCGAGGTGTCGCAACCGAGCGGCGAGGTGCGCGGCTTCGACGCCGCGACCGGCAAGCTGAAGTGGACCTTCGATCCCATTCCACAGGACGCGAAGTCACCCGCCGCCGCGACGTGGAAGCCCGAGCAGGCGCGGCGCACCGGTGCCGGCAACGCCTGGTCGGTGATTGCGGCCGATCCCGAGCACGACCTGGTGTTCGTGCCCACCGGCAGCCCGAGCCCCGACTACTACGGCGGCGAGCGGCTGGGCGACGACCGCGACGCCAATTCCCTCGTCGCGCTGCGCGCGTCGACCGGCGAGCGCGTGTGGGCCTTCCAGCTCGTCCATCACGACCTCTGGGACTACGACGTGGCGATGCCGCCGCTCCTCTTCGAGGTGCGGCGCGACGGCAAGTCGATCGCCGCCGTCGGCGTCGGCGACAAGGACGGCAACTACTTCGTGCTCGAGCGCGAGACCGGCAAGCCGATCTTCGGTGTCGAGGAGCGGCCGGTGCCGCAAACCGACGTGGCGGGCGAAGCGTCATCGCCGACGCAGCCCTTCCCGCTCGCGCCGCCGCCGCTGGCGCCGCAGAAGGTCGACGTCGACAAGATCCAGGGGCCGGAGGCGGACCGCAAGTGGTGCCGCGACGAGATCGCCAAGCTGCGCAGCGAGGGCGTCTTCACGCCGCCCAGCGTGCGCGGCTCGCTGCTCGTGCCCGGCAACGTCGGCGGCATGCCGTGGAGCGGCGCCGCCTACGATCCCGTGCACCGCCTGCTGCTCATCCCGGCCAACAACGTCGCGGCGCAGGTGCGGCTCATCCCGCGCGCCGAGTATCGCGCCGCGCGCGAGAGCGGACGCGAGATCGGCGGCGACTGGGAGCTCGCCGAGCAGGAGGACACGCCCTACGGCATGGCCCGCCGCCTGCTGCGCGCGCCCGGCGGCTGGCCGTGCACGCCACCGCCGTGGGGCACGCTCAACGCGGTCGACGCCGACACCGGCGCCATCCGCTGGACGGTGCCGCTCGGCCAGACGCCGGCGCTGGGACCGGCGGGGCCGGCGCCGGTCGAGTTCGGCACCCTCTCGCTCGGCGGCCCCATCGTCACCGCCGGCGGCCTGGTCTTCATCGGCGGCACCATCGACCGCGGCTTCCGCGCCTTCGACGTCGAGACCGGCAAGGAGCTGTGGAAGCACGAGCTGCCCACCAGCGCGCGGGCGATGCCGATGACCTACCGCGGCCCCGACGGCAAGCAGTACGTGCTGATCAGCGCCGGCGGCCACGGCCTGCCGATCGCTCCGCTCGACGACGCGCTGGTCGCCTTCGCGCTGCCTTGACAGCCTTCGGCGGATTGATATCCTGCGCCCGGTTTTCGAGGCCCAACCAGCGGTGAAAATCGAAGCGGCGAAAGTCACCTCGCGGTAACGGGAGCGTTCGTTGGCGCAGGTCTTTCCAAAGTGGGCGAATCGGGTCCCTCTCATCCTCGGCGTCGGCGCGGTCGGCTTCGCGCTCTTCGCCACCTTCGGTATCTGGTACTGGTTCTCCCCCAGCTTCACCGACGCCGGCTATCGCCCCGAGCAGCCGGTGCCGTTCAGCCACAAGCTGCACGCCGGTGACCTGCAGGTCAGCTGCCTCTACTGCCACGGCAACGTCGAGCGCGCCGCGGTGGCCTCGGTGCCGCCGACGCAGCTGTGCATGAACTGCCACACGCTGGTGGCGCGCGACAAGGCGAGCCTCGAGCCCATCCGTTCGAGCGCCAGCAGCGGCCAGCCGATGATGTGGGTGCGGGTGCACCAGCTTCCCGACTACGCCTACTTCCCGCACGCGCCGCACCTGCGCGCCGGCGTCGGCTGCAGCAGCTGCCACGGCAACGTCAAGGCGATGGAGCGCATCCAGCAGGTGCAGCCGCTGTCGATGTCCTGGTGCCTCGACTGCCACCGCAACCCGAAGCACTACCTGCGCGCGCCCGAGGAGCTGCTCGACACCTCGTGGGAGGCGCCCAAGGACCAGGACGTGCGCGGCGCCAAGTTCCTGGCGGAGCGCCACCTCTCGCCGCCGATCGACTGCACCGGCTGCCACCGCTGAGCCCATGACCGAGCCCATCGACCTCACCGCCACCGACCCGCCGAGCGCCGAGCCGCCCGGGTACGCCGAGCCGCCGAAGGACAAGGCGTACTGGCGCAGCGTCGAGCGCCTGCTCGCCTCGCCGGCGGTGCAGGAAGAGCTGCAGCGCGAGCGCGAGTCCGAGTTCGCCGCGGGCGCGCTCGAGGCGCCCGACGAGCTGTCGCGCCGCAGCGTGCTGCAGCTTCTCGGCGCTTCGTTCGGCCTCGCCGGTCTCGCCGCCTGCCGCCGTCCGGTCGAGCACATCGTGCCGTACGTGCACCCGCCGGAGGACATCATCCCCGGCATCCCGCAGCGCTACGCCACGACGCTGCCGCACGGCACCGAGGCGCTCGGCGTCGTCGTCGAGAGTCACGAGGGGCGGCCGACGAAGGTCGAGGGCAATCCCAAGCACCCCGCCTCGCACGGCGCCGCCAGCGCCTGGGCGCAGGCCGAGATCCTCAACCTCTACGACCCCGATCGCGCCGACCGCGTGAAGAACGGCGAGGAGGCGAGCGACTGGGACGCGTTCGGCAAGTGGTGGGCCGAGCGCGCCACCGCGCTCGCCGCCGGCGGTGGCGCCAAGCTCGCCGTGGTCGCGGCGCCCTTCGCCTCGCCGACGCTGGCGCGCCTCGCGCGCGAACTCTTCGCGCGCTACCCGCAGGCGCGCTGGGTGGCGTGGGACCCGCTCTCCGAGGAAACGCAAATCGGCGGCAGCGGCGCCGCGCGGCCAGTCTACCAGCTCGACCGCGCCAAGGTGGTCGTCGCCGTCGACTGCGACCTGCTGCTCACCGAGACCAACGCCGTCCACAACAACTGGACCTTCGCCGAGGCGCGCCGTCCGGAGCGCGCGGAAGGCATGCTGCGTCTCTACGCCGTCGAAGGCGCGCTGTCGCTCACCGGCGCCAACGCCGACCATCGCCTGGCGCTGCAGCCGCGGCACGTGGCGGCCTTCGTCGCCGCGCTGGCCAAGGAGCTCGGCGTCTCCGCGCCCGGCCCCGGACTGCCGGAGCCGCACACGCTGCCGGCGCCGGTGGCTGCGCGCGTGTCGGCGATCGCGCGCGACCTGCGTGCCGCCGGCGCCGCGGGCGTCGTGGCGGTGGGGCGGCGGCAGCCGGCGGCCGTCCACCAGGCGGCCGCCAACATCAATCGCGCGCTGGGCAGCGCCGGCGCGGCCGGTGCGGCGCCGGTCGCCTACCACGCGCTCGACGACGTGGCGACGAGCTCCGCCGACCAGCTCCGCGAGCTGGTGGCCGCGATGAGCGCCGGGCAGGTCGACACGCTGGTCGTGCTCGGCGGCAACCCGGTCTACGACGCGCCGGGCGACCTCGACTTCGCGACGGCGCTGGCGAAGGTGCCCAACACCGTCTGCCTGAGCGCGCACCGCCACGAGACCGGCAGCGCTTGCCACTGGCACCTGCCCGAGGCGCATCCGCTCGAGGCGTGGGGCGACGCGCGCGCGGTCGACGGCACGGCCTCGGTCATTCAGCCGCTCGTGGCGCCGCTGCTCAACGGCATCAGCCGCGTCGAGCTGCTCGGCCTGCTGGCGAGCGGCACGGCCCAGCCCGGCCACGACCTCGTGCGCGCGACCTGGAGCGGCGCCGACGACCTGGCGTGGCGCCGCATCCTCCACGACGGCGTGGCGACGGCGGGCGCGCCGGCTCCGGGTGGTCCGATCTCGAGCGGTGGTGCGGCCACGCGCGCTGCTGCGGCCGCGCAGAATCCACCGGCCGCCGCGTCCGCGCAAGCCGCGGGCAACGAAGCCGCCGCCGCCAATCCCGAAGCACCGCCGGCGGCGGCCACTCCGGCCCCCTCCGCCGAAGAGAACGCCGCGGTCACCACGCAAGGCGTCGGCGGTGGCCCGGTGGCCGCCGAGCACGCCGAAGAGGCGAAAGCGGAAGCGCCGGCCGGCGGCCTCGATCTCGTCATCCTGCCGTCGCCCAACGTCTGGGCCGGCGAGTCGGCGAACAATGCCTGGGTGCAGGAGCTGCCGCACCCGCTCTCCAAGCTGGTGTGGGACAACGCCGCCTACATGGCGCCGGCGACCGCCGAAGAGCTCGACGTCGAGACCGGCGACCGCGTGCTGGTCGTGGCCAACGGCCACCGCGTGGCGCTGCCGGTAGTGATCCTGCCCGGCACGCCCGACCGCACCGTCGTCGTCGAGCTCGGCTACGGCCGCCAGGGCCTCGGCCGCGTGGCCGACGGCGTCGGCGGCAACGTCGCTCCGCTGCGCAGCAGCAAGGACCTCTGGGGCAGCTCGTCGTGCGAGGTGCACAAGACCTGGGGCGCACACCAGCTGGCGATGACCCAGGCGCACCACGAGGTCGAGGGGCGCCCGCTGGTGCGCGAGGCGAGCCTCGCCGAGTACCGCGAGAACCCGAAGTTCGCCCACGAGCCCGACGCCGACGAGCTCGAGGCGATCCCGCTCTGGTCCGATCCCGTCTCGTGGGACAAGGGCCCGCAGTGGACGATGGCGATCGACCTCTCCTCGTGCACCGGCTGCAACGCCTGCATCGTCGCCTGCCAGGCGGAGAACAACGTCCCCGTCGTCGGCCGCGAGATGGTGTCGCGCGCGAGAGAGATGCACTGGCTTCGCGTCGACCGCTACTTCTCCGGCGAGCCCGACGCGCCCGAGATCGTCTTCCAGCCGGTCCCCTGCATGCACTGCGAGAACGCGCCCTGCGAGCAGGTCTGCCCGGTGGCGGCGACGGTGCACGACCATAACGGCTTGAACGCCATGGTCTACAACCGCTGCATCGGCACTCGGTACTGCTCGAACAACTGCCCCTACAAGGTGCGCCGCTTCAACTTCTTCAACTACACCAAGGACACGCCCGAGCTGATGAAGCTGGCGATGAACCCCGACGTCACCGTCCGCTCGCGCGGCGTGATGGAGAAGTGCACCTACTGCGTGCAGCGCCAGGTCGAGGTCCGCCAGGCCGCCAAGCTCGCCGGCCGCCCCGTGGCCGACGGCGAGATCCAGACCGCCTGCCAGCAGACCTGCCCGACGCAGGCGATCGTCTTCGGCGACAAGACCGACGCCCAGAGCCGCGTGATGGCGCGCAAGAGCCTGCCGCGCGACTACGTGCTGCTCGGCGAGCTCAACAACCGACCGCGAACGAGCTACCAGGCCAAAGTCCGAAATCCCAATCCCGAATGGACCTGAGCAGTCAACGAAACGTCGCCGGGCCGATGGAGGCGCCGGCCGGAGCGGGCGCGCGGGGGGGAGGGCTCCCACCGCGCGCAGCGAAGCGAGCACGGTGGGATACCCACCCGCAGGCGGGGACCCGTGGAGGCCGGCGCCGCCATCGGCCCGCCACCGCTCTCCCGCTCGTTCTTGCGCTCCTCCTCGCCGGCTGCCGCGGCTGCCCGTCCTCGCGCCCGCCGATCCACCTCAACCCGAACATGGACGTGCAACCCAAGCTCAAAGCCCAAAGCGAGAGCACCTTCTTCTACGACGGCGCCGGCATGCGCACTCCCGTCGAAGGCACCGTGGCGCAAGGCGAGCTGCACGAAGACTCCCCTTACTGGACGGGCAAGGACGCTGCCGGCGGCTTCGTCGCCGCCATCCCAGGTCATGACCAGGCCGGCCACGATCAGGCCGCGGTCCTCGCGCGCGGCCAGCAGCGCTTCGGCATCTACTGCCTGCCCTGCCACGGCGCCGCCGCCGACGGCAAGGGCATGCTCTTCCAGCGTGCGCAGGTGCAGTCGGCCAACCTCATGGAGCAGCGCTTCCGCGACATGCCCGCCGGCCAGCTGTTCGACGAAGTGACGCACGGCCAGGGCCTGATGCCGGCGTACGGCCCCTTCGTGCCGGTCGCCGACCGCTGGGCGATCCTCGCCTACGTGCGCAAGCTGCAGGCGGAGACGCCGGTGCCTGCCGGTGCGAGCGCGCCCGCGGCACCCGCGGCTGCCGCCACCGGCGGCGCCGACACGCTCAACGCCGGCGCCCCCGGCCAGCCGGCGACGCCATCGGCACAGACCGGCTCAGCGCCGCCCTCCGGCAACGCGGGAGGCGCGCGGTGAGCAAAGGCAAGATCTTCGGCGCCATCGTCGTCGCATTGATCGGCCTCTTCGTGCTCGGCAAGCTCGCCCGCACCTTCAACGACCACCTCGCCTATCGCCAGCCCACGCGCGTCGCGGGCGACCAGCACACGCCGCGCGAGCAGGCGCTCCAGGATCAAGCCACCAAGCAAGCCGACGCCGACAAGTCGAAGAAGTACGAGGAGGCCGAGTACCGCCGCTTCCCCGGCACCGGCAGCCGCGTCGCCATCTGGATGGTGGCGCAGCTCCACCTGCTCTTCGCCGCCTTCGTGCTGGCGGTGCCGATCTTCGCCCTCATCATCGAGATCATCGGCTACAAGACCAAGGACCCGCGCTACGACGCGCTGGCCTACGAGTTCACCAAGCTGCTCTCGACGTCGTTCTCGTTGACGGCGACCTTCGGCGCCGCGCTCACCTTCATGCTCATCGCGCTCTACCCGAAGTTCACCAACTACCTGATGAGCGTCTTCTCGCCGACGTTCCTGCCCTACGTGCTGCTGTTCTTCTTCGAGGCGGGCTTCCTCTACTCGTACTACTACGGCTGGCACAGCTTCAGTAAGCGCGTCCACATCATGCTCGGCGTCGGGCTCAACCTAGTCGGCACGGCGATCATGTTCATCGCCAACGCCTGGCTGACCTTCATGATGACGCCCAACGGCGTCTCCGAGTCGGGCGCCAAGATCAGCACCTGGCAGGCGGTGCACAACTACACGTGGATGCCGATCAACATCCATCGCATCATCGCCAACGTGGCGTTCGGCGGCTCGGTGGCCGGCGCCTACGCGGCGTTCCAGTTCCTGCGCGCCAAGACGCCCGAAGAGAAGGCGCACTACGACTGGATGGGCTACATCGGCAACTTCGTCGCCATCAGCGCCTTCCTGCCGCTGCCCTTCGCCGGCTACTGGCTCGCCAAGGAGATCTACGCG
>DASYQD010000120.1:0-13051 GCA_036005845.1 Thermoanaerobaculia bacterium | reverse complement strand
TGGATCAGCAGCGATTCGTCGTCAGCGAGGCGCGTCAGCGCGGCGACGATCGCGTCGTAGCAGGCCCAGTTGCGCGCGGCACGGCCGATGCCGCCATACACCACGAGCTCCTGCGGCCGCTCGGCCACCTCGGGGTCGAGGTTGTTCATCAGCATCCGCAACGCCGCCTCCTGCTGCCAGCCGCGGCAGGAGAGCTCCGCGCCGCGCGGCGCCCGTACCTCACGCGGCCCGGCGGCGGTGGACGGCGAAACGTCGAGGGTGGCCATGACCGCTTGATTGTAGGCGCAGGCGAGCGGCGAGCGCGATGCGAAGGCGGGAGCGACGCCCGCGGCGATCAACGAGGCGGCTGGCCGCGATCAATCAGCCGCGCAAACGGCGTGGCCTTCGACCCGAGCCAGGGCCGCGCAGGGGTCGATGCGCGGCGGCTCGGAGCCCGTGCGTCGGCCGGTGCTCACCAGGAGGTCGCGCATCTCGGCGGCGCTCAGGCCCGGCTTGCGTTCGAGCACGAGGGCGGCGACGCCGGCGACGTGAGCGGCCGCGAAGGAGCTGCCGTTGAAGAAGTCGTAGGAATTGCGTGGCGCCGTGCTCAGCACGTCGACGGCGGGGCCGACGAGCGGCGGCTTGCCGCCGGTGCGCGCGGGATCGCCGGGCCGCGATTCGGCACCGACGCCCAGCACGCCCTCGCGCGAAGCGGGAAAGCCGCCGTCCGCCTGCGCGCCGTCGTACGCCGCCACCACCACCGTGCGCCTGGCGATCGCGGCGCCGAGCAGCTTCGACAGGAACGGGTCCGGCGGCCCCGACAGGCTCAGGTTGAGCACCTGCACGCCCTGTCCCAGCGCGGCATCCACTGCGCGCGCCAACGTGTAGCTGTCGCATACCGCCTGCCGCGACGCCGGCGGCTCCTGCCAGCAGGCCTTGAAGGCGTAGAGCAGCGCCTCGGGCGCCACGCCGACGATGCCGACCTGGTTGTTCGACGCCGCGGCGAGAATGCCCGCCACCGCGGTGCCGTGCACGTCGCTGGTGAAGCTGCGCTCGCCGCTCTCGACGTAGTTGCCGATGCCGACGACGCGGCCGCGCAGGTCGGGGTGGTCGAGGTCGAGGCCGGTGTCGACGACCCCCACCTTGACGCCCTTGCCGGTGGCGACGCGGTGCACCGAGGCCAGCGACAGCTCGGCGACGTCGCGCTGCAGGTCGGCGTACGGATCGTTGTAGCCGCTCTTGCTCTGGCCTGGGGTCGGTGCCGGCAGTGCCGCGAGCACGTGGAAGCGCTGCACCGGTTGCGCGACCGAGACGCGCGGATCGGCGTCGAGCCGCTTGAGCACCTGGTGAAGGTCCTGGCGGGGCGATGCCTGGTAGACGACGCACGGCGCGCCTTCGAGCGAGCCCACCGTCCACGCCGCCACTTGGCGCAGCCCGTACTGGCCGGCGATCTCGGCGCTGTTGCGCTGCCAGAGCGTCGCCGGCGCCGGCTCCATGAGCACGAGCACCTGGCCGGCGGTGTCCGCGGCGCCTTCCGCCGTCGCAGCGGGCGCGACAGGCGCGCTCGCGGCACCCCCGGAGCTCGGCGCGCTGGCGCAACCCATCAGGAACGTGGCAGCGATGGAGCCACCGACCAGCGAGAGGCGCAGTCCCAGCGGTATCGACCGCAAGGACGAGCGCAGGCCAGATCCCGAGGTGGGAGAACGCGCACCCGTGCCGGGTGGCCGCAAACTCACCCGCCCGCTCCGGCCACCGGCTCCGCGAAGCGCACGTGGGGATCTTCGCGCAGGTGGTCGAGCACCAGCGCCAGCGGCTCGGCCTCGGCGCCGCCGGGCACCGCGATGGTGTAGGCGCCCAGCGGCGACGGCCCGCCCACCACCTCGCCGCGCACCTCGAGCAGCACGCGGCGCATCTCGGCCTCGGTCGCGTTGGGCGTGAAGACGACGCGCACCTGCTGCTGCGACGCCGTCATCGTGACGGGCGGCGCCGGATCGCTCAAGGTCCGGAAGCGCGAGGGCGGCGAGGGCCAGAAGATCACCGCCAGCAGGACGACGACCGCGGCGGCCTGCGCCGCCAGCGCCCACCAGACGTTGACCTTGCGCGCGCCGAGCAGCCGCACGAGGCGGGGCCGCCTGCTCGTCCGCTCCACCTCGTCGACGCGGCGCATGAGCTGCGCGAGCTGCGCCGGGTGCGGCGACGGCGCCACCTCGGCCGAGCGCACCTCGAGCTGCAGGGCGCGGCAGCGCTCCGTCTCGAGCCGGCACTCGCCGCAGACGGCGAGGTGGGCTTCTACCGCCGCATGCTCGGCCGGCTCCAGCGTCTCGTTGACCAGCCAGGGCAGCAGCTCCCACGCCTGGTGATGCGTGAGCTCCGGCTGCCGGTCCTCGAGATGACCGCGACGGGCTCGTTCGCTCATCGCCGCCCTCCTTTCCTCTCGCCCACTCTCGTCGCTCCCGTGTTTGCTCTTTCGTTCATCTGAACGGCCCGCCGGTTCAACCCACCTCAACCGGAGCGGTCGATGCCGGTGGCGACGAGCAGGCCGCGCAGCCGGCGCCGGGCGTGAAACATCCGCGTCTTCACCGTGTTCACCGGGCAACCGAGGATCTGCGAGATCTCGGCGTACGAGCAGCCGTGGAAGTAGGTGAGCTCGACGACCGCGCGCTGCTCTGCCGGCAGCCGTGCCAGCGCCTTGCCGAGCACGCTCGCCAGCTCGCGCCGCGCCGCCAGGCTCTCCGGCCCCTCGGGCGACTCTTCGGGCTCGATCTCCGGATCGCGCTCGGCGCGCCGCACGCGCGACAGCGACTTGAGCGCCTGCCGGTGGGCGATGCCGAGGATCCAGGTCGACGGCCGCGAGCGGCCGCCGAAGGAGCCGGCGCCCTTCCACACCGCGAGCAACGTGTCGTTGAGCGCCTCCTCCACCACCTCGGGCCTTCTCGTGAGCTTGAAGATGAAGCCGAACAGCCGCTGGTAGTAGCGCTGGTAGAGCTCCTGGAAGGCGCCGCGGTCCTTGGCGGCCACCCGCTCCAGCAGCACGGCATCGCGTTCGTCGGGGTGCGCTTCGCGCATGTCCTTCGCCGGCAAGTATGTACTCTGGGTGCGGCGCCCGGTTCAGTAGGCGCGCGCCGTCGAGGAGGTTGAACCGGCGTACGCTCGGGCGAGCACTTACCGCGCACTTATGACTACCCTCTCTCGTCTTCGCCGGCGGCGCGCGTTGCTCGCGGTGGCGTGCGTCGTGTCGCTGGCTGCGATGGCAGCACCCGCGAGCGCGCAGTTCGTGCTTCGCGACCACGAAGACCTCGATTTCGACCGTCCCGAGGCGTGGGCGATGGCCTGGTTCGCGGCGGTGGCCTTTCCGACCGCGCTCGGCACCGAGCCGCTGCCGCCCGGCGCCGTCGAGCTGTCGCTGGAAGGCGGCTACGTGCCCTCGCTCTCCGAGGAGCAGCGCACCGTCGGCTTCCTCGGCGAGAAGCCCGAGGACTTGAACCGCACCTCGGTCTTCGGCCGCCCGCGCGTCACCATCGGGCTGCCCGCCAACCTCACCGCCACCGCCTCGTGGGCGCCGCCGGTCGACATCGGCGGCGTCGAGCCCGACGTGGTGTCGTTAGCGCTCGCCGGCCAATTCTGGCAAGGCGAGCGCGGTCGCGTCGGCGCGCGCCTCTTCGGTCAGCGGGGCACGCTGCGCGGCGACCTCACCTGCCCGCGCGACGTCGCCGGCGTCGACGACTTCGAGATCAATCCTTACGGCTGCGAGAAGCCGTCGCGCGACGAGATGAGCCTGCGCCTCGTCGGCGCTGAGCTGTCCGCGGCCACCACGCTCGAGCGCTGGCCCAGCGTCTCGCCGTATGTCTCGATCGCCCGCAGCCGGCTCCATGCCGAGTTCCAGGTCGATGCTCAGCGCTCCGGCTTCCTCGACCGCACGCTGCTCGAGACCGACGGCACCATCTGGTCGGGCACCCTCGGCGTGTCGGTGAACGCCGGCCGCGGTGCGCGCTTGGCGGGCGAGATCTTCTACGCGCCGCTCGACGTCGCCGGGCGCGCCGGCAAGGGGAAGGAGACCGACGGTCTCCTCAACGCTCGCGTGCTGCTCGGCTATCGCATTCGCTAAAAGGCCATCCGGATCGTCAGAACGCTACGCGCGCCGCGGCGCCGAACGTCAGGCTGTCCTGGTCGTACCCCTTGAGCCCCTTGAAGGTGTCGGCGCGGTAGTTGGCGTTGACGTCGAAGTGGAGGCGCGGCACGAGCTGGAAGTCGTAGCCGAGCCGCGCCGCGTAGAACGGATCGGAGACGTTGTTCGACAGGCCGTCCGATACGGTGACGCCGACGCCGAGGCCGCCGTAGAGGCCGAACTCGGCGAGCAGGAAGACGACCGGCGAGTAGGCAGCGGAGTCGGAGCCGCCGAAGCCCTTGCGGTAGTACTCGAGGTCGAGCTCGACCTTGAAGATCCCCTCGGGCACGTACTGGTAGGTGAGGTAGGGCGCGACGCCGTTGTCCTTGAGTCCCGCCGAGCTCAGGTCGTCGAGCGAGCGCCAGTAGAGCTCGCCGAGGCCGAAGCGGTGCTCGGCGGCGCTTGCGGCGGCGGGCAGCATGAGGGTGGCCAGCAGGGCGAACACTGTCTTGCGCATGGTCCGGTCTCCGTGATTACCGGCAGATCGAGATTGCTTCGTCGGTCGCTGCGCTCTCTCCTCGCAATGACGTACAACTCGTCATTGCGAGGAGCGCAGCGACGAAGCAATCTCGATGCACTGCCTACTCGAGCTCCATGATGTGGGCGTCCAAGTCGTTGGCGAGGAAATTCTCGGCCGCGGCGAGGTCCGGCGCCATCTCGCGATCCTGCTCCCACACCGGCACGCGCGTGCGAATGGCGGCGTGCAGGCGCTCGAGCGCCGCGCTGCTGCGCAGCGGCCGCAGGAGGTCGACGCCCTGCGCGGCCGCCAGCAGCTCGATGGCAAGGATGCGCCGCGTGTTGGCCACCACGCCCTGCAGCTTGAGCGCCGCGCCCATCCCCATCGACACGTGGTCTTCCTTATCGGCTGACGTGGGGATGCTGTCGACGCTCGCCGGATGGCAGAGACCCTTGCTTTCGCTCGCCAGCGCGGCCGCCGTCACCTGCGCGATCATGAAGCCCGAGTCGAGCCCGGCGTCCTGGACCAGGAACGGCGGCAGCCCCGAGAAGGCGTGATTGGTGAGCTTCTCCAGCCGCCGCTCGGCGATGGCGCCCACCTCCGCGGCGGCCAGCGCCAGCACGTCGGCGGCGAAAGCCATCGGCTCGCCGTGGAAGTTGCCACCCGAGATCACCTCGCCAGTATCGGGGAAGACGAGCGGGTTGTCGGTGACAGCGTTCATCTCCACCAGCACCTTGCGCTCGACGTCGGCGAGCAGGTCGCGGCAGGCACCGTGAACCTGCGGCATGCATCGGATGCTGTACGGGTCCTGCACACGCACGTCGCCCTGGCGGTGCGATTCGCGGATCCCGGAGCCCTGCAGCAGCCGCCAGAGGTTGCGCGCGCTGGCCTGCTGGCCGTCGTAGGGCCGTAGCGCGTGGAGGCGCGCGTCGAACGCGGCGTCGGTGCCGCGCAAGGCGTCGGTGGACAGCGCGCCGACGAGGTCGGCGGCGCGCACGAGGCGGCGCATCTCGAGCACCGCCAGCGCCACGAGCGCCGTCATCGCCTGCGTGCCATTGATGAGCGCCAGGCCTTCCTTCGCTTCGAGGACGAGCGGCGCGAGGCCGTGCGCGGCGAGCGCCTCGGCCGCCGGCCGCGCCTGGCCGCGCTCGCGCACGGTGCCGCGCCCGATCAGCACCAGCGCCAGGTGCGCGAGCGGCGCGAGGTCGCCGCTGGCGCCGACCGAGCCGCGACTGGGCACGACCGGCAGCAGATCGTGCGCCAACAGGGCGAGCAGCGCGTTGACCACCTGCGGGCGCACGCCCGAGTGCCCCTGCGCCAGCGTGTTGGCGCGCAGCAGCAGCATGGCGCGCACGACGTCGTCCGGCAGCGGCTCTCCCATGCCGGCGGCGTGGCTGAGCACGAGCCGCTCCTGCAGCAGCAGCAGCTTGTCGGCGGGGATGCGGACGCTGGACAGGTCGCCGAAACCGGTATTGACGCCGTAGACGACATCGCCGTGCTGGAGCGCCTTCTCGATCGCGGCCCGCCCGGCCTCGACGCGCGCCCGCGCAGCCGCGGCCAGCGTGCACGTCTCGCCGCCTCTCGCCGCGGCGCCCAGCTCTTCGAGCGTCAGCGAGCGCCCGTCGATCTCCACCATGTGCGGCGAATGTATAACGGCGAGTGGCGCCGGCGCCGCGCGCGGCCGAGCCGCGGCAGGCTGGCGGCGATCTCGTGGCGACCACCTCCGCCGCGGGGCCGGGTGTTATCCTGCCCTTCGTTCCGATGAGCGGCCGATGAACGACCTCTTCCTCCGGGCGTGCCGGAACGAGCCCACCGAACGGCGCCCGGTGTGGCTGATGCGGCAGGCGGGCCGCTACCTCCCCGAGTACCGCGCGCTGCGCGAGAAGGTGGATTTCCTCACCCTCTGCCGGACGCCAGAGCTGGCGGCGGAGGTGACGCTGCAACCGGTGCGGCGCCTCGGCGTCGACGCGGCGATCGTCTTCGCCGACATCCTGCTGCCGCTCGACGCCATGGGCGCCGGCCTGCGCTTCGCCGCCGGCGACGGTCCGGTCTTCGACCGGCCGGTGCGCACCGCCGCCGACGTCGCGGCGCTCGCCGATCCCGACGTCGAGCGCGAGCTGGGCTACGTCTTCGCCGCCATCCGCCAGGCGCAGCGCGGCCTCGCTGCGATGACCGCCGAGCGGTCGGTGCCGCTCATCGGCTTCGGCGGCACGCCGTGGACGCTGGCCGCCTACCTCGTCGAGGGCGGCGCCTCGAAGCACTTCGGCCACCTGCTCGGTTGGAGCTTCGAAGACCCGCGCGGCCTCGCGCGGCTGCTTCGCCGGCTCGCCGAAGTCTCGGCGCGCTACCTCTCGGCCCAAATCGACGCCGGCGCGCAGGTGATCCAGCTCTTCGACACCTGGGGCGGACTGCTCGACGCGCGCCGGTATCGCGAGCTGGCGCTGCCGGCACTGAGGATCGTGGTCGAAGCGCTACGCGACCGGCCCGAGTGGGTGCCGCTGATCTACTACCTCAACAACGGCGCCCACCTGCTCTCCGAGCTTCGCGACCTGCCGGTGGAGGTGATCTCCGTCGACTGGCGCCTGCCGCTCGACGAGGTGCGCGTCATTGTCGGTCCCGGCAAGGTGCTGCAAGGCAACCTCGACCCCACCGCGCTCCTCGCCTCGCCTCAGCGGATCGAAGAGGCCACCGCCGAGCTGCTGCGGCGCGGCGCCGGCGGCGGCCACGTCGTCAACCTCGGTCACGGCATCCTCCCCAACACGCCGCCGGAAAACGCTCAGGCTTTCGTCTCCGCGGTGCAGCGCCACGTGCTGGCACCGGTTGGTTGAACCGTCCGTCATTTCCAAGGAGCCACCTCGATGCGTCGTCCTCTCATCGCCTTCGCCTTCGCTGCCCTCCTCGCCACCACCGCCGCGCAGGCGGCCGACAAAGACGACGAGAAGACGTCGACGACGCCGGCCATGCTGACCAAGCTGCTCGACAAGGAGAAGCTCACCTATCAGCAGGACGACGACCGGCTGCGGCGCACCTACTCGTTCACCGACGGTCGCAGCCAGCAGGTCTTCCTGCAGCCGCAATCGGACGTGCGCGACGTCGGCATCGTCGAGATCTACTCCTGGGTGATGGAGATCAAGGGCAACCTGACGCCGGCGCTAGCCAAGCGCCTCCTCGAAGTCAACGGCGAGCAGAAGCTCGGCTACTTCGGCATCGAGGAGGTGGAGAAGAAGACCTACGTCTTCTGCTACCACAACCTGCCCACCGAGGGGCTGACCTCCAAGGCGCTCGCCGCCGCCCTCATCAGCGTCGCCGAGATGGCCGATGAGATGGAGAAGGAGCAGCTCGGCGCGTCGTCGGACGAGTACTAGCGCTAGCTCCTGAGGTCGGGCGGCCTGGCCGACCGACCGACGACCTTGACCCGGCCGCGTAGCCGCACCGAGCCCTGCGAGGGGGGCGAAGCGGCCGGGGCTAGAACTGGACTTTGGGCGCCGTCGCGGCGCCCGCCTGCGCCTCGAAGTAGGCCTTGGGCGGGAAGTCCCAGCCGAGGGCGTTGATGAACCACGCCACCGGCACGCGGCGCCGCGTGGCGTTGAACGTGCGGGCCAGCTCGTTGTAGCGGTTGCGCTCGACGTTGATGCGATTCTCCGTTCCCTCGAGCGCCGGCATCAGGTCGCGAAAGGCCTGCGTCGACTTGATGTCCGGATAGCGCTCGACGACTACCAGCAGCCGCGACAGCGCCGAAGACAGCTGGTCCTGCGCCTGCGCGAAGCGCTGCAACGCCGCAGGATCGTTGGGCGTGCCGGCGCCGGCCTGGGCCGTCACCTGCCCCACCTTCGCCCGCGCCTCCACCACCTGGCGCAACGTCTCCTGCTCGAACTGCGCCGATCCCTTGACCGTCGCCACCAGGTTGGGGATGAGATCGGCGCGCCGCTGGTAGGAGCTCTCGACGTTCGCCCACTGCGAGGTCACGTCCTCCTGCAGGTTGACGAGGCGGTTGTACTGGGAGGCGAGGGTGGCGACGAGCACCACCACTAAGCCGACGATCACCAGCAGCACGATCAGACCTCGACGCATCGCGACCTCCTTCTGCAACTGCCGCCCGCGACGGCATCGTAGGGCGAGGGACGCCCGGCGAGCAACAGCGGCTCTCTACGTGGAAGCGCCCATGACACTTCCATGGCGCCCGTGCAAGACGCCGGCCGCGCTTTCCGTTTGATGATCGCCATGCTCGCCCGCGTGCTCTCCGGAACGCCCTGGGGCGTCGAGACCCTGCCCGTGCAGGTGGAGGTCGACGCCCGCTTCGGGCTGCCGCAGCTCCAGCTCGTCGGGCTGCCCGACGCCGCCGTGCGCGAGAGCCGCGAGCGCGTGCGCTCCGCCATCCGCCATTGCGGCTACGAGCTGCCGCCGCGCTCGGTGGTGATCAACCTCGCGCCCGCCGACTTGCGCAAGGAGGGCAACCACCTCGACCTCGCCATCGCGCTGGCGCTGATGGTGGCGCACGACCACTTGCCCGCCGAGCTGCTGGCGGGACGGCTCTGCTGCGGCGAGCTGGGGCTCGACGGCGCGCTGCGGCCGGTGCGCGGCGCGCTCGCCTTCGCCGAGCTGGCGCGCGAGATCGGCGCTCAAGAGCTGTTGGTGCCGGCATCGAACGCGGAGGAGGCGGCAGCGCTCGGCGGCATGCTGGCAGTGATCGCCGTCGGTACGCTTGACGAGGCGCTGGCACACCTGCGCGGCGAGCGGCCGATCGCGCCCATGTCGACGCCGGCGTTTCCGCGGCCGTTCCACGCCGGAGCTTCCGACCTCGCCGACGTGCGCGGACAGGCGATGCCGAAGCGCGCGCTCGAGATCGCCGCCGCCGGCGCGCACAACCTGATCTTCATCGGCCCTCCCGGCAGCGGCAAGACGATGCTGGCGCGCCGGCTGCCCGGCATCCTGCCGCCGCTGTGCCGGAGCGAGGCGATCGCGGTGACCAAGATCCACTCGCTCGCCGGCGAGATCGCCGCCGGCGGCCTGCGCTGCGAGCGCCCGTTCCGCAGCCCGCACGCCCACACCAGCGGCGCCGGATTGATCGGCGGCGGCTCGGTGCCGCGCCCCGGCGAGGTGAGCCTCGCGCACGCCGGCGTGCTCTTCCTCGACGAGCTGCCGGAGTTCCGCCGCGACGTGCTCGAGGCGCTGCGCCAGCCGATCGAGGACGGCGTCGTCTCGATCGTGCGCAGCCGCGCGCGGCTCTCCTTCCCGGCACGCTTCACCCTCGTCGCCGCGATGAACCCCTGCCCCTGCGGTCACCTCGGCGACCCACGCCGCCCTTGTCGCTGCCCGGAGGGCACCGTCGAGCGCTACCGCGCCCGCATCTCCGGTCCGCTGCTCGACCGCATCGACCTGCAAGTCGAGGTGCCAGTGCCCAGCGCTGCGGAGCTGCGCGCGGAAGGCGGCGAGTCGAGCGCCGCCGTGGCGGCCCGCGTGGCCGCCGCACGCCGCCGTCAGGAAGCGCGCTTCGCCGGCCGCCCGCTGCCGGTCAACGCCGCCATGGATGCCCGCGACCTGCGGCGGTGGTGCGCGCTCGACGAGAAGAGCCAGCGCCTCGCCGATGCCGCCTTCGAGCGGCTGGGACTCTCGGCGCGCGCGCTGGCGCGCCTGCTCAAGGTGGCGCGCACCATCGCCGATCTCGGCGGCCACGACCGCATCCACACCACCCACGTCGCCGAGGCGCTGCAGTACCGCTGCCTCGACCGGCCGCTCGCCCGGCAACCGACCTCGCCGCTGGCCGGTGTTCGCGCCGCGGCGCGGGTGTCGTAGGCGAAGCGAGACGCAGCTGACCGCGAAACGAATCGAAACTTTCCAAACCCTGCCACAAGGACGCACTGAGCACGTCAGGGGCTTCCCGGACGCGGCACGGTCTCGAAGGTGAGCGAGGCCCAGAGACTCTCCCAGTCGGCGTGCGAGAAGAACGGCGCCTTGACCATCCGCACCGACTCCACGAGCCAGACGCCGGGCCGCGGCAGCGTGAAGGCGAAGGCGCCCGCAGTGTCGCTGCGCGTCTCGAGGCGCAGGCGCGGATCGCCGCTCAAGAGCGCCTGGATCAGCGCGCCGGCGGCGGGCTCGCCTTCGTAGAGCACGCGGCCGCGGAACGTTCCGGCTCCGAAGCTGGAGTCGCCGACGGGCACGATCTCGTACCGCAGCCCTACCGGCCGGCTCGCCGCCGCCGTCGGCCGCGGCCCGGCGAGAATCGCCTTCGCCTGTCGCGAGAACTTCTCGCGGCCCGGCTCCTTGCTGTCGCCGCTCCTGGCGCGGGCGGCGATGATCGACTCCAGCCCATACCGGCGAAGGTAAGTCTCGAACCGCGCCGCCCGCAGCTCGATCGGCGTCGGCTTGCTCTCGTAGGCGATGACCGCGGCGCCGCCGGTCGCCCGGAACCAGCCGGCGGGATCGCCGCCCTCGACGCCGCCGATCTCGGTCTCGCCGCCGTCCTGCCGCACGACGAAGCGCTCGATGGCCGAGCTAGCGGCGCACCGGCAAGCCGGCCGTGCGTAGGTATCGTCCTAGAAAGGCCCGCCGGCCGCCTGCGACTTCGACGGGGAATTCCGTCGGCTGCGTCCGTCTAGAAGGGTGGCAGTCCTGTCACGAAGGGAGGCGCTCATGGTTCGAGTCCCGGCTGCCGGCGTCGCACTCCTCCTGCTGTTCGGCTCCGGCAGTTCAGGTAACGAGGCAGACCGGGCACCGATCACCGCTCCGGAGTTTCAGCTCCCGAACGGTCCCGCGGAGGCGGTGATCCGCATCTCCTGGAGCAACCCCCTCCTTCGACGAAGTCCGACCACCGTATACACGCTCTTTGGCGATGGGCGCCTCGAGCGCGCCTCTCTCCCAAAGAACGCCCCGTCGCCCGCTTCGGCGCCTGCGGCGCCCCAGCTACCCGGGACCACGAGCACTGTGGTGCTTGACGCCCAGGAGATGCATGAGCTAGCCGCGTTGGCCGCGCGCCCCGCCCTGGTCGAGAGAGACCCCGGAGAGCTCGCGACGGAGTTCCATGCTGCTGGCGCTGGAATCATGGACGGTGCTGTCTTCAGAGTGCACATGCAGTTCACCAGTTATTCGAGGGGCACGGTCACGCTGGGTCCGTTCGAGCGCGACTTCGCATTGGTCGAGCCATTGAGCGCGGCCGAAGCGAACCCACGGAAGGAGGCGGTGCAAGCGCTCGCCCGACTCGTGCGCGCCGTCGTGGAGACGCACAAAACAAAGGAGGCGGAGCAATGAGCAAGGGCCAGGCCCTCCTCGGCGTCCTGCTCTCCTTGCTGCTCTCGACGCGCGCCACCGGTGGCACCTACTCGCTTGTCGTCGAGAAGATTCGCGCGGACGCCAACGACCCCGGCGGACCCTCAGTTCCCGGCAACTTCGGGCCGTACGCGATTGTGCACCCGCCGGGGTTCGCGTCGTTTGGCGGCACGCTCACGGTTCGGCTCTGCGTGCCGGTCGGGCAGGAGGCACTCATAGAGCCCTTGGATTGGGTCATCGCCACCCTCAACCGCCGGCTGCCCAAGGTTTCCAATTGTCCGCAGTGCCAGATCATCGAAGATCCCAATCTTGATCCTGGAACGACGGTGAGCGTGGCCGGCCTTCTCCTGCATGAGGTCGGACACTGCATCGGGCTCGGGCACAGCAATCACAAAGAGATCCTGCTGCCGCCTACCTATATCGATAAGCCCTGGCGCACCGGCCAGTGCGATGTCGACAGCAACAACATCTGTGGCCAGAGCACGAGCTTCACCGACGCGGGGTTTGTGACGGAAATCCTCCCAGGCGCTGATGGGATTCGAGGCACCAAAGACGACAGCCCCTTGAACCAGTGTGGCTTCATTGCGCCGCCGCCTCCCGGACCCTTCGCCCCGCCGCTCCCCGATCCTGACGAGGCCTCCCGCAACGCCTGTGCCGTCACAAACGGGACGCTCGATGAAGGGGGATTCGCTCAGCTCGGGACATGTACCGGCGCGACGTGTTGTCCGGCCTGCCCGGGGCCGGCCTGTCCGAGCGCGCCGATCCAAGTACAGGATCTCTCGTGGTTTCGCCGGTCTGACAACAACCCGTTCATCAGGGACGGCACGGTCATCGACCGCCTCACGTTCTCGCGGGCGCGCGCCAATCTCCCCTCTGGAAGCAACTATGCGGCGAATGCGAACGTTGCCGTTGCAGCGGCCATGGGATACCCCGGCACGCAGTCGGCGATGTACACCACGCAGAACCTGAGCGAGGGATACCACGGGCTTTCGGCTGACGATGTGAACATGCTGAAGAACGCCCAGGTGGGCGTGGATCGGCTAGCCGCTACGGCCGACGACTACACCCTCAATCTGGTTCGCTCCGATTGCTCGCTCGCCGACATCGACGTAGTGCTCGATACGACGGTCGGCTCTGCCGGTGGCTGTATCGCCGACCTCATCCAGGCCCCGAACACAAGCCCC
>DASYQD010000119.1:0-11972 GCA_036005845.1 Thermoanaerobaculia bacterium | reverse complement strand
TCGGTGCGGCCGACGCCGGACGCGCGAGTGTCGATGCCGCTCCAGTGGGACGAGGTGGCCGACTGCGATGCGGCGGCGTTCACGCTGGCGACGGCGCCGCAGCGGTTCGCCGAACACGGCGATGCGGCGGAGGGCATCGACGAGGCGGCCGAGTCGCTCGACTCGCTGCTCGCGCTCTCGGCGGAGCAAGAAGCGCAAGGGCTCGGCGACGCGCCCTGGCCGCCGCAGTATCGCAAGCAGGCGGGCGAGCCGCCGCGCGTCCAGCCTTCGCGGCGAAAGGGCGCGCCAAAGGAGGCATCGGCTCGCAAGGCCGGCGCGCCGACAAAGAGCGACGGCTCGCCAAAGAGCACCGGCCGCCGGCAGTCGACGCAGCCGCTCATCACCGTGGCGAAAGCGCAGCACAAGGAAGAGGCGCTCGCGGGGCTGGAACGATGGAAGGCGCGTCACCCCGCGGCAGCGGCGCTGCTCGGAGTCGACGACGTGCTCGTCGACGCGATGCGTGGCCGCTCGTCGACCTGGACGCGCATCCGCCTCAACCTCCGCCATGTGCCCGAAGCCGAGCGGCCGGCCGAGGAACCGCCGGACCCCGACTACGATCCCTGGCGCGGCTTCCGCCCGCCGCCGCGGCCGGAACCCGGGCGGCCAGCGCCGGAGCGGGCACCTGCCGACCGACCTCCACGAACACGGTCGCCGTCGTCGCGCGCAGCCAAGCCGCCGGCAACGGCGGCCCCGGAGCGCACGGCCGAACGCTCCCCATCGCCGCGCGCCTCCAAGCCGCGTTCCCCTCGCGCCCCGAAGACGCGCTCCAGCTCGTAGGCCGGCGTCACCTCCAGCTGGTCGTAGCGACAATCCTCCGGCGGCTTGTCCGGCCGCCACCGCACGAACTGAGCCGCGTGGCGAAAGCGGTTCCCCTGCATGTGGTCGTACGCCACCTCGCAGACGCGCTCGGGCCGCAACGGCTCCCAGCTCAGGTCCTTGCCGCGGTTCCAGCGGCTGGTCGCTCCGGGGACCCGCTGTCCCTTCGCCATCGCATCCGCGTGCGCGTCCGCCCACTCGCGCCACGGATGATTCGCGAGCGCGTTGTCGCGAAGCGGTGCCAGCTCGGCGACGAGCTGCTTGCGCATGGCCGTCGTGAACGCCGCGGCGACGCCGACGTGGTGCAGCGTGCCACGTTCGTCATAGAGGCCGAGCAGCAGAGAGCCGAGCAGCGTGCCCGGCCCGTTCTTGTGCCAGCGGAAGCCGGCGACCACGCAATCGGCGGTGCGCGTGTGTTTGACCTTGATCATCGTCCGCTCGCCCGGCTTGTAGGGCTCGTCGAGCCGCTTCGCCATCACGCCGTCGAGCCCGGCGCCCTCGAAGCGCCGGAACCAGTCCTCGGCGAGCGCACGGTCGCGAGTGGCGGGCGAGAGGTGCACCGGCGGCGCGACATCGCTGAGCACCTGTTCGAGCCGCTCGCGCCGCTGGGCTAGAGGCGTCTCGCGAAGGTCCTCGTCACCGATCGCGAGCAGGTCCCAGACCACGAACGACGCCGGCGAACCCACGGCCAGCATCTTCACTCGCGACTCCGCTGGATGGATGCGCAGCAGCAGCGCCTCGAAATCGAGCCCCTGCTCGCCGACGATCACCACTTCGCCGTCGACGATACAGCGTTCCGGCAGCGCGGCCTGCAGCGGCGCGACAAGCTCCGGGAAGTAGCGATTCATCGGCCGCGTATCGCGGCTCTGCAGCACCACCTCGTCACCGTCGCGGAAGACCACCGTGCGGAAGCCATCCCACTTCGGCTCGAACTGCCAGCCCTCGCCCGTCGGCAACGTGTCGGCGGAATGCGAGAGCATCGGCTCGAGCGGCGGAGCGAAGGGCAAGCGCACCGGCGGCATCCTAGTCCGCGGCGCGCCGATCGCGTCTTACGCATTCCCCATGGCTCCTTACATTCGATGCTAGAATTCGCCGAGAGTAAGGAGAGAACCCGTGCCCAAAAGCACGATCACCAGCAAGGGCCAAATCACGATCCCGAAGACGCTCCGGGATCGGTTCGGCCTCGAACCGGGTGTGGTCCTCGAATTTGTCGAGGACTCGCGCGGCGCGCTCGTGCTCCGCAAGGCCGCCGGCGACGACGGCGCGCTTGGCGTGCTTCGCCATCTCGCTCCAAAGCGCCCCGTGTCCGTGGAAGAGATGAATGAAGCCGTACGCCGTAGGGTCGCTGCGAAGTTCGGCCCGCGCAAGTGATCGCACTCGACACGAACGTTCTGGTCAGGCTGTTGATCGAGGATGACAAGGATCAGCTGGCTAAAGCTCTTCGCGTGCTCGAGCCACTTTGGGAAAGCGGGGGCAAGGCGCTACTCACCGATGTGGTCTTGGCAGAGCTCGAGTGGGTCCTCGTGTCCACCTACAACGCGAACAGGGCCCAGATCCTGACCAGCTTTCATGCGCTGGCAGCGGACAACCGCTTCGAAGTCCAGGATCGGCCGCGACTGCTCGAGGCGCTGAGGCGGTACCAAGTCGGACGTGCCGAGCTATCGGACTATCTCGTCGGCCTTGCGGGCAGTAGTGCCGGTGCCGGTAGGACGCTCACCTTCGATCGAGCGCTGCGCGGCGATCCTGTCTTCCAGGTGCTCTAGGACGCGGAACTGGAGTGGAGGCCACGCCCGGATTCGAACCGGGGAATGAGGGTTTTGCAGACCCTTGCCTTACCACTTGGCTACGTGGCCCTCGGAATGACGAAGGGTCCAGAGGGCGGATGGACTGGAGCGGGAAACGGGATTTGAACCCGCGACCCCAACCTTGGCAAGGTTGTGCTCTACCCCTGAGCTATTCCCGCTCGGCCGCGAAGGATAGTGACTGACCCCCGTCCTGTCAAGGCGAATCGGGCTCGCCTGCGGCCCGCTACCCTCGGCCCTTCAACGCTTTGTCGAGCTTGGCGAGGACGTCGTCGATGGTCGTCTGCAGCTCCGCGTCCGTGGTTTCCGCGCGCAGCGCCCGCAGCTCGGTGCGCGCCTGCGCGAGCTTGCCAGCGTTGGCCTGCGCGACGGCGGCGTTGTAGCGTTCGATCTCCGCCTGCTTGGTCTGCTGCTCCTTCGCCTCCTGCAGCCGCGCCTCGAGCTCGCCCCGAAGCTCCGGGTCGGTGGCCTCGGCGAGCGCCGCCTGCAGCGCGGTGATGGCGCGGCCGGCATCGCCCGACGCCAGCGCGTCGTTGACGGTAGCGCCCGCCTTGGCGTGCTCGAGCGCGCGCTGGGCATGCGCCGCCAGCTCGGCGCTGCCGTGCGGCACCACCACCGTGCGCACCAGCTCCTCCGCGCGGGCGAGGTGGCCCGCACGCAGCTCGAGCATCGCCAGGTCGTAGGCGACGTCGACGCGGCCGCCGAGCTGCTCGTAGGCCTTCTCGAGGTGAGCGATGCCTGCGGCGGGATCGTCGTCGCCGATCATCCAGGTCTTGCCGAGCAGCGCCCGCGCCTCGGCGTACGACGGTTCCGCTTGTAGTGCCCGCTCGAGCAGCGCGCGGGCGGCGTGCGCGTCGTCGGGAGTGGCTGTCGCCGGCTCCAGCCGCGACCGTGCTGCCAGCATCAGCGAGACAGGACGCGCCGCGCCGGCGTCGACCGCCTTCTTGTAGAGCTCCTCCTCCGCGGCGTCGTGGTGGCCCCGCTCCTCGACGAAGCCGAGCATCGCCCATGCATCGGCGACGCCGGCCGCAGCGGCCGCTTCGAGGTGCGCGCGCGCGGCTGCCGGATCGCCGCTCCGCAAAGCGAGCGAGCTGCCGAGCGCCAGCAGCACCTCGCCGCGCGGCACCGCGCGCAGCGCCACGGACGGCTCCGGCCCCACCTCGCCTTGCGGCAACCGCGCGTACGCAAACGTCGGCGCGTTGACGTAGCCGCGCAGCTCCTTCTCGAGCTGGTCGAAGCCGTAGCCGAAGGCGCCGCGGAAGGCGGCCTCGGGCGCCTGCCCGCTCGCGATGCCGTCGAGGAACGCGCGCGTCTTCTGCAACCGCTCCTCGCCGCCGAGCATCAGGTAGTGGACGACCAGCCACGACTCGGCGTAGAACATCCCCACGCGCTCGCTTTCGTTGTACTCGGGCGAGTCGTGGTCGACGGCGAAGAGCCGCTGCAGCGGCACGAACGACTTCTCGCGCAAGGTGCGCACGTGGTCGGCCAACGGCTTGCCGACCAGCAGCTCGCCGCGCTCGACCTCGAAGGTCGCGTAGAGCTCCGCCATCCCTTCGTCGAGCCACAGCGGCAGGTCGGCGAACGAGGCGTGCATCACCGAGTGGGCGTACTCGTGGTAGACGACGGGCAGCGCGCTGCCGCTCGATGGGTAGCCGTTGATGAGGATGTAGTTGCCCAGCTGGCTCTGCTGGAAGAGGCCGAGCAGCTGGCCGCGCCCGTTCTCCGGCGCCGGCTTGTAGGGATCGAAGCTCTTGTCGCTCTTGAAGACGAGGATGAGCGTCGGCACCGGCGCCTGCTGGATACCCTGCGGCCGCAGCATTTGCATGGCGGCGCGGAAGCGCTCGAAGCCGAGGGCGATCTCGCGCCCCTTGCGCTCGCCGGCGTTGGTCAGGGTGACAAAGGAGGGAGTGCGCAGCTCGATCCACTCGTCGCCGGCGGCGGCGGGAAGCGGCGCGACGATGCCGGCCTTGTCGGCCGTTGCGGCCCGTGCGCCTGCCGCGGCGAAGACGAGAAGCGAGAAGACCGCGGCGCGCCGCCGCGCGGGCATGCCCATGGTGATCGTCTCCGGTGAAGGCCGCGTCAGCCGAGGCGGAACGCGTCCTTGACCAGTGTAAACCGCCAGCCGCTCTCCTCCGCCTCCATCGCCAGCACGTCGAAGCGGCAGGCGGGTTGGATGCCGCGCAACGCCAGGTAGAGAGCGGCCGCGCGCGCCACACGGAGCTGCTTGCGCCGACCGACGGCCGCCAGCGCCGGGCCGAAGAGCGTCTCGGTGCGCGCCTTGACCTCGACGAAGCAGAGGGTCGAGCCGTCCTCCGCCACCACGTCGATCTCGCCGGCGGCGTTGCGGTGGTTGCGTTCGACGATGCGGTAGCCGTGGCGCTCGAGCCACGCCGCCGCGGTGTCTTCGGCGACGCGGCCGCGGCCGACGGTGTGCGACTGCGCGCCGAACTCCTCGAGCCGGTTCACGGCGCGCTCCCTCCGGTCGCCGCGACCTACCGGGCGCGCTTCCAGCGCGTGCCGCCGGCGGTGTCTTCGAGCACCACGCCTTGCTCGAGGAGCAGCTTGCGGATCTCGTCGGCGCGCGCGAAGTTGCGGCCCTTGCGCGCCGCCTGGCGCTCTTCGATCAGCCGCTCGACGTCCGCGTCGCTCGGGCCGCTTGGGGCGCCGCGCTGCCATTCCGCCGCGTCGAGCACGCCGAGCACGCGATCGACGTCGGCCAGCGCCGCCGCCACCCGCTCGCGATCGCCACCGCCGAGCTTGCCGTCGTCGACCGCCACGTTGATCGCCTTGACGAACTTGAACAGCGCTCCCAGCGCTCCCGACGTGTTGAGGTCGTCCGCGAGCGCCACCGCGAACTCCTCGCGCAGCGTTGCCGCGAGCTCCGCGACCTCGCCGCGCTCCCCTTCCTTCTCCACCGCCGTCTGCAGCCGCCAACGCAGGTCGTCGACGCGCGCCAGCGCCGCACCCGCCGCCTCCAGCTGCTCGAAGGTGAAGTTGAGCTTCTGCCGGTAGTGCACCGACAGCAGCAGGTAGCGGATCGCCCGCGGGTCGCGCCCCTGCTCGACGAGCTCCTTCAAGGTGAAGAAGTTCCCCAGCGACTTGGCCATCTTCTGGCCTTCGACGATGAGGTGCTCCGAGTGCAGCCACAGAGTCGCGAACGGCTTGCCCGTCGCCGACTCGCTCTGCGCGATCTCGTTCTCGTGGTGCGGGAACATGTTGTCGACGCCGCCGCAGTGCACGTCGAAGGTCTCACCGAGGTACTTCATCGACATCGCCGAGCACTCGATGTGCCACCCCGGCCGGCCGGGCCCCCACGGGGAGTCCCACGCCGGCTCGCCGGGCTTGGCGCCCTTCCATAGAACGAAATCGCGCACGTCTTCCTTGCCGTACTCGTCGCTCGCCACCCGCTCGCCCTGCTGCACCTGCTCGAGGTCGATGCCGGAGAGCTTGCCGTAGTCGGCGTCGGCCGCGATACGGAACCAGACGGAGCCCTCGTTGACGTAGGCGACCCCGGCCTGCAGCAGCCGCTCGGTGAGCTCGATCATCTCGGGCACGTGCCGCGTGGCGCGCGGGTAGAGCTCGGCGCGGTCGACGTGCAGGGTGTCGAGGTCGGCGAAGAACGAGTCGATGAACGGCGCCGTGTAGTCGTCGAGCGAGACGCCCGCCTCCTGCGCACCGCGGATCGTCTTGTCGTCGACGTCGGTCAGGTTCATCACCTGCGTCACGCGGTAGCCCAGGTAGCGCAGGCTGCGCCGGAGAACGTCTTCGAAAAGAAACGTGCGCAGGTTGCCGATGTGGACGTGGTTGTACACCGTCGGCCCGCAGGTATAGATGCGCACGTGCCCCGCTTCGAGCGGCACGAGAGGAACGAGCTCGCGGCCGAGCGTGTTGAAGAAGCGTGCCGGGCGCGGCGTCGCTGCCGGCGCCGTCTCCGCTACGGTCACTGAGCCTTCGCCGCTCAACGCGCCACCGTCACCGTGCCGCCCGCCCACTGCAAGGTCACGGTGCTGCCCTCCGATTGGTAGGCCGTGTTGTGCGAGAAGGTGAACGGCCCGCTGCCGTTGGCCACCGGCGTGAAGACCAGGCTGGCGACGACGCCGCTGCCGCTGACGCCCGCCACGTCGCCGAGCCGCGTCACGCCGACGACGAGGTGCCCAGGCGCGCTCTCGACGACCTGCATCGACACCTGCCCGCTGCTGCCGAGGAACGTCCCGGCCGCCGCCGACTGGTAGTGGAGCGCGGCCGACGGGTAGTCGAGGTCGAAGGCGATGCCGTAGAGGCCGGTCACCTGCGCTGCCCGCACGTCGATGGTGAGCGACGATGACGAGGTGCCCGATCCCTGCGCGAGCACGATGCCCGGGCCGGTCGACGCCGCGGTGAAGGTGATGCCGCTGCCCGGTGTCGCGGTCGGACTCGGCGTGGCGGTGGGCGTCGCCGTGGCAGTCGGCGAGGGCAAGGGCTCCGACGGCGAGCCGCCGCCGCCACCGCCGCAGGCGACCAGCAGCGAGGGCAGCGACAGGGCGAGCGCCAGCGCGGCGGCGCCTCCCAGCGCCCGCGCGACTAGCCCGACGACGCCGGCGCCGCCGCGTCCCACTCCCGCTGCTCCTGCTCCTTGACGAGCTTCTTGAGCGCTCGCTTCGCCCGCTCGCGCCGCAACCCATGCAAGTGGTCGACGAAGAGCACGCCGTCGAGGTGGTCGATCTCGTGGCAGATGGCGCGCGCCAGCCAGCCTTCGGCGACGATGCGCTTCGGCGCGCCGGCGGCATCCTGCGCCATCACCTCGACCTTGAACGGACGGTCGACCTTCTCGGTGAACTCGGGGATCGACAGACACCCTTCGCTCTCCACCTCGGCGCCGTCATCCATCACGATCAACGGGTTCACCAGCACCAGGAGCTGGTCGGGGTCCTGGCCGACGGAGAGGTCGACGACGGCCACTCGCTTCTCGACGCCCACCTGCGAGGCGGCGAGCCCGACGCCCGGCGCCGCGTGCATCGTCTCCACCATGTCGGCCACGAGCTTCTGGAGCTCGTCGTCGAACGCCGTCACCTCGGCGCAGCGCACGCGCAGCACCGGGTCCGGGTAGATGCGGATCGGCAGCACGCTCATCGCGGGGAAGGGTACGCGATACGGGCGCCCGAGCGCGAGCGCGCCGCTTCGGCTAGCCCCCGTCCGACTCCAACCGCGCCACCGACTGGCCGACGTCGCGGTCGGCCTGGTCGCGCCGCAGCACGTCGAGGAACCCGCGCGGGTCGGGGTTGCCCTTGAGGCAGATCTCGAGCCCGGCCTGGGTGAGCTTGAGCATGCTCACCTTGGTCTTCGCCTTGTAGGTGGCCGGCCAGGCGCGGTGCTCGAAGAGCGAGCCCTCGCCGATGATGTGCCCGGGCCCGAAGCTGCGCACGTCGATGGCGACGCCGTTGCGGTCGACGATCGAGGCGATCACCTCGCCGCCGACGATGACGAAGAGCGCCTCGTCGCGGCTGCCGCGGTCGGCCACCGTCTGGCCGGGGTCGCAGTAGACGACGGTGACGCCCTGGAAGAGCAGCTTGAGCTGATCGCTCGAGAGGTCGCGCAGCAGCTTGCTCTTGGCGAGCTGGCGCCAGATCGCCTGGAACTCCATCACCGCGGTGCCGCCGCCCTCCTTGGCGTGCAGGCCGCCGACGAAGCCCTCGAGCGCGCCCGAGCGGCTGTGCTCGAGCTTGCGGGCGTTCTCCAGCCGCTCGATGCGCTGCGGCAGGGTGTCGTCCATCGGGTTGAGGCGGCGCGCCTTGGTGAGGATGGCGATGGCGCGGTCGTGGAAGCCGTCGGCGGCGTACTTGTCGGCGACGAAGCCGTACTCGTCGATCGCCTTGGCGACGTTGCGCAGGCCGACGTGGACGTCGGCGAGCTTGAGGTGGAGGTTCAAGTCGTGCGGCTTGAACTTGAGGTCTTCGTGGATGCGCTGTTCCGCTTCCGCGTAGCGCTCCAGCACGATCAGGTCGTCGATCGTGTACTGCTGCTGGGCCGAAGCGTTCTTCTTGCCGAAGAACTTCATCAAGGGGTGGCCTACCTCCGCTCGACCACCGCTCGGTTCGGCTCCGCTCGGGGACGCGGGCGCCCTCGCGAGTGGACGGCTGGTCGCTACGGTGCGGAATTATATCCGAGCACCGACTACACTTTACGCCGCAGCGACAGCACTGAGACGGCGTGGCTCAGCGGTTGCACTTCGCGCCGCCGGAAGCCACTCAACACCAGGAGCAGACCGCCATGTCCACCCCTTGGAGAACCACGGTATTCGCCGCATTGTTCCTCGCCGCAGCCCTGCCGGCGCTCGCCGACTCCAATGGCGAGCGCGACCGCTACGGCTACTACCGCATCGTCGAGGGCAGCGCCACGCTCGCGGAACGCGGCGAGCCAGGGCGGCAGGGCGACTCGCAGTCGGTGCAGGAGAACCAGCCGCTGGTCACCGGCGACCGGCTGTGGACGGCCCGCGGCTCGCGGGTGGAGGCGGTGCTGGCCGACAACACGCTGCTGCGGGTGAGCAGCGACAGCGAGGTGGGCTTCGACGAGCTCGCCTGGTCGGGCGATGCCGACGCCGAGTCGAACCTGCTCACCCTGCGGCGCGGCGAGGTGCAGCTCGTGGGCGGCGGCGGCGCCGAGACCCGCGTCGACACCGACAACGCCAGCGTCTACCTGCGCGATTCGGGCACCTACCGCATCGAGACGCGCGACGACACGACGCTCGTCGTCGTGCGCAACGGCCGCGCCGAGGTGCGCACGCGCCGCGGCGCCGTCACCGTCGACGCCGACGAGGAGGCGTGGATCGAGGGCGACAACTCACCCGAGGTGCAGGCCGCCGGCACCGGGGACAGCCTCGAGCGCTGGGCGACGAACCTCGACGACCAGTACCGGCGCGCGCGCTGGGACGACGACTACGTCGACGCGTCGCTCTCCTACTCCTCGGTGCGCATGGCCGAGTACGGCAGCTGGGTGACCTACGGCGGCCGGCGCGCCTGGCGTCCGCGCGTGGCGGCGGACTGGAGCCCCTACCGCCACGGGCGCTGGATCTACACCCCGAGCGGCTTGACTTGGTGCTCGTACGAGCCGTGGGGCTGGGTGCCCTACCACTACGGCAGCTGGGACTACGTGCCGAACTGGGGCTGGGCCTGGTACCCGGGCCGCGTCTACGCGCCGGCGTGGGTCTACTGGTACTGGGGACCGAGCTACGTCGGCTGGTGCCCGTTCGGCTACTACTCGCACTACTACGGCCCGCGCTTCTACTCGAACTGGGGCTTCGGCATCGACTTCACCTGGGGCTTTGGGCGCCGCGTGCACGGCTGGGCCGGAGGCTCACACTGGGACCGCTGGAACTTCGTCGACTGCAACGGCATCTACGACCGCCGGCTCGGCTACCGCACGCGGAGCTGGGCACAGCTCGGCGTCCGCGGCGCCCTGCCGCGCGGCATCATCACCACCGAGACGCGCGGCCTGCGGCCAGACGTCGCGACGCGGCCGTCGCAGGGCATGCTGCGGCTCGCCAGCGACCACACCGGCTGGGACAAGCCGGTCCGCGAGCTGCCGGACGTGAGCCGCTTCGTGGCGCGCGATCCCAACGTCGGCGCCGACGTTGGTCGCTGGGCGCTGCCGGTCGACCGCGACGGCGGCGTCGGCGGCCGCGGCGACCGCGCCGGCAACGGCCGCTGGGCGCCGGGCGAGAAGCCAGCGTGGGTGGGTGACGAGAACGCCGTCGGCACGCGTCGCGCGACCTCGAATCCCGACTGGCGCAGCGGCAGCGGCAACAGCCAGGGCAGCATCGGCGGCGCCGATCCGAGCGCCGCACGCAACGGCCGGCCGCGCGGCAACGGCGACGACTGGCGCGGCGCCAACGTCGGCCGCGCCGGCGACGAGAAGCCGTCGGTCGGCGGGCGCTCGGCGGGCGAGAAGCCCGGCGCCGTGACGCCGGGTAACTCGACCTCGGGCTCGTGGCGCACGCGGCCCGACGGAAACAGCGACCGCGGTGAGTCGGCGCGCGTGCCGGGCGCGGGAGTCAGCGGTCGCCCGAGCCGGCCGTCGCCGGACGGCAGCAACGGTCGCGGCGTCGAGGAGAAGCCGAGCGGCGCCACTTCCCGCGGCGCCCGGCCGAGCGGCGGCGACGAGGGGTGGCGCGGCAGCAGCCGCGGCGTCGACGAGAAACCGGCCGGCGTCTCGCGCTCGACTCGTCCCGGTTCTTCGGATGACGAGAGCTGGCGCAGCAGCGGACACGAAGGCGTGAGCGGCGGCCGGCCGCCGGTGCGCCGCATCGTCGAGGGAGTGCGCTCGAACCGCGGCGAGTCCAACGACGGCAACAGCGGTCGCTCCTACGACCGGCCGACGTACGGCCGCGAGATTCAGCCGGTCGAGCCTTCGCGCGTCGAGCCGCGCGCCTCGTCGCCCCGGCCGTCGGCGCCGGTCTATCGCGCCGAGCCCGACCGTGGGCAGCAACCGCGCTTCGAGCGGCGGTCGGAGCCGCAACGCGGCGGCTCGGCGGGCCCGAGCCGCGACTACGGTGCGTCGCACGGCGCCGACCGCGGCGCGCGCAGCGATGGCGGCGGCGCTCGCGAGCCCAGCGGCGGCGGCCGCGAAGCGGGCGGCAGCCGCGGCGGCGAGACGCGCCCGCAGCATCAGGACAAGGACGGCGAGCCGAATCGCTGAGCGATAGCGGCGAAAACGACCCCACGCGCGCGAGTGTGGCCGCGGAGGCGGCGCGGATGGATCACGTAGAATCCGCGCCTCCGATGCGGCCCTCACCGTCTCCGGTGCTCTCCATGCTGTTCGTCCTCTACTGCCTGGAGATGGGAGTGCTGCTCGTGCTCTGGCCGTGGCTGTCGGCGTGGGACCGGGTGTGGTCGCAGCTGCCCTGGTATGCCATGCGCCACGCCGGCCTGGCGCCGCTCGCGCGCGCCGTCGTCTCGGGTTTCGGCGCCGTTCACCTGGTGTGGGGCGCCCATGACTTCGACCTCTGGCTGCGGCGCTTTCGCCGCTGAGGCGAGGCGGCGTCAGCCCGCACGCCACCACGAGCCGATGTCCTTCACTCTCCTCGCCATCAGCGACCGCCGCGGGCTCGGCACGCTGACGCTACCTGCTTGGGCAGAGGCGCTGGCCGCGGCTGGAGTGCCGGCCGTGCAACTGCGCGAAAAGGACCTGCCGGACCGCGCCGTCTACGAGTTGCTGCGCGCGCTGCGACGCGTGCTGCCCGCCACGCGACTGCTCGCCAACGGCCGCGCCGACTTGGCGATCGCCGCCGGGGCGGACGGCGTGCACCTGCCTGGGGACGGCGTGCCGACCGCGGCGCTGCGG
>DASYQD010000118.1:0-64813 GCA_036005845.1 Thermoanaerobaculia bacterium | reverse complement strand
GCGGTGGGCGCCATCGGCGGCATCTCGCTCGTCGTCGGCGCCATCGGCATCCTCACGATGATGTGGATCGCCGTCGGCGAGCGCACGCGTGAGATCGGGCTGATGCGGGCGATCGGCGCGACGCGACAACAGGTGCGGCTGCTCTTCCTCGCCGAGGCAGCGGCGCTCGCCGCGCTCGGCGGCCTCGTCGGGCTCGCAGGCGGGCTGGGCGTAGGCGCGATCCTCCGCCTCGCCATTCCGGGCCTGCCGGTGTCGACGCCGCTCGCCTTCGTCGTCGCCGCGCTGGCGGTGGCGGCGGCCACCGGGCTCGCCGCGGGAGCGCTGCCGGCGCAGCGCGCGGCGGCGCTCGACCCGATCGAGTCGTTGCAGGCCGAGTAAGAGTACCGAGTAAGCGACCGAGTAACGCGCCTCAGCCGGTGCGCCGGCGAACCGAGAGCACCTTCTCCACCTCGGCGACGAGCTCGCCTGCTTCGTTGCGCACTTCGGCGATGAAGGTGGGCTCGAGGCGTTCGCCGGCGTCGGCGGCGACGCGCATGAGCTCGATCTTTTCGCGCGCGACCTCGAAGCGGGCGTGCAGGGTGCCGCGGCCGGGACGAAGGAAGCGAACGGTCGACTTCTTGTCCCACACCGCGTAGCCGCTGCCCAGCTCGGCGGCGATGATGAGAACGTAAAACGGGTCGCACATCGTGTAGATGGCACCGCCGAAGTGAGTGCCGTGGTAGTTGCGGTTCCAGAATCGCAGCCGGAGACGCGTCTCGTAACCCGGCGGATCGCCGGGCAGCCGGCGAACACGGATCCCGGCGCCGACGAAAGGCGGATAGAAGCTGAGAAAGCGCAGCAACAGCCGACGGGCGGCCGAAGGGCGCTCGACCGGCAGGGAGTCGGGGCGTGGCGGCGTGAGGGTCACCGGACTCTTGTGGCCCAAGGCGCCAGCTCGGCCTGGCTCAGGGTCGCCTCGGACTACGCGCTCATCCTACGCGCTCGCGACGCGGGTTCCCACACCGAAGCGCCGGCCGGCCGCAGCTACAACGGCTGGCCGATCTGTTGGCGAAGGACTGACAACGGCGCGAGCGTCAGGAGGCAGGCGACGACGTCCCCGGGCACGCGATCGCCGCGCCGCATTCTCCTCAGCGCGTCGCGATGCTCCACCGGTAGGCCGGCAAGCGGAAACGGGACCGCGCTCTGCGCGCGACCGGGAGGGCTGAGCACGACGTAGATCGGTTGGACCGAAGCCATCGAGAAAAACGTCCAACCCTCAGCCGTCTCGCGGCGAATCGTGGGAAGAAGAAACCCCAAAGTCGCGTCCTCGCGGGCCGCGCAGCAGCACGACCGGTGCCACGACACGCCAGTTGTTACTGACTGTTATCCCCTTCACACGGCTGCGGATGGCGCCCATCTCGGGGATGACTTCTGGATGGCGCCCGCCGCAGCTAGAATGCCGCGCCGCGAGAACGCATGGCCGACCTCGACCGCAAGCAGGCGCTGCAGCAGGTGCAGGAAGTGCTCGTCGACGTGCTCAACCTCGACCACACGCCGGGGCCCGAAGCACGGTTGGTCGAGGACCTCGGCGCCGAGTCGGTGGACGTGATCTCGCTGCTCTTCGAGTTCGAGGAGCGGCTGGGACGCCGGATCCCCGACGAGGTGGTGTCACGCCTCACCACGGTCGGCGACATCGTCGACCAGGTGGTGGCGGCGCCGCCTACCGGAGGCGGCTGACATGGCGCCGCCGGCCGCCGGCCGGCCCGCGGCGGCGACCATGCGAGCGCCCGCACGCCGGCCGCGAACCGCCGGTCCGCGCCGCGTTGTCGTCACCGGCATCGGTGCGATCAGCGCGCTCGGCCCCGACGCGCCGTCGCTGTGGCGCGGCTGCCTCAAGAAGACCACCGTGGTCGAGCTCATGCCGTCCGAATGGCGCCGCTACTCCGAGCTGCGCTCGCACGTCTGGTCGCCGCTCGGCGCGCTGGCGCGGCCCGAGTCCGCGCTGCTCGGCCGCGTCGAAGGCAAGCGCCTCGACCCCAGCGGCCAGATGGCCATCGCGGCGGCGGAGGAGGCGCTGCGCGCGGCGGCGCTGCCGCTCGCGGTCGTCGACGAGAAGCGCCGCACTTACCGCATCGCCGACTGGCAGGGCGAGCGGGTGGGCGTCTTCATGGGCACCGGCGCCGCCGGCCTGCACAGCGCGCTCGCCAACGCCGCCAACGTCGCGCTGCAGCCGGCGCGGCGGCGGCTCGGCGAGATCGTCGAGCGCCTCGGCGCCACGAGCGGTGCCAAGGCCGAAGGCGCCGCCCGCGCCCGCGCCGCGCTGGCTGGCGAGCTCGCCGCCATCGCCGAGGACCTGCGCGCGCCCGACCTCTTCAACCCCTTCGCCGTCGCCAGCGCGATGAGCAACGCGCTCGCCGCCAACCTGTCGATCAAGCTCGGCGCTCACGGCCCGACACCGACCTTCGCCGGCGCCTGCGCCGGCGGCACCATCGCCATCGGCCGCGCCTTCCGCGCCATCCGCGACGGCGAGTGCGACGCCGCGCTCGCCGGCGGCAGCGAGTACCTGCGCGACCCCTGGGGCGCCACCTTCCGCGGCTTCGATGCCGTCGGCGCCCTCGCCCACGGCGACTTCGCCAAGGAGCGCATCAACCGCCCCTTCGACCAGAAGCGCAGCGGCTTCCTGTTCAGCGAGGGCGGCTGCGCCGTGCTGGTGCTCGAGGAGCTGGGCGCAGCGTTGGCCCGCGGCGCGCCGCGGCTCGCCGAGCTGCGCGGCTTCGGCGAGGCGAGCGACGCGCACGACCTGATGGCCGTCGAGCCGAGCGGCACGCAGGTGCGCCGCGCCATCGCCGCCTGCCTCGCCGACGCCGGCCTCGACGGCAGGGACGTCGGCTACGTCAACGCCCACGGCACCGGCACACCCGGCAACGACGGCGTCGAAGCGGAGGCGATCGCCGCCGTCGTCGGCCGCCAGGCGCTCGTCTCCTCCACCAAGTCCCTCCTCGGCCACACGCTTGGCGCCAGCGGGGCGCTCGAAGCCGTGGTCACCGCGCTGACATTGCGCGACCAGGTCGTCCACCCGTCGATCAACCTCGAGCAGCCGGTCGCCGAGCTCGCCTTCGCCACCGGCGCCACGCGCGCCAAGATCGAGCACGCCATCTCGCAGTCCTTCGCCTTCGGCGGCCACGACGCCGTGATCGCGATGTCGCGCGTCGACTGAGCCGCGACGCCGCGCCGCCACCGGTCGCCCGACACACGCGAAGCGCATCCAGCTTCGCCACATCCTGCCAAGTCGCTGCCGTCCACGCGAAGTCACCCGCAAGCCATCCGAACGTCGCCGCCGTTCCGTAGGTGGCGCAGCAGGGGTGCATCACCGTGCCCTACAATGACTCGCACCTGCAGTCTCGGATCCCCATGATCGGCGCCTCCGCATGATCGGCACCAGCCTGGCCGGCCGTTACACCGTCGTCAGCGAGCTCGGGCGGGGCGGCATGGGCGTCGTCTACCGGGCGCGCGACGGCGTGCTGTCGCGCGACGTGGCGGTGAAGCTGGTGCCGCCGCAGCTCGTCGGCCCCGCCACTCGCGAACGCTTCCAGCGCGAGGCGCAGCTGGTGGCGCGCCTCGACCATCCTGCGATCATCGCCATCCACGACTTCGGCGACCATGAAGGCTCGCTCTTCCTCGTCATGCCGGTCGTCGAGGGGCGCTCGCTGCGCGCGCTCCTCGCCCACGGGCCGCGGCCGCTCGACGAGGTGCTGGAGATCGGCATCCAGCTCGCCGAGGCGCTCGACTACAGCCACGCCCGCGGCGTCGTGCACCGCGACATCAAGCCCGAGAACGTCATGCTCACCGGCGGCGAGGGCGGCCTGCGCGTGCGGGTGATGGACTTCGGGCTGGCGTTGACCGCCGCCAGCGACCGCCTCACGCAGACCGGCGGCCTCATCGGCACGCCGGCCTACCTCTCCCCCGAGCAGCTCGCCGGCGGCGAGGTCGACGGCCGCGCCGACGTCTATGCGATGGCCGTGGTTCTCTACGAGGCCCTGGCCGGCGAGGCGCCGTTCACCGGCATCCCCTACTCGCTCCTCTACCGCATCGCCCACGAGCCGCCGCAACCATTGCGCGAGCGCGGCGTGGCGGTGCCGCCGGCGTTCGAGTCGGTCCTCCTCGCCTGTCTGGCGAAGCGGCGCGACGAACGCCCGGCCCGTGCCGGCGACGTCGCCGAAGCGCTGCGCCAGCTCCGCGCCGGCAAGATGAGCGGCGGCCGCCCGGGCGACATGGTGTCGACCCTCGCCTTCGCGGCGCCGAAGAACGCCGGCCCGCAGCTCATCGGCCGCGGCCGCGAGCTCGCGGAGCTGCAGCGCCACCTGCTGGCGATGACCGCCGGCGAATGCCACTTCGTCGCCATCGGCGGCGAGGCAGGGATGGGCAAGAGCCGCCTGCTCGAGGAGCTCGACCGTCTCGCCAAGGCGCGCGAGCTGCCGGTGCTGCACGGCCGCTTCGCCGAATACGACCGCGCGCTCCCCTTCCACGGCTTCACCGAGGTCATCCGCCATTACTTCCGCACCCACGATGGTGCCGACGTCGCCGACTTCCGCGACCTCGCGGGCGACCTGCTCGCCTTCTTCCCGGTGCTGTCGGAGGTGCCGGCGCTGCGCGCGGCGGCGAGCGAGCCCTCCGCCAGTCACGGCGGTGAGGACAGCCGCAACGCCGCCCGCGGCGCCGACGACCGGACCTACCTCTTCGAGCTGCTCGCCAAGACGCTGGCGCGCTGCGCCGGCGGCAAGCCGCTGGTGGTGCTGCTCGAGCACCTGCACGATGCCGACGTATCGGTCGAGGCGCTGCGCTACCTGTTGCTGCGGCTCGCCGCGACGCCGCTGCTCGTCGTCGCCACCTACCGCACCACCGATCTCGACCGCCGCCACCCGCTGCGCTCGCTGCTCGCCGACTTGCAGAGCGAGCCGCGCAGCGCGCATCTGCTGCTGCAGCCGCTCGCCGCGGCGGACTGCGAGCGGCTGGCGCACGAAGCGCTCGGCGGCACGCCGCTCGAGCCGCGGCTGGCGTCGCGGCTCTTCGCCGCCAGCGAAGGCAATCCGCTCTTCCTGCTCGAGCTGCTGCGCTCGCTCGTCGAGTCGGGCGGCATGACGCGCGACGCCTCGGGAAGCTGGCACCTCTCGGGGGCCGGCGCGCTGACGCCGGCCGCCCTGCCCGCCACCGTGCAGCAGGCCGTCGAGCGGCGGCTGATGCGGCTGCCGGAGGAGCAGCGGGAGCTGTTGACGCTCGCCTCGGTGCTCGGCCGCGGCTTCGACCTGCGCGATCTCGAGGCACTGGTCGAAGATCGCTCGCACCTCGAAGCGCAGCTCGACCGCCTGGTCGCCGAAGGGCTGCTCGAGGAGGACCGCTCCTCGCGCAGCGACCGGCTGTCGTTCTCCTCCGGCGTGCTGCGCGACGTGCTCTACGCCGGCATCCCGCGGCGGCGGCGGCGCTCGCTCCACCAGCGCGTCGCCGAGCACCTCGAGCGGCGCTGGGCGGGACGCCTCGAGCGAGTGGTGCCGCAGCTCTTCTTCCACTGCGAGCAGGGCGATCTGGCGGAGAAGTGCGTCGAGTACGGCCTCGCCGCGGCGCGCTTCCAGCTCGATGCCTTCTCTCCCGACGACGCCACGCGCACGCTGCGTACCGTGCTCGAGTTCCTGCGCGACGAAGGGTTCGAGGGCACGGCCGGTGTCGAGGCCGAGGCGCGGCGATTGCTCGCCGGCGCTTATCGGCAGGCCGGCGACGTCGCGGCCTCGCTGGCCGAGCTGGAAACCGCGTTGGCCCGCAGCGGCGACGATCCACGCCGGCGTCTCGAGCTGATCTCGCTCGCCGCGGCGACGGCATGGGAGGGTCGCCGCATCCCCGACACGCAGCGCTGGGTGGAGGAAGGCGTCGCCGCCGCGCGCGCCGCCGGCGACCGCGACGAGCTGCAGCGCCTGCTCACTCTCGGTGCCACCGTCGCCAACCTCGCCGGCCGGCAGCTGCAGGCGACCGAGTACCTCGCCGAGCTCGAGAGCCTCGAGCCGGCGCACGTCTCCGCCACCGATCTGCCGCGCGGCGGCGTGGCGCGCGTGGGGATGCCGCTCGCGCTGCGCGCCGCCGAGCCGGTGCGCGCCAGCACCGTCGAGGAAGCCGAAGTGCTCGCCACCGTCTTCGAAACGCTGGTCACTACCGACGCGCGCGGCATCCTCCTCCCCCACCTCGCCGAGCGCTGGGAAGCGCTCGACGGCGGCGCTGCCTACGCCATCACGCTGCGCCCGAACGTGCTGCTCCACGACGGGCGGCCGCTCACCGCCGAGCGCGTGCGCGAGTCGCTGCTGCGCGCCGCCGAGATCGGCCGCAACGATCCGCCGGCCGCACTCGCCGCGCTGCGCGGCGGCCGCGAGGGCGCGCCGGCGATCGCCGTCACCGGCGAGCGCGAGCTGCGTCTCGAGCTCGTCGAGCCGCTGGCGATCTTTCCCGCCATGCTCACCGACTTGCGCACCGCCGTGGCGGTGCCGCTGCACGGCGGCGCGGCGGCGAACGACGGCGACGCGCCGGGCGCCCAGCCGCCGCTCGCCGGCACCGGCCCGTTCAAGATGGGCACCGTCGCCGGCGACCGCGTGGTCGTCGACCGCTGGGAGAAGCACTGGCGCACGGCACCGCGCGTCGACGCGGTCGAGTTCCGCGGCGGCATCTCGGCGGCGCTGCTGGCGCAGGGCGTGCGCGACGGCAGCCTCGACCTCGCGCACGGCCTCGAGCCCGAGGCCCTCGAGGAGGCGGCGCGCGACCGCCACCTCGGCATGACGGTGCTCGAGTCGCCGCGGCGCAGCCTCTATTTCCTGCTCTTCTCCGCCGGCGGCGCCCTCGGCAACAGCCGCGGCGCGCGGCGCGCGCTCGGCGGCGTGCTGCGCCTTCACGACTTCGTGCACGCCGCCCTGGGACGTCTCGCGCAGCCGGCCGCCGGCGTGCTGCCGCCGGGCGTGCTCGGCCACGACTCCAGCGCGCGGCGGCCGCCGCTCCAGCGCGACGAGGCGGAGGGACTTCTCATCGCCTCGGGCCTGCGCCGGCCGCTCCACCTGCGCGCCGCGGTGCACCCCGTGCTGCAAGATCGCTACGCCGCGGTGACGGCAGCGTTCCTTCTCGCCTGGAACGAGCTGGGCATCGACGTCCAGGTGGTGACACGCACGCTCGCCGACTACCAGACCGCGATCCATCACGCCGTCGGCCCTGATGAGCAACCTCTCGACCTGCTGCTCGGCCGCTGGATCGCCAATTACGACGACCCCGACAGCTTCATCGGCGAGCTGTTCCATTCGCGCGGCGGCTACTTCCGCGCCTGGACGCGCGACTCGGCGCTCGACGAGGCGATGGAGCGCGCCCGCTCCGAGGCGGAGCCCTCGGCGCGCGAGCGGCTCTACCGGCGCCTCGAAGGCTCACTCGCCGAAGACGCACGCGTGGTGCCGCTCTTCCACGACCTCGACTGCCGCATCGCCGGCCCGCGCCTCCGGCACGTCGTGCTGCGCGGCACCCTGCCCTTCGTCGGCTACGCCGAGCTGGCAGTGGGCGAGCCGCCGGCGCGGCAGGCGGTGGCGCGGCGCGGCCGGCGCGGCGCGCTGCGCATCCCGAGCTCGGGGCGCATGCAGACGCTCGATCCGGCGCAGACGATCTTCACCTGGCAGGCCAACGTCATCCCCACGGTCTTCGAGACGCTGACCCGCGAGAACGAAGCGGCGCAGATCGCGCCCTTCCTCGCCGCCAAGGTCGAGGCCGCCGAGCAGGGCCGCCGCTTCCGCTTCCGTCTCCGCGAGGACGTGCGCTTTCACGACGGCCGGCCGCTCACCGCGCGCGACGTGCGCTGGTCGTTCATGCGCATGTTGAAGAGCAAGGCCAACGAGAACCGCTGGCTGCTGTCGTCGATCGTCGGCGCCCGCCAGCTCATCGACGACGGGCAGGGTGAGCTGCCCGGCCTGCGCGTCGAGTCGGACCACGAGCTGTCGATCGAGCTCGAAAAGGCGGTGTCGGTCTTCCCGGCGCTGCTCGCCCACCCGTCGACGGCGATCGTGCCGGAAGGCGCGGATGCTTTCGACGGCAACTGGTCGCACGGCGTCGTTGGCACCGGTCCCTTTCGCGTCACCCATTTCGCACCCGGCGCGCGGCTCGAGCTCGAAGCCAATCCGGGCTACTGGCGGCCGGGCCTGCCGCGCAGCCAGCGGCTGGTCTTCAGCTTCGGCTGGTCGCCGGGCGAGATGGCGGCGGCCCTGCGCGCCGGCGAGCTGTCGCTGGTGACGCAGCTGCCGCTGGCCGAGGTCGAGGAGCTGCGGCGCGACGCGCGCATGTCGGCGCAACACCACGAGATCCCGACGCTGTCCACCTACTACCTGGTGTTAAACGCGCACCAGGGGCCGCTGGCGGACGAGGCGGTGCGCCACGAGCTGCTCGCCTCGCTCGACGTGCCGGCGCTGGTGCAGCGGCACATCGGCCGCCTCGGCGTGCCGGCGCGCGGCCTGGTGCCGCCGGGACTGTTGGGCAACCGCGGCCAGTACCGCCCGGCGCCGACGCCGGCGCCGCGACCCGGCGCCACGAGCGGCGACCGCGAGCTCACCGTGCTGCTGCAGACGGCCTACAACGAGCTCTACCCCGAGCTGACCAAGGCGCTGCTGCAGGCGATCGCCGCGCGCGGCTTCAAGGTCAACGTCATCGAGCTCAAGTCGAGCTACCGCGAGCTGATCGCCACCACCCGCGTCGACATCTTCCTCGCGCGCTGGGTCGCCGACTACCCCGACGCCGACACCTTCCTCTACCACCTGCTCCACTCGCAGGACGGCCTGCTCGGCCACTTCCTGGGCGATGCGGAGATCGACCGCCTCATCGACCAGGGCCGCCGCGAGACCTCACCCGAGGTGCGGCACGACCTGTACTTGGCGGTCGAGCGGCGACTCGCCGAGCGCGCGCTCCTGCAGCCCCTCTTCCACGAGCAGAGCCACTGCTTCGTCCGCCCCGAAGTCCGCGGCTTCGCCCGCCGCTTCGCCAGCGTCGACGTCGACCACGCGCTGCTCTGGGTGGAGTGATTGTCGTCGGTCTTGAGGCGACACGATCAGCTCGGCGGCGTCATCGTCTCGACATCGGCGATCTGAAAGCCGAGAGCGCGGGCGGCGGCGATCTGTCGTTGGTCGTAGCTGGCGAGAGCGATCGCCTGGCGTCGACTCACCAGGAACGTCATCGACGCCAAGTGGAGCGCATCGAGCGTGCGCAGCGGAAGCGGCCAAGGCTCGAGAGCGCGAGCCAGGATCGGCGGAGCCAGCTCCACGAAGCTCACGCGGTTCAGCAACGCACGCGCTTCATCACCATGGCTCGCGCCCAAGTTGCGCGCGTGCAGCCGCGTCCACAGCTCGTACTCGAGCAAGCGACTGGAGGCGAGCGAATGATCCCAAAGCGCAGCCGGCGGCTGGCGATCCTCGATCAGAAGGTGCGCCAGCACCACCGAGGTGTCGAGGTAAATCACCGATCCTCGCGGTCCGCCTCGAGCTCGTCCAGGATCTCGCGCAGCTTCGCTACCGGCTTGCGCGGTGGCGGCGCCGCACCGGGCGCCACCAGCGCAGGTGTCAACCAGCCTGCGCGCACGGCGTCGGCGAGCATCGCATCAGCCAGCAGCGGACTGCGTCCGGCTCGCGGCGGAGTAATCTCCGCCACCACCCGATCCCTGTCGGTGACCAGGACGGTCTCACCGCTGGCCGCCATGCGGATGTACTCGCTGAGCTTGTTCTTCAGTACCTTGAGGCCGACGGCGCGCATGACGCCAAGGTAGCTCCCGGAAGCTCCCTTGTCAACGAGCAGGCACGATCTCGCCTTTCCGCTCCGCGGTGGCGCGATCTCTCGACCTACCGCATCGCTTCCATCGGGCTCAGCTTCGCCGCCCGGATGGCGGGATAGAGCCCGAAGGTGAAGGCGAGCAGCAGGGCGATGCCCCACGCCAGCGCCAGCCCAAAGGGGTTCACGACCAGCCCATATGGAAACAGGTGCGACAGCCACTGGCAGAGCGCGCTGCCCGCAACCGTGCCCACGGTCGCGCCGAGCGCGGCCAGCACCAATGCCTCGAGCAGGAACTGGACGAGGATCTGGTGGTCGTCGGCGCCGATGGCCTTGCGCAGGCCGATCTCGTAGCGGCGGTCGGCGAAGGAGATCAGCATCACCGACAGCACGCCGACGCCGCCGACGAGCAGCACGGTGCCGGCGAGGCTGTAGAGCACCACCTGCCAGCCGTGCATCTGGTTGAGGAAGTCCTGATAGCCGCGCGCCGCCTCGGCGTCGAGGTTGCGCACCTCGACGTCCTCGATGCCGTGGTGCGCCTGGCGGGCGCGGCCGAGCATGGCGGCCTGCACCTCGTCGAGGTCGCGCGTGTGGCGCAGCTTGACCGAGATGAGCGTGAGCTGGTGGTCGGCGTCGAGGCGGTCCATGTAGGTCTCGATCGGCACCAGCGCGCCGTTGGCGTCCTGCCACATCTCCTCGTTGAAGATCTGGCCGGAGGCGAGCACGCCGACGATGCGGTAGGGCACGCCCTCGATCACCATGTCGCGGCCCACCGGGTCGCTGCCGCCGAAGAGCTTGGCGCCGAGCGAGGCGCCCACCACCGCCACCGTCGAGTGGCGCCGCTGGTCGTTGAGCGTGATGCCGCGGCCCATGCCGATGGGGCGGTTCATCAGGAACGAGTACTCGGAGGTGACGCCGCTGACGAAGATGCGCTCGGTGCCGCCGGTGGTGCGCACGGCGGAGCGCTTGACGGCGCGCGGCGAGAAGCCGAGCACCTTGGGGTGCGGCGCGGTGATGCGCCCGAGATCTTCCCAGGAGAGGCCGGTGCTCATCGCGAAGCGCTTCTGCTCCTCCGAGGTCTTGGCGGCCTTGGGAGTGAGCACCAGCGTGCCGTCCCAGCTCATGCCCGCGAAGCCGGTGGAGATCTTGTCCATGACGCCGTCGAGGACGGAGATCATCACCACCAGCGCGAAGACGCCGAGCATGAGCAGCGTCAGGGTGAGGGTCGAGCGCAGCTTGTGCGCCCACAGCTCGCGCAGGCCGCCGGTGACCACCTCCCAGGCGAGCGCGATCTTGTTGCCGAACGAGCGCCGGCGGCGCTGCCGCGGCGCCGCCTCGGCGGCCGCTGCGTGCTCCTCGACCGCCGCGGGCTGGAAAAGTCGCAGCGTGTCACTCATAACGCAGCGCCTCCATCGGCGACTGCCGGCTCGCCTTGGCGGCCGGGTACAGCGCGAAGAGGAAACCGAACACCACCGCCATCGCGGTGGCGAGGATGAAGCTCTTCGGCGCCAGCGCCAGCGGGATGCCGATCGACTTGGTGATCGTCCACGAGAAGGCGATGCCGATGGCGTAGCCGGAAACGGCGCCGAGCAGGGTGAGCAGCAGCGCCTCGGTCATGAACGACTTGAAGATCTCGCGGCCGGAGGCGCCGAGCGCCATCTTGACGCCCACCTCGCGCACCCGTTCCTTGAGCGAGGCGAGCTGGATGTTGACGTTGACCATGCCACCGCCGATCAACGCCAGCACGCCGGAGAGCATGAAGATGACGTTGTAGACCTGCCCCTGCGAGAGCTGCCGCTCGAGCCGCTTCTTGACGTCGTCGAGACGGAAGTCGTCCTGCAGGCGGTGGTTGACGGTGACCAGCGACTGCAGCTCCTTGGAGAAGTCGGTCATCGCCTTGAGGTCGGGAATCCGGAAGGTGATGCGCTGCAGGCGGTTATAGTCGTCGCCCTGCATGCGGTTGGAGATCAGCGCCGCGGGCACCGCCACGATGCGGTTGCGCCAGGCGAAGATGTTCTGCTGGCCCTCGCGGAAGCGGAACACCTTCTCGCGGAAGACGCCGATGACGGTCACCGGGATGTCGCCGATGCGGATCTGCTTGCCGACGATCTCGCCGGTCGGGAAGATGTCGGCGGCGGCGACGCGGCCGAGGATGGCCACCGGCGCGCCGATCTCCATGTCGTTGGTCGAGAAGGAGCGCCCCTCCTCGATCTCGTAGCCGTTCATCGCGATGTAGTCGGCGCCGATGCCGGAGATGTCACGCTCCTCGTCGGTGAACTCCGAGCGCACGCGGGCCCGCGCCTGCTTCTGGATGCTGGTGGCGTTGACGCCTTTCGCGGTAGGCAGCAACTCGCCGCGGTTGGCGTCGTCGAGCCGCAGTCCGAGGTTGGCGGTCTGCAGCGCGCTCGGCGTGCCGTCGTTGACGACGTCCTTGGGCAGCACGTTGAGCTTGTCGATGCCGCCGATCCTGGCGAAGATGCGCTCGGTCTGCTGGCGCTGGCTGTCGGCGATCGAGAAGCCGCCGAGCACCGAGGCGACGCCGAGCATCACTCCCAGCGCTTGCAAGAACGAGCGGCCCGGGGACTCCTTGAGCTCGATCCAGGATTCCTGGAGCCGCTCGCGGAAGGAGCCCTTGGAGCCTGCGACCTTCGGCCGCTTGGCCCGCTTGGGCTTCCGCGGCTCGTCTCCCCCTTCCCCGCGGCCCTTGCGCCGCCAGAGTCTCATGCCGCCAGCTCCTCGGGCACGTGCACCCGTCCGTCGTGCAGCTCGACGCGGCGGTTGGCGAGGGCCGCGATCGCCGGGTCGTGGGTGACCAGGATGACGGTGTTGCCCTGCGCGTAGAGCTCGCGGAAGAGGGCCAGCACCTCGCCGCCGGTGTGCGAGTCGAGGGCGCCGGTGGGCTCGTCGGCGAGCAGCAGCGCCGGCCGGTTGGCGAGCGCGCGGGCGATCGCCACGCGCTGACGCTGGCCGCCGGAGAGCTGCGCCGGCAACGCGTTGAAACGGTCGCCGAGCCCCACCTTCTCGAGCAGCTCCTGCGCGCGCTGGCGCCGCTCCTTGCGGCCGACGCCGGCGTAGAGCATCGGCAGCTCGACGTTGCGCGAGATGCTCGCCTTGGGCAGCAGGTTGTACTGCTGGAAGACGAAGCCCACCTTCTCGTTGCGGATGGCGGCGAGCTCGGGCCCCGACAGGTCCTGCACCTGCTCGCCGTCGAGCGCGTAGGTGCCTCCCGAGGGCGTGTCGAGGCAGCCGAGGATGGCCATCAGCGTGCTCTTGCCCGAGCCCGAAGGGCCGACCAGGGCGACGAACTCGCCACGCTCGACGTCGAGGTCGATGCCGCGCAGCGCGTGCACCGCATTGCCGTTCTCGCCGTAGACCTTGGTGAGGCCGCGGGTGGTGATGATGGGAGTAGCCATGATGGTGTTCCTATCCCGAGCCGACTCGACTAATTATTCTCGTCGTCCTTCTCGACCTTCTTGCGGCTGACGTCCTCGAGCGCGATCTGGTCGCCGGCCTTGAGGCCCGCCCGCACCTCGACGCGCTCCAGGGTGGCGATGCCGGCGTCGACGGGGACGGCGTCGAAGTAGTCCTTCCAGTTCTCCGACAGCCAGACGAACTTGCTGCGGCCGTTGAGGGCCTCGCGCGCCTTGGCCACCTGCTTCTCGGGCAGGTTGGGCTTGAGACGGTAGACCACCGTCTTGCCGTCGCGCCGCTGCAGCGCCTCGAGCGGGATCGACAGCGTCTTCGGACGGCTCTCGCCGAGGATCTCGACGTTGGCGGACATGCCGGTGCGGAAAGCGTCGTCGAGCTGGTCGAGGGCGATCTCGACCTGGAAGACCTTGATCTTGTCGACGATCTTGGCGGCCGGGGCGACGAAGCGCACCTTGCCGTTGAACACCTTCTGCGGGTACGCGTCGAGGGTGACGCGCACCGGCTGGCCGACGCGCACCTTGGCGATGTCGACCTCGTTGAGATTGACCTTGATGAGCAGCGACTTGAGATCGGCGACGGTGAAGAGCACCGTGCCCTCGTTGAACGAGGAGACGCCGGAGGTGACGCTCTCGCCGAGCTCGACGCCCTTGGTGATGACGATGCCCGCCATCGGCGTCGCCACCCGGGCGCTCTGGCTGTGGCCGCGGCCCGAGATCGGGATACCGTGCTGCTCGACGATGCTGTAGCGAGCGCGCGCGTTGGTCAGCGAGTCGGAGGCGAGGTCGCGCACCATCTGCGCGTCGCGCAGCTTGTCGTTGGCCACCAGGCCCGCGGCGAAGAGCGCCTTCTGGTTGGTGAGGAGGCGGTCGGCGTCGCGCAGCCGCAGCTCGGCCTGCGACACCGCGGCCTTGACGTCGGAGAGCGACTGCGCCTGGTTGACGTCGGGCTCGACCTCGGCGAGCACCTCGCCGCGGGTGACGACGTCGCCCTCGCGCACGTCGAGGTCGGTGACGCGGCCGGAGACCGGCGACTTGACGTCGACCTTGATCTCGGGGTCGACGACGCCCACCTCGCGGACGCTCACCTGCAGGTCCTCGACCTGCGCCTTGCCGAGGCGGAACGGAGACTCCTGCTCCTTCGGCTTCTGCTTGTTGGTGGCCTTCAACACCACGCCCGCCCCACCGGCCAGCACTACGAGGGCACCGACGACCATCCACTTCTTCGCCATGACAAGTCCACCTCGTTCAACGCGACCGGCGCTTCTGGCCTTCCAGTGGCGCCGGCGCAGGTTCGCGCTCGTGTCGACACCCCTACTACGCGCTCAATTTCAAAAAGATTCACGCTCGTAACACGTTGCGTTGACCGTCTCTTCCAGCCGGTGGTACGATCCAGCCGCTCCTTCTCAGGTTCGGCCCCCCCCGCCGGCGACATCTGGACATCCCGGCCTCTAGATCCCCAGGAGAGACAGCATGAGCATCGCCACCGCGACCTCCCTGCGCGTCGCCCCTTCCGAGGTGCACGACACCCTCAAGCAGCACATGCTGGCGGACGGTTTCGGCCTGGTGCTCGACCTCGAGCGCAGCCACGGGAGCTGGCTCTACGACAGCCTGCGGGAGCGCGAGCTGCTGGACTTCTTCACCAACTTCTCGAGCTACCCCATGGGGTACAACCACCCCAAGCTGCTCACCCCCGAGGTCCGGGAGCGCCTGCTGCGGGCTGCCGTGTTCAAGCCCTCCAACGCTGACCTCTACACGCCCTATTTCGCCGAGTTCGTCGCCACCTTCGCCCGCACCATGCCGGCGGCCTACGCGAAGCGGCTCTTCTTCGTCGACGGCGGCGCGCTGGCGGTGGAGAACGCGCTCAAGGCCGCGTTCGACTGGAAGGTGCGCAAGAACTTCGCCGCCGGACGGAAGGAGGAGCTCGGCCGCCAGGTCATCCACTTCCGGCAGGCCTTCCACGGCCGCAGCGGCTACACGCTTTCGCTCACCAATACCGACCCGCGGAAGACCGACTACTTCCCCAAGTTCGACTGGCCGCGCATCCACAACCCGGCGCTGTCGTTCCCGGTCACCGAGGAGGTGCTGCGGCGGGTGCAGCAGGAGGAGCGGCAGGCGATCGACGCCATCCACGCGGCGCTCGCGGAGCGGGCGCCCGACGTCGCGGCGATCATCGTCGAGACCATCCAGTCCGAGGGCGGCGACAACCACTTCCGCCCCGAGTTCCTGCGCGCCCTGCGGCAGATCGCCGACGAGCACGAGGTGATGCTGGTGTTCGACGAGGTGCAGACCGGCTTCGCCACCACCGGCCGCTGGTGGTGCTTCGAGCACTACGGCGTCGAGCCCGACCTCTTCGCCTTCGGCAAGAAGACGCAGCAGTGCGGCATGGCCTCGACGGCGCGCGTCGACGAGGTGGACTCGGTGTTCAAGGTCAGCAGCCGCATCAACTCCACCTGGGGCGGCAACCTGGTCGACATGGTGCGCTGCCAGCGCTTCGTCGAGATCATCGAGGAGGACGAGCTGCTGCAGAACGCCGAGGCGATGGGGCGGCACCTGCTCGCCGGTCTGCGCGGGCTCGAGGGCGCCTTCCCCGGCAAGGTCACCAACGCCCGCGGCCTCGGCCTCTACGCCGCCTTCGACCTGCCCTCGACGGAGCTGCGCAACGCCAGCATCAAGGCGATGGCGGAGCACGACTTCATGGCGCTGCCCTGCGGCGAGCGCTCGGTGCGCTTCCGGCCCGCCCTCGTCGTCACCCGCGAGGAGGTCGACGAGGGGATCCGCCGCAGCGAGCGCGCGCTGGGGCAGGTGCTGCGCTCGCAGAATCAATGACTTAGCTGTTTGCGCACAACCTTGTGTGCAAACCGCTCGCGAACCCTTTAGCGACGCGGGATCGGGGCCTTTCGGCGGGCGGATTTCCGCAGCCTTCTCCGCAGCTCCTGCGGATTTGCCCGTCGCCCCTCAGCGGCCCGGCGGCGCGGGCAGCACGCACGGCTGCGGAAAGGCGCCCGGCCGCGTCGTGCGCAACCAGCCGGCGCCCGAGAGCTTGGAGAGGATGCGCGCCTCGGGCAGCCGGACGCCGACGAAGCCGAGGGTCTGCGGCCAGGGGAGCCGCCGGAAGGCAATGAGCGAGACAGCCGTCGTGGCCTCGTCGTCCATGGCGATGCCGCGCCGGCCGATAGCGCCCTGGCGCGGCGATGGCAAGCGCGCGGCGACGTCGAGGATCGCCTTGCGCAGGCCGGCGTCGACGCCGTCCCAGCGCGCCACCTCGCCGAGGGCGGCGGCGAGCAGCTCGGGCCGCGCTTCGAAGTCGACGGCGGCGAGCAGCGCCGGATCGGCGAGTATGGCGCGCGCGGCGAGGGCGGGCGCCCGCGGCGAATCCGGCTGGGCGAAGGCGAGCAGGAAAGGCGCGGTACCGGCGAGCGGGTCGGCATTGCAGGCCACCGCCAGCAGCGGCTCGCCGCCCGGGTCGCCGGAGCCGGCAAGCATCTGCGCCGCCCAACCGGCGGCTAGCGGCAGAGCGGCCACTCCCGGAGCACCGGTCGCGGCGCGGGCGAGCTCGAGACGGCGCCGCGTGGCATCGGGCGCCAGCCAGCCGAGCCGCGCGCGGTAGAGCGGCATCTGCGGGTCGAGCTCGACGGCGAGCGCCATCCACGAGCCGGCCTGCGGCGGCGGCGAGCGGCGGGCGACGCCGTAGCAGGCGAGCGCGGCGTCGAGCGGCGCCAGCAACAGCAGGGCGACGGCCGCGTACAGCCACCCCATTCCGCGCGGCGCGCGGGCCGCAGGCGCCGCGCTGCCGGCCAGCGCCGCGCCGGCCGCGATCGCCAACGCGACCCAGGGCGCGGTCGTCGCCAGCGTCGGGCCGGCGGCCAGCGCGGTGACACCGGCGGCCAACCCGGCGAGACCCGTGCGCCGCAGCTCGACCGCGTCGGCCGGCCCCAGCTCGCGACTCCGCGCCAGCGCGAACGCGACGCCGAGGGCGGTTGCCAACGCGAGCCCCGGCAGCCCCAGCTCGTAGGCAAGCTGCAGCGGCAGGCTGTGCGGATCGGCCGGCACCTCACCCGGCGTGTTCGCCGCCGGCCGCGGCACGATGTGCGCGGCCAGCGTCCAGGCGCTGGCGCCCGGCCCCCAGCCGAGCCACGGGTGGACGGCGAGCCCGCGGACGGCACCGCGCCAGTAGCTCTGGCGCGCCTGCAGCGAGCCGTCCTCGTCGGCGGCGATACGCGCGAGACGTGGGCCGAGCACGAGCGCGCCGGCCAGCAGCGGCACCAGCAGCCATCGCCGCTTGCCGCGCGGCAACGCGATGGCGGCGCCGACCACGGCGGCTGCCGCAGTCGCCACCGACCGCGTGGCGAGCATGGCCGCCAGCACGAGCCCGAGCGCCGCCACCGCAACCCACCGCCGCGTGCCCCTCTCGCGCAAGGCCGGCAGCAGCGCCAGAGGCGCCAAGGTGACGAGGAACTCGCCGAGCACGACGGCGTTGCCGAGCGGCTGCGCCGCGCGCGGGCTCCCCTGCAACCAGGCGCCGGCGAGCGCCACCGCGCCGGTGCCGCCGGCGACCATGGCGATCGCGAAAGCGCCGCGCCGCCGCTCCTCGGCCGTCGCCCAGCAGCGCGCCACCGCCGCCGGCAGCGCCAGGAACACCGGCAGCAGCGCCGCCGCCAGCCAGCCGGCGCGCGACACCGGCGAGGCGCGCATCGCCAGCACCAGCCAGAGCCAGAGCAGCGGCGCCAGCACCTTTCCCCATGGTCCGAGGCGCAAGGGGTCCCAGCCGCGCCAACCCCACGCCGCCGCGCCGAGCAGCAACAGGTGCCCGCAGATCACCGCCGGCGCCGAGGCGCCGTAGTAAAAGGTGCCGCACCAGCCGCCGAAGAGGGCCAGCAGCAAGGCCGGCAGCAGTGCGCGCATGCGGACGCGATCATAGGGCGAGCGCATCGCGCGCCCATCCTGCGAGCGAATGCGGCGGTGGGATATCCTTGCCGGCCGGCTCGCCGCGCCCCTTTCGGCTTGGCGCCACCAGCGGCCGCACCCCCACACCCTCCAGGAGAATCGCTGCGATGACGCTCGATACCGTCTCCAGTCCGCGTCCGGTCTCCGCCGAGGTCGGCGAGCTGCTCGCCTCCCTCGGCCTCGAGCGCGAGAACCCCGGCGCCTTCGCCGGCCAGTGGCTGCCCACTTCCGGTGCGCTCGTCGAGTCGATCGACCCCTCGACCGGCGAGCCGATCGCCGGAGTGCGCATGGCGGGCGTCGACGAGTACAAGCGCTGCGCCGAGGTCACCGTCGAGGCATTTCACGAGTGGCGGACCTGGCCGGCGCCGAAGCGCGGCGAGGTCGTTCGCCAGCTCGGCCAGCGGTTGCGCGACCATAAGACGGCGCTCGGCAAGCTGGTGACGCTCGAGGTGGGCAAGGTGCTCTCCGAAGGGCTCGGCGAGGTGCAGGAGATGATCGACATGGCCGACCTCGCCGTCGGCATGTCGCGCCAGCTCTACGGCAAGACCATGCACTCCGAGCGGCCGCAGCACCGCATGTACGAGCAGTGGCTGCCGCTGGGACCGGTGGGCATCGTCACCGCCTTCAACTTCCCCGTCGCGGTGTGGGCATGGAACGCGATGGTGGCCGCGGTGTGCGGCGACTCGATGCTGTGGAAGCCGTCGCCCGAGGCGCCGCTCTCGGCGCTGGCGGTGACGCGCATCGCGCACGAGGTGCTGGAGGACAACAGCGCGCCGCCGATCTTCAACCTCATCCTCGGTCCGGTCGAGGAGGTGGCGGAGCGCATGGTGCGCGATCCTCGCTTCCCGCTCATCTCGGCCACCGGCTCGGTGGCGATGGGCCGCCGCATCGGCACGCTGGTCGCGCAGCGGCTCGGCCGGACGCTGCTCGAGCTGGGCGGCAACAACGGCATCGTGGTGATGAACGACGCCGACCTGGACCTGGCGCTCCGCGCCGTGCTCTTCGCCGCCGTCGGCACCGCCGGCCAGCGCTGCACCACCTGCCGGCGCCTCTTCCTGCAGAAAGGAATCGCCGAGGAGATGAAGCGCCGCCTCGTCGCCGCCTTCGGCTCGATCCGCATCGGCGAGCCGCTCGCTCCCGGCACGCTGATGGGCCCGCTCATCAACAAGACCGCCGTCGACAAGATGCGCGCCGCGCTCGAGCGCGTCAAGCAGGAGGGTGGGCGCGTGCTTTTCGGCGGCGACGTGCTGGATCGCCCAGGCTTCTTCGTGCAGCCGACCCTCGTCGAGGCGCACGCGGCGATGAAGATCACCTGCGAGGAGACCTTCGCGCCCATCCTCTACGTGCAGGAGTTCGAGACGCTCGACGAGGCGATCGACCTCCACAACGCGGTACCGCAGGGGCTGTCGTCGGCGATCTTCACCTTGAACCTGCGCTACGCGGAGCGCTTCCTCGCCTCCACCGGCAGCGACTGCGGCATCGCCAACGTCAACATCGGCACCTCGGGCGCCGAGATCGGCGGCGCCTTCGGCGGCGAGAAGGAGACCGGCGGCGGCCGCGAGGCGGGCTCGGACTCGTGGAAGGCCTACATGCGGCGGCAGACCTGCACCCTCAACTGGGGCACGGCGCTGCCGCTGGCGCAGGGCGTCGAGTTCGAGATCTGAGCAGTTAGCGGCGGCGCGGCGCGCTGACCTCGGGCGCGGGCAGCAGCTTCCAGACCTCCGTTTCGCCGTCGGCGTAGACGCGGCGGAAGCGTTCCCAGTGATTGGCCATCCACGAGCGCTCGGGGTCCTCGTCGGGCGAGCGCACCACCACCACGTAGTCGATGCCCAGCGTCTTCACCACGCCCAGCCAGCGCCGGTAGGTGCTGCGCGGGTACGGCCGGTCGGGAGTGCTGCCCCAGCGGTAGTGCTCCGCCCGCAGGTTGAACGAGCGCGGCACGATGCGAACGTCGTTCTGCAGCCGGCTGCCGAAGAAGAGGTAGGGCTGGTTGAGGCCGACGTAGCCGACGGTGGCGCCGCGTCCGCCGGTGAGGCGCTCGAGCGCCACCGCAGCGGGTGAGCCGGCGAGCTTCGTACGCTGATAACGGTCGACGTTGCAGCCGAGGGCGAGGACGGCCGCTGCAGCAGCGACGGCGAGGAGCGGCTTCGCGGCGGCGTGCGCGAGGTCGCGCCATCGCGGCCAGCTCCACGCAGCGAGCGCGGCAGCGGCGACGAGCAGCACCGCGACGAACAGCTCCCAGGCGCCGCGCACTTCCAGCCAACGGACGTAACGAAACAGCAGCACGACGAGGGTCATGCTTCGCAGCCACGAGCCGGCGACGCCGAGCTGCTGGGTAAGCCAAGCGAACGCGATTGCCGCGAGGGCGGCGGCGGCGAAGACGTAGCGGATGTTGCCGCGGTCCCAGGTGAGGTAGAAGAACAGGAACTCGAGAAACAGCGCGGCCGGCAGCGCGAGGACCACGGCAGCAATCCAGCCACGGCGCCAGGCGGCGAATAACGGAGCGAGCAGCGCAGCGGGCAGCAGCGTGAACGGAAAGAAGCCGGCGAAGGCGTTGTCGGGACCGGCGAGGAACTCCCACGAGTCGAAGCCCTCGTCGCCGCGGCGAGCGCCGAGGCTCAGCTCCTCGCGCCCGGCGAACAGCTCGACACCGGCGACGCGCACCGGCTGCGGATAGACCGGATTGCCGGTGCTCACCCAGTTGCGTAAGTAGGAATAGCCACCGGCAACCGCCAGCGTGACAAACAGCACGGCGATGCCGGGGAGAAGTCGTGAGGAGACGCAATGCTTGTCTCCGACGCTGGCGATGCGCGACGTTGCGTCGACCGCCGCGGGCGGCTGCGCTGTGGCGCCGGCTGCATGGTGCGTCGCCCGCAACGCGTAGGCGACGGCGAACACGACGAGCACCGTGATCGCGTTGTAGATCGCTAGATACTTCGACGCCACGAGCAACCCCAGCGCCGTACCGAGGTAGGCGAAGCGCCCGAGCCGCGGCCGCTCGGCGCAGGCGAGGGCGGCGTCGAGCGCGGCCAGCGTGCAGAAGGCCGTCACATGGTCGTTGCCGGCCGCGAACGTGAGCGTGGCGACCAGCCGCAGCGCGCCGTAGAGCGCCGCCGCGAGCAGCGCCGCACGGCGCCCGACCCCCAGCCGCCGCGCCACCGCCGCCACCGCGACGAGCGAGAACAGCGCGTACGGCAGCTCGCTCCACCGCGCCGCCACGTCGCTGTCGCGAAACGGCGCCAGCAGCGCCCAGCCGGACAGCTCCGGGAGGATCGGATAAAACGCCGTCCCCCAATCCCCCATCGAGAACTTCATCATCCGCAGATCACTCCACCGCTGCCAGACGGCGACCGCGGAGAGGTGGTACGACAGATCGTCCGGCCCGCCGTGCAACGGCAGCCCGAAACGGCGCAGCGCTTCCACGGCGTAGCCGAAGACCATGGCGGCGCTCGTGCTCACCGCGACGACCGTCTCGATGCGGTCGGCGAGCGCTCGCGCGCGGGAACGTGACGGCGAAGCATCGCCAGCGAGCTCCACGGCTTCTGCCCCCGCCTCGCTTCTTCGCGAGTCAGCCACCGTCTCGGGAAGCCACGAAACCGTGAAGACGGCCGCTGCGACGACGAGTAAGAACGGCGCCGCCCGCAGCACCGCAAAGTGACCGAGCCACGTCGCCGCGACGCTGCCGAACGCTGCCGCGAATGCGAACGCCGCAACAATTCGCGACGGCAGAGTCAGCTCGAGGCGCAGCAACGCGACGAGCGCCGAGCCGATCCGCCACAGCCCGAACAGCAGCGCCAGCAGCACGACCGCCTGCAGCCGCCGATCGTGCGGCGCGCCGAGCGCGCCGCTGGCGAGCACCCCCGCTGCCAGCCACGGCGCCACGCGGCGCCACCCTGGAGAGCGGGCCGGTCCACGGCCAGCGAACGTCGCCGCGTCCGCCTCGCTCGGGAGAGCCGCGGAGCTCAGCGCCGCACCCGCCAGATCTCTGTGCGCTCGTCCATGTACACGCGCGAGAACCGCTCGGGCGAACGCAGCATCCACTCGCGTTCCGGACGGATCCCTGCCCCGGTCGCTTGCCACACGACCCAATCGACGCCGAGGCGTTCGAGGTTGCGGTCCCAGCCGCGTCGGGGCCGCTGCGCGGGCGGCTCCGCCAAGGGACCTCGCCAGCGGTAGAACATGGTCTCGCCGCCGCGGGTATCGGTCGGCATGAACAGCGCGTTGCGCAGGCGCCGGCCGCAGTACAGATATGGCTGGTTGTCGCCGGCGTACGCCACCCGCATGGGCACGCCGCCGCCGAGCCGCTCCAGCGCCTCGGCCCCGGCCTCACTGCGATAACGCCGCTCTTGGTAGCGACGCATCGTCGCCGGCGCCAGCAGCGCCAACCCCAGAGCGCCGGCCAGCGCGGCACCGAGCATCCACGCGCGCCTCAGCTTTGGAGACAGCCGCTGCCGCCGCAGCCACCACACGAGCAGCCCGGCGACGGGCAGCAACAGCAGCACCGCGGGGTCATCGACCACCCAACGCGCCGACGCCAGCGCGGCCAGCGTGACGCTCGCGACCACCCGCACTCGCGGCGGCAACCGCGACATGAGCCACGCCACCGCGACCGAGGCGATCGCCAGTCCGGGAAGCAGATAGCGCACTGACCGATGGTCTTCGACCAGAAACACGAACAGCAGGTAGACCGCCAGTGGTACCGCGAACAGCCACGCCAGCAGCACCCGCCGCCGTTTCGGCCCGAGCAGCAGAGCGGCAATCGGCGCCACGAAGACCACCGGCAGCATCGTGAAGCGGAAGGGCCATCCAAACCGCTCTACGGTCTGCCAGGGGAAGATCCACGGGTCGAAGCCCTTGTCGCCGCCGGTGCTCCACGCCGCCGGCGTCACGTCGGCCCACCCCGGCAAGGCCCAGCCGCCGATCCGCAGCGATACCGGGAACAGCGGATTGCCCGTCGTCACCCAATTCCGCAGGTAGGCATAGCCGCCAACCATCGCGGCGGCCATCGCGACCGCTGCGAGAGCCGCAACTCGCCGGCGCCACGCATGGCCGCGCCTCGCGGTCGCGACCGCAAGCACCACGAGCACGACCAACAACGGCGCGTAGATCACACCGAGGTACTTCGTCGCCAGCAACAGCCCGAGCCCCGCCCCGCTGTAGACGGCCGTCCCAACCCGCGGCCGCTTGCGCAGCCACAACGCGCCGTGCACCGTGGCGAGCGCCGCGAACGCCAGCGCCTGGTCGTTCCCGGCCGTCATCGCCATCGTCGGCCACACCTCGCCCACCGTCGCGTACAGCAACGGTGCCAGCAGCGTCGAATCGCCGGCGCCCAACCGCCGCGCCACCAACGCCGTGCCAAAGAGCGTCAGCAACGCAAACGGCAGCTCGACCCACCGCGCCGCGAAGTCCCCACCACCGAACGGCGTCGTCAGCTCCCAGGCCAAGAGCTCCGAGCCGAACGGATAGAACGCCGTGCGCGGATCGCCAAAAGTGAACCGCGGCATGCGCAGGTCGTGATGCACGTTCCAAGTAGCCACCGCCGTCAGGTGGTACGAAGTGTCGTCGTAATTGAACCAACCCGGCGGCACGTCCCGATTCCGGATCAGCGCGCGCGCAAACGCCGCCAAGACCAGCAGCGAGGCCGCCCACAGGACCAGCCGCTGGACCCGCCGACCGGTCAGCGGCGCCCCACGTCGAGCCTCCCGGCGAGCGAGCGGCTGCGCCTCGGTTTCCACGGCGAGCGCTGAAGCGCCGACGAGAACGGCAAGAACGCCGCGAAACCATGCTCCGGTCAAAGCGCCGAAGTGCCCGATGACGTCGCCGACCACCACGCACACGGCGAGCCCCAGCACCGCTGCAGCGAACCTCCGATCGCGAGCCGCGACGCCGGGGAGCAGCACCTTCGCCAGCGCTCCCCCAATCAGCGCCACCGCCGCGACGAGCGCCAACAGCACCAGCGCCTGCAAGCTCGCCCCGGCTCGCTCCACCGGCAGCACGAGCACCGCGGCCACCACGAGCCGCCGGCCAACGCCCCACCTTCGCGTGCCCACCGCCGGCCTCAGACCGCGGCCAACGCCTCGCGCACCGCCGCCGCCGAGGCGAACCTCCCCTCCGGCTCCTTCGCCAGCAGCCGCAAGATCAACTCGTCGAGCGCTGCCGGCAGCTCGGGATCGAGACGGCTCGGTGGCACCGGCGCTTTGGTCGACACCGCCTGCAGCACCTCCACGATGTTGCGCCCCGAGAACGGCACCTCGCCGGTCGCCATCTGGTAGAGCACCACGCCCAGCGCGAAGAGGTCCGTGCGCGCGTCGACGCTGCGGCCGAAGAGCTGCTCCGGCGCCATGTACGGCGCCGTCCCCAGCAGCGAGCCGATCGAGGTCTGGAAGGTGGGCGGGTGGTCGCGGTGCAGCTGCGCGTTCTCGAGGATCTTCGCCAGACCGAAGTCGAGCACCTTCACTTTGTCGTCGGGCGTCAGCCGGATGTTGCTCGGCTTCAAGTCGCGATGGACGACGCCCACCGCGTGCGCCGCCTCGAGCGCCGCCGTGAGCTGCCGCGCGACCTCCGCCAGCCGCGCTGTGCCGAAGCGCTCCTTGCGCTGCAGGTAGGCGGTGAGGTCCTCGCCCTCCACCCACTCGATGACCAGGAACACGACGCGCCGCCGCGCGCCGCCGGTCGAGCTCGGCACCACCGCCTCGTCGAAGTCGTGGAAGGCGGCGATGTTGGGATGGCGCAGCGCGGTGGCGATGCGTGCCTCGCGGCGGAAGCGCGAGAGGATCTGCGGGTCTCGCGTGCGCGCCTCGTCGAGCACCTTCACCGCCACCGGCGCGCCGGTGCGCGTGTCCTCGGCGCGATAGACGGTGCCCATGCCGCCCTCGCCGACGCGGTCCTGCATCAGGTAGGGCCCGAAACGCGCCCCGATCATTCCGTCCCCTGCGCGGACCTCACCCGAGCACCGGCAGAGGCGAAGCCAGCGCGCGGTTCTCGGGCGTCAGCGCGTGGCGGTAGCGCCGCGCCAGCGCCGCCGTCTCGCCCGGCTCGACGAAGCGCTCGTAGAGGTTGGTGCGCTGCCGCGGCCGGTAGCCGGCGGCGACGATCAGGCGCTCCATCTCCTCCTGGCTCATCACGTGCTTGGTGCCCGCCGCCGAGACGACGTTCTCCTCGATCATGATCGAGCCCATGTCGTCGGCGCCGAAGGCGAGGGCGAGCTGGCCGATCTTCTTGCCCTGCGTCACCCAGCTGGTCTGGAAGTGGGTGACGTTGTCGATGAAGAGGCGCGACACGGCGACCGTCTTCAGATACTCGTGGGCGAAGGTCTCGGGCACCTCCGGCATCTCGGTGTGCTCGTGCTGGAAAGTCCAGGAGATGAAAGCCGTAAAGCCGCCATTAGGGTCTAGAGCCAAGCTCTCGTCCTGCAGGTCGCGGATGCGCTGCATGTGCTCGACGCGCGCCACGACGCCCTCGCCCATGCCGTACATCATCGTCGCCGAGGTGCGCAGGCCGTGGCGGTGGGCCTGGCGGTTGACGTCGATCCACTCCTCGGCCGAGCACTTCGGGTAGGCGAGCACGTCCTTGCGCACGTCGTCGGCGAGTAGCTCGGCGCCGCCGCCGGGGATCGACATCAGCCCGGCGGCCTTGAGGCGGCCGATGACGTCGTAGAAGCTCATACGCTCCTTGCGGGCGATGAACTTGATCTCCGGCGGCGAGAAGGCGTGGACGTGGATCGCCGGGTACTCGCTCCGGATGTAGCGCAGAAGCTGCTCGTACCACTCGATCGGCAGGTCGGGGTGCACGCCGCCCTGCATGAGGATGCCGGTGCCGTGGAGGGCGAGGGTCTCCTCGATCTTCCTGCCGATCTCCTCGAACGGCAGCAGGTAGCCCTCGGGATCGCCGGGCTTGCGGTAGAAGGCGCAGAAGCGGCAGCGGTAGACGCAGACGTTGGTGTAGTTGATGTTGCGGTCGACGTTGTAGGTCGCCACCGCCGGGTCGTTGTGGCGGTTGCGCACCTGCTGCGCGGCGAGGCCGAGCTCGAGCAGGTCGCCCTCGAGCAGCAACGTATGCGCGTCGCCGGCCGAGATGCGGCGGCCGGCGACGGCGTCGGCGAGGATGTCGGCCGTGGGACGGCCGGAAGGGGCTAGCTCCATGACGGCCCTACTTTACCCGAGGCGGCCGGCGGCCTCGGCGCCCGCGCGACCGCGGCCATAGCGCCTGCTGCTCTCGCCGCCCCGGCTCAGTCTTCGCGCAACGCCAGCTTCGGGTCCGACGCCGCCGCGCGGGCCCCCGGCACCCAGCAGGCGACGAGGCCGATGACGCCGAGCGTCGCCAGCGCGACGAGGTAGACCGCGGGATCGGTGCGCTCGACCTGGAAGAGCAGCGAAGCGACGAGCGCCGAGGCCCCGATGGCGAGCAACGCGCCGAGCCCCATCCCGGCGAGCAGCAGCCGGGCGCCCTGGCCAAGCACCAGCCGCAGCAGGTTGCCGCGGTCGGCGCCGAGCGCCGCGCGCACGCCGAGCTCGATGCGTCGCCGCGCCACCGTCAGCGCCAGCACGGCGTAGACGCCCACCGCGGCGAGGAGCGTCGCCAGGCCGGCGAAGCCGCCGACGAGCACCATCGGCGTGACGCGGCTGTCGACCGTCGCGCGCATGCGGTCGCGCAGCGCGGCCACCGAGTCGAGCGTCGTCGTCGGATCGGCGCGCACGACCGCGGCGCGCAGCGACTCGCCGCTGCCGGTGGTATCGCGCATGCGCACGGCGAGGTAGGCGCCGTCGGTCGCCTTGGGCTGCAGCGTGTAGAACCAGGGCGCCTCGTCGTCGCGCGCCAGGTCCTGCGAGCGGACGCGGCCGACGACGCCGACGATGGTGACCGGGCGCTCGCCGCTGCGCTCGCCCAGCTCGAGGCGCTGGCCGAGCGGCGAGCGGCCAGGGAACCAGCGGCGCGCGAACGCCTCGTCGACCACGGCGGGCACCGGGCCCGAGGCGTCGGCCGCCTGGAACGTACGCCCCACGCGCACCGGGATGCGCAGCGCCTCGAGCAGACCGGCGCTCACCTCGGCGTGGTGTGCCGTCGGGTCCGGCGCGCCGGGCTGCCGCACCGCGCCGCCGACGCGGAAGCTCGACAGCTCGGCGCAGCCCGCGAACGGCAGGCAGCTCGTGAGGCCCGCCGCTTCGACGCCCGGCAGCGCCGCCACCGAAGCGAGCAGCGGCGTGCGGTCGAGCTCGCGCCGCTCGCCCTCGCCGTCGGCGCGCGCGAGCTGGCCGAAGACGACGCCTTCGCTCTGGAAGCCGGCGTCGACGGCGAGCAGCTTGCGCAGCGAGACGCCGAGCAGGCCGACGAGCACCATCAGCGTCAGCGACACCGCCACCTGGCCGACGACGAGCGCCGAGCGGAATCGCTGCGCGCCGCGGTCGCCGGTGCCGCCGGGGCGCTCGGCGCGCAGCACGCCCTCGAGCGTGCGGCGTCGCAGCCACCAGAGCGGTGCCAGCGAAGCGAAGAGGCCGGTGAGCAGCGCCAGCCCGAGGCCGACAGCGATCACCGCGTTGTCCGGCTGCAGGCTCACGAGAACGGTGTGCGGCGTCATGCCGCGGCGTTCGGCAACCTGCAGCGCCAGCCGAGCCAGGAAAGCGCCTGCGGTGCCGCCGGCCGCGGCCAGCAGCAGGTTCTCGACCGCCACCAGCCGGAAGAGGCGCGAGGTGGCGCCGCCCAGCGCGCTGCGCACCGCCAGCTCGCGGCCGCGCGCGGCGAGCCGCGACAGCGTGAGCCCGGCGAGGTTGGCGGCCGCCACCAGCAGCACCAGCAGCGCCGCGACTTGCAGGAGCTGCAGCGTCTCGCGGTAGTCGGCGACCTCGTGGTCGCGCAGCGTCTGCACGAAGACGCGGTAGCCGAGCTGGTCGACGAAGAACTTCATCTCCGGGTGCTCGACCACGAACTGGCGCCAGAGCCCGCGCAGCTCGCGCTCCGCCGCCGCCGGCGTGGCGTCAGGCCGCAGCCGCGCTACCGCGGTGCCGTTCCAGTCGCCGCGGATGTTGCCGCCGCGCGCGGCGGGGTTGATCGCCATCGGCAGCACCAGCTCGGCGCGCGAACGCGGCAGCGCCAGCTCCGGCGGCGTGACGCCGACGATCTCCACCGACTTGCCATCGACCTCGAGCCGGCGGCCGAGCGCCGCGCGGTCGGCGCCGAAGCGATGCCGCCAGCCGCGGTCGGTGAGCAGGACGACGCCGTCGCGCCCCGGCCGCCCTTCCTCTTCCGTGAACGCGCGCCCGAGCGCCGGCGCGATCCTCAGCGTCGCGAAGAGCGAAGGCGTCATGCGCACGACGTCCACCCGCTCGGCGCCCGGGCCGTGCCCCAGCCGCGCGCGGTCGGCGTCGTACATGCCCATGGCGGCGATCGTTCGCGCGCGGTCACGCACGTCGAGGTAGTCGGCGGGCGAGATGCCGAGCTGCATGTCGCCGAACTGCGGGATGCGCGCGAAGACGTTGATCAGCCGGTCGCCGTCGGGATACGGCAACGGCCGCAGCAGGTAGCCGTGGAGGGCGCTGAACACCGCCGTGGTGGCGCCGATGCCGAGCGCCAGCGTCAGCAGCGCGGCGAGCGAGTAGCCGGGGCGCGTCAGCAGCGCGCGGGCGGCGTGGCGGAGGTCGTTTGCGAGGTCGCGCATCGTCGGGCTCCTAGGTGAGCAACGGCCGTTCGACGCGCCGGCGAGCAACCGCCGTGCCGCGAGCGACGTCTTTGGCTGTCAATGACTTGGCGCCCAGCGCGGGACGGACCGGCGTCCGCTGACGCGAGGAGCGTCGCGAAATCGAACGCCTCCCGGCGCAGCTCAAAAGCGTGCACGACGCATCACCGCGCGCGGGAGGCGGCGGATGATGGCCATGACGAGGCGCCAGACCGGCGGCGCGTAGAGCACTCCGGCGCGGCCACGCTCGAGGGCGTCGGCGACGCGGCGCGCGACCGGCTCGGGGTCGGCGGCGAAGGGCGGCTCGGGCAGTCCCTGCGTCATGCCGGTACGGACGAAGCCAGGCTTGACGACGAGGACGCGGAAGCCCGGCGAGCCATGGCGCAGGTCGAGCCCGTCGAGGTAGTGCGCCAGCCCCGCCTTCGCGGCGCCGTAGAGCGCGACTGGTTTGCGCGCGCGGTCGCCGGCGACGGAGGCGAACACGCACAAGGTGCCGCCGCCGCGCGCGAGCAGGCGGCGGCGCGCTTCCTCGCAGAAGAGGATGCTGCCCGTGAAGTCGGCGGCGAGGAGGCGGTGGAGGCGCTCGAGGTCGGCTTCGAGCTCGTCCTGCGTGCCGAACTCGGCGGCGGTGAGAACTACGGTGTCGACGCCGCTTCCACCACCCTCTCGGAAAGCGGCGTCCACCGCGTCGAGCGCCGAGCCGAACGTGTCAGCGCGGAGCAGGTCGAGCTCGGCGGTCGGCACCGCGTTGCGCGCGGCATCGCGCGCGAGAAGGTCGGCGGCCGAGCGCTCGAGCTGCTCGCGGTCGCGCCCGAGCAGCGCGACTCGATGGCCGCGCGCCACCAGCTCGCGCGCGAGGGCGCGGCCGATGCCGCGCGTGCCGCCGGCGAGGGCGACGTTCAACACGGCACGACCATTTGCCCGTCATCGCGAGGGCGCGAAGCGCCCGTGACGATCTCGATGATCGAGGTTGCTTCGTCGCTCCGCTCCTCGCAACGACGTGAGGCTGCCGCATCGCTCACGCCGCGGCTCCTCGCGACATCACCGCTGCCGACACATCGCCCAGCAGCCGTGTCGAGAGCCGGCTGCGGATGCGTCCTTCCGGGTCCCACTTACGGCGCACCTGCTGGAAGCGCGCGAGCCGCTCGCCTTCGAGCGCCGCGAAATCTGCCGCGGTGCTGAAGGCGTCCTTGGCGAGGTAGACCCGTCCGCCCAGCTCGCGGACGTGGCGGTTGAGGGCCGCCACCAGCGCCGGCGTGGTCGCATCGACCGCAAAGTCGAGCGCCAGCGTCAGCCCCGGCCGCGGGAACGACAGCAGGCCGCTGCCCTCGGCGCCGAAGTCCTTGAGCACGGCGAGGTAGGGACGGCCGCCGGCGCGGCGCACGGTGGCGAGGAACGCCGCGACCTCGTCGGCGCCCGCAAGCGGCAGCACGCACTGGTGCTGCGTCATGCCGCGCCTGCCGTAGAGGCGGCTCCAGTTCTGCACGCGGTCGAGCGGGTAGAAGAACTGCGCCGGGTGCACGGCGCGGCGCCCGGGAAAGCCGGTGGCGTAGAAGAAGTCGTTGAACAGCGTCGTCGTCGCGCGGTTGAGCAGCCACGACGGCGCGAAAAACGGCACCGGCAGCTCGAAGCGCTCGCGCGGCGGCTGAGCCGGGGCCTCGTCGCGCCCGCACCAGCGGCCGCAGTGCAGCACGCCGCGACCCAGCGCCTCGCCCTTGGCGAGGCAGTCGATCCACGCCGCGGTGAACGGCCAGCGCGTCGAAGCCTCGCGCAGCGCCTGCACCAGCGGCACGAGCCGAGGAAAGCGCATCGTCTCGCACAGGATCCACGACGAGGGGATGCGGTCGAGCTTGAACGTCACCTCCAGCACGTGGCCGGTGAGCCCCATGCCGCCCACCGTCGCCCAGAAGAGCTCCGCCTCCTCGCGCGGCGAGCAGCGCACGAAGCGGCCGTCGCCGACGCGCACCAGCAACTCTTCGACGTGGCGGCCGAAGGTGCCGGCGACGTGATGGTTCTTGCCGTGCACGTCGGCGGCGACCATGCCGCCGAGCGTCACCTCCTCGGTGCCGGGCGACACCGGCGCGAAGAAGCCGCGCGGCATCATCAGCCGGTGCAGCGCGCGCAGCGACAGCCCGGCCTCGGCGCGCAGGCGGCCGCTCGCCGGGTCGAAGTCGAGGATGCGGTCGGCGAGCCGCGAGCCGGCGACGCGGTCGACTCCCGGAGGCGGCAGCGCCGCGTCGCCGTAGGCGCGGCCGAGGCCGCGGGTGAGCGGCGCATCGCGCGTCACCGCCGCGAGATCTTCGGAGCGCATCTCGCGGCCGGGCGCCGAGACGCCGCCCCAGCCGGCGAGCAAGCCCTGCCTCGGCGCGCGGGGCGCCTCCGGCGAAGCGGACGGATCAGCCGGGCTCACGCACCCACCGCAGCGGCCGCGGCGCGGGGAGCAGCCCATGGCGATGGGCGCGGCGGAAGAACTCCTCGAGCGAGGCGCGCTCGGGAGCGCCGAGGCGGTAGCTCAGGTGGCGCGTCAGGTAGGTGCGCACCTCGTCGCTCGGCAGCCGCAGCTCGGCCGCGGCGGCGGCGATCAACTCGTCGAGCTCGCGCTCGGCCGTCGCCAGGCTGCCGGCGAGCAGCGGCGCCACCTCGCCCGCCGCCACCGCGGGCTCGACGTCCGGGCCCACCGCCCACACCGCGAAGACGAACGGCAGGCCGGTGAGCGCGCGCCACTCGGCTGCGAGATCCACGACGTGCAGGCCGCTACGATCCACCTTGAGCGCCGGGTCGCCGATGAGCAGCGCCGCGTCGGCGGTGGCGAGCATCGCCTCGAGGTCGGGCCGGAACGGCGCCACCTCCGGCCGCACGCCGTGACGCTCGGCGAGCAGCACCTGCACCAGGACGGCGGAGGTGCGGCTGCTCTCGTCGAGCGCCACGCGGCGGATGCGTTCGGGCGGCACCCGCGAGACGAGCAGCACGCTCTTCACCTCTTGTTGCGAGGCGATGCAGAGGCCGGGCACCACCGACAGGCCCGGGATGCGCTGCAGCTCGGCCGAGGGCACGAGGCCCACCTCGAGCTCGCCCGCGGCGAGGCCGTCGGCGACGCGCGCCGGCGGCAGGTAGACCGGCTCCGCCCAACCGGGAGCGCGGCGGCGCAGGAAGCTCCACGCCAGCGGCCAGCTGTTGAGGTAATGCACGATGCCGAAGTGCACGCGCAGCGCGGTCGCCGGCGGCTCGAGGGCGGTCGCCCGCGCGTCGCCGCGCTCGGCCGCGACGGAGCGGCCTTCGAGGCTGCGGGTCGGCGGCTCGCTCGGCATCGTGGCGAGGATATCTTGCGCGGCGCGGGCGTATCATGCTCGTCGTCACGTCGCGCGCGATGAACGCGCGGCGATGCGGACGCGAAAGTCGAGCGACCCGTGCAGCACCAGGGCAGCGGAGCTTGCGACGACGGCACCACCGAGGCGGGGCGGGAGTACGATCCGCTTGCCTCGGAAGGTGAAGAGCGGGCCCCCGAGGGCGACCAGCAGCGCGGCGAAAAGCCGGCCGCGGCGCGCGAGGAGCGCGGCATCACGCACGGCTCGCCGCTGCCGCGCGCGGAGTACGACCGGCTCAAGGACGATGCGAGGCGCGGCGGCGCCGGCAGCGGTCCCGCGCAACGCGACCGCGGCGACCACGACGGCGGCAACTAACCATCTCGTCGCGCGGCGAGCGCCGCGCCTTCAGGAGGGCATCATGGGGGTGAGAAAGCCGCGAAAGCCACGGCGCCCGAAGGCCGCCGCGAAGACGAGGCCCGCGCGGAAGGCGCGCCGGCGGACCGCCGCGAAATCGAAACCGGCCGCCAGCTCCACACAACGCCTGCGCGCCATGCCCACCGCGGGCAAGGCCGCCAAGGGCGCCTCCTTCGAGCCCGGCGCGCAGGCAGTGGCCACCGCCTTCGCCGCCGAAGTCGGCGGCGGCCCCGCCGAGTACGACCGCCCGCGCCCGGCGACGACGCGCTACCCCATCGACCTCACCTCGTTCGAGACGCTCAAGGGCACGGCGCGGAAGCTCAAGCTCCCCCGCCCCAAGGGCGAGATGACGATGGCGCGCGACAAGGGCCGCAAGCCGAAGGCGGTCACCGCCGCGGCCGTCGCCGCAGCGGTCGCGGCGCCGCTCGATGCCGGGCCGACCGCCGCCGCGCCGGGGACCGTCGGCGCCTTCGGCGGCATCGCTGCCACCGGCTGGGCGCCGCCCGACTGCACCCTCGCCGCCGGTCCGGCGCACCTGCTCGCGGCGGTCAACTCGACGGTGCACGTCTACGCCAAGACCGGCGGCGCGCCGGTGCTGCAGCGCACGCTGACGGCGTGGTTCAGCAACGTCATCTCGCAGGCGAAGATCTTCGACCCCAAGGCGCTCTACGACCAGCATGCCGGCCGCTGGGTGCTGCTCTGCGTGGCGCTCGGGCAGAGCAGCAACACCTCGTTCTTCCTGCTCTCGGTGTCGAAGACCTCCGACCCGCTCGGCGGCTGGTTCAACTACAAGCTCGACGCCATGAAGGACGGCAACACCCAGACCAACAACTGGGCCGACTACCCTGGGCTCGGCGTCGACGCGCAGGCGCTCTACCTGACCGCCAACATGTTCCAGTTCGACGGCGCCTTCCAGTACGCCAAGGTCCGCGTGGTGCCGAAGGCCGCTCCTTATGCGGGCAGCCCCGCCACCTTCCGCGACGTCGTCAAGCTCAAGAACGCCGACGGCAACTTCGCCTTCACCGTCTCGCCCTGCCACACCTACGGCGCGCCGCAGGTGCAGTACTTCGTCAACACCCTCTTCCCCAGCATGAGCGCGCCGACGCGCACGCTGCTGTCGCTCTGGTCGCTCACCGACGCGCTGGGCAACCCGACGATGACGCGCCGCAACGTCGGCATCGCCGCCTACGGGCTGCCACCCGACGCGACGCAGAAGGGCACGTCGACGGGGCTCGACAGCGGCGACGTGCGCGTGCTCAACGCCGTCTTCCGCGGCGGCTCGGTGTGGACGACCTTCACCTCGCGGCACGACTGGGGCGACGGCACCAACGTCGCCGTGGCGCACTGGCTGCAGGTCGACGCCACGACCGGCGCGCTCGTGCAGCAGGGCCTCTTCGGCACCGGCGGGCGCCACTACTTCTACCCGGCGCTGATGCCGGACGGCAACGGCAACGCGACGATGGTCTTCGCGCGCTCGGGCGCCGCCGAGTTCGCCAGCATCCGCGTCACCGGCCGTCTCGCCTCCGACACGCTCGGGCAGCTGCAGGCGAGCGCCGAGCTCAAGGCCGGCGTCGCGCGCTACGTGCACGTCGTCGGCGGGCGCAACCGCTGGGGCGACTACGCCGGCATCGCCAACGACCCGACCGACAACCGCACCATCTGGTGCTACCACGGCTACGCCTCGGCGGTGGACACCTGGGGGACCTGGCTGGGGGCGTCGCGCTTCTGACCGCCAGCGGCATCAGCACATTGTTAGCGGCGCTGTGACAACGCACCGGCCGGCGGTTTTCCGATTGCCGCCCTGCGGGCGCTGGCGTAGAGTGCGGTCCTTCCACGCGAGAAGGAGGAATCATGCGGAGAGCATTGCGTGCGAGTCTGTGCGCGGCCGCCCTGCTGTTGGCCGCCGCGTCCGGCGTCCTCGCCCAGTCCCAGGCCACTACCGGCGTCATCCAGGGCACCGTCACCAGCGAAGGCAACGGGGTGGCGGGCGCCAGCGTCGTGTTGACCAACACCGCCACCAACTTCGAGAAGACCCTCGTCACCGACGGCGCCGGCCGCTTCCGCGGCGTGCTGCTGCCGCTCGGCCCCTACCGCATCGTCGTCGCGGCAGACGGCTTCTCGAACCTGACGCGCGAGGGCGTCCAGCTCGGCGTCGGCCAGATCGTCGACCTCGACCTGCCCCTGCAGCCGCCGACGGTGACCGAGGCGATCACCGTCACCGGCGAGGCGCCGGTGATCGAGACCTCGCGCACCGAAGGCACCGTGCGCATCGACAGCAAGGCGGTCGAAGGGCTGCCCAACAACGGCCGCAACTTCCTCGACTTCGTCAAGCTCACCCCCGGCGTCACCATCGTGCAGGGGCCCGACGGCGACGAGCTGTCGATCAACGGCCAGAAGGGCATCTCCAACAACATCTCGGTGGACGGCGCCGACTTCAACAACCCCTTCTTCGGCGAGCAGCGCGGCGGCCAGCGGCCGCCCTTCACCTTCAACCTCGACGCCGTGCAAGAGGTGGTGGTGGTCGCCGACGGGGCGCCGGCCGAGTTCGGGCGCTCCTCGGGCGGCTTCGTCAACGTCATCACCAAGTCGGGCACCAACCAGCTACAGGGCAGCGTGCACGGCTTCTTCACCAACGACAGCCTCTCCAACACGCCGAAGAACCCTGACGGTTCGAGCGCCGAGGAGGGCAGCTTCGACCGCAAGCAGGGCGGCTTCACGCTCGGCGGCCCGTTCATCGCCGACAAGCTCTTCTACTTCGTCGCCGCCGACGTGCAGCGCAGCAACCGCACCAAGCAGACGAACCCCAACCGCATGGACCCGCGCCTGGTCTCCTTCCTCGCCAGCATCGGGCTGCCCAACGAGAACGGCCCCATCGAGCGCAGCGACGACGCCGAGGTGGCGCAGGCGAAAGTCGACTGGCAGGCTTCGGCGAGCAACCTGGCGTCCTTCCGCTACAGCTACACCAACTCCGAGCAGGTGAACGGCACCTTCGACGTCGACCAGTGGGGCCGCTCGGCCAACGGCGTCGAGCAGGACTATTCGCACGCCGGCACCTTTTCCCTCATCACCACCCTTTCGGACAACACCCTCAACGAGGTGCGCGCGCAGTACGCCAAGGAATGGCGGCCGCGCCCCTACGAGGGGCCGAACATCCCCGGCCAGAACCGGCCCTTCCCCGACACCGCCATCCTCTTCAACGACGACTTCACGCCCAGCGGCGCGCGCTGGGGCATGCCCTTCTTCCTGCCCGTCAAGTACAACGACGACCGCAAGCAGATCACCGACAACCTCTCCTATCTGCGCGGCAACCACTCGTTCAAGGCCGGCTTCGACCTCAACGAGGTGACCTCGTCGCAGACCTTCATCGGCTTCGCCAACGGGCGCTTCGTCTTCTTGACCACCAGCGACTTCATCAACTACTACAACAGTGGCGGCACGCAGGGCGTCGTGTTGCTCTACCTGCAGCAGGCGGGCGTCGGCAGCACCAGCGTCGAAGCGGCCGGCACGCAGGACATCAAGCAGCGCGAGCCGGCGATCTACGTGCAGGACAGCTGGAAGCCGCGGCCCAACCTGACCGTCGACTACGGCCTGCGCTGGGAGGGGCTCGACAACCCCGACGTGCGGACGCCGCCGAGCCAGGTGTACTTCGCTCCCTTCATCGGCCAGACCCGCAACGGCCAGCGGTTCCCCAGCAACGGCGACATCCCGGACGACTGGTCGATGTGGCAGCCGCGGCTGGGCATCTCGTGGGTGCCGGGCGACGACCAGAAGTCGGTGGTCCGCGCCACCGCCGGCGTCTACCATGCGCGGCTCCCCGCCCTCGACCTCGCCTCCAGCCGCTCCACCAACGGCAGCCTGGGGCAGACGCTCTTCCGCGCCACCGGCGTCGGCACGCCGCCGCCCTACACCCAGCTCCTGCAGGGCGGCGACGTGTTCTTCCCCGACGTCTTCGTCTTCGACGAGGACTGGCAGACCCCGCGCACCACTTCCTACAGCTTCTCGTACGAGCGCGAAGTGATGCCCGAGACTGCCGCGCTGGTCAAGCTCAACTACGCCAACACCGACCACATCACGCGCTTCACCAACCGCAACGACCCGCGGCTCGGCTCGCCGTGGAGCAGCGGCCTGCCGCCGGGTGGCAGCAACGGCATCGCCACGCTCACCACCGTGGAGTCGACGGCGAAGAGCCGCTACCGCGGCGTCACCCTCGGGCTCGACAAGCGGCAGTCGCACAACTACGCCTACCAGCTCTACTACACCTGGTCGAAGGACAAGTCGGACGACGACAACGAGCGCGACCCCTTCACCTTCACCTACGCCGACATCACTCAGCTCGACCGTGAGTACGGCTACTCCAACCGCGACCAGCGCCACCGCGTCAACGCCTGGCTGCTCTACAACCTGCCGTGGGGAGTCGACTTCAACCTGCGCTACGCCTACCGCTCGGCGCAGCCGAAGTCGATCACCGCCAGCGGTGCCGATGCCGCATCGCCCGCCGACCGCTGCACACCGGGACCTACCCCTGCAGACCCCTGCGCCTCCGTCGTCCAGCGCAACCTCGGTCGCAAGGACAACATCTTCTCCTCGCTCGACCTGAGGCTGTCGAAGGACTTCGCCTTCGGCAACGTTACCGTTCAGCCGGTCTTCGAGGTCTTCAACCTCCTCGACCGCGCCAACTTCCTGCGCCCGGAGACCACCAACCTCGCCTTCAACTTCGACGGCACCGTGCGCAGCGGCGCCGGCGACCCGCGGATCATCCAGCTCGGTTTGAAGGTGCTCTTCTAGAGCGCCGGCTCCCGTAGGCTCCGAACCACGGAGGGCGGGGGATGGCCCCCACCCTTCGTGTCTCAGCGAGGCCCCGATCGATTTCGCCGCCAAACGTCGAGGGCCATGCGGGCCGCCTGCGCGACTTCGGGATCGGCGTCGTCGACGAAGCGGCCGATCTCGGCCTCGCTCTCGGGGGCGGCGATGTCGGCCAGCATGGTCAGCACCGTGGGAAGCTGCTCGCGCCGCGCCAGTGCCTGGCGCAGCACCGGCAGCGAGCGGCGGCCGTTGCGGACGAGGAACATGCCGGCGAGGGTGCGCACGTTCTCGTCGGCCGAGGAGAGATCGGCGAGCAGGCTGCGGGCGGCGGCGGCGGAGCCCAGGCTGAGCGCCGCGCTCTTGCCAAAGGTGGCGAGCGCCGATCCGAGCTTCACGAGGCGACGTTAGCAGCCCGGCTACAGCTTCGACCGCAGGTCGTAGCGCCGCCAGATGTCGGGGTCGTGCGTCGCCGAGTGGTTGAACCAGATCGGCAGCACATTCTCGTTGTAGCGCGGGTCGCTGAACTTCGAGCCGCTGCCGTCGGCGAGCAGCACGAGGTCGAGCTTGACGCGGAACGAGACGACCCGCTGCACGGCGGCGAAGTTCATCTTGTACTTCGCCGGGTGCACCGGCGCGCTGAGGAAGACGACGCGCCCGAAGTTGACGCCGCGCCAGCTCGCCAGCATGGTGACGCTGGCGCCGTGGCTGTGGGCCATCAGCGACAGACCGGCGGCGCCGTGGTTGTTCATCCACGTCACCAGCAGGTCGGCGCCCTGGTCGCGCGCGCCGTCGCTGTAGCCGCCGCTCCACTTGTAGAAGTCGTTCTGGTCGTAGAGGTCGTGCCAGACGTCGGCGTCGACGTAGCTCCAGAAGTCGCCAGCGGGGCGCCACCAGGTGCCGTTCGCGGCCCAGGTGCCGTGCACGAGCGTCGAGGTCTCGGCGGTGCCTTCACCCGGCGGCGGCGGCTCGGGAGCCAGCGCGGCGAGGCGCGGATGGTCGGGGCGATAGCGCGCCAGCGAGGTGGCCGCCACGTCGCGCACCAGCTCGTCGTCGCTGTAGGTGCCTTCGACCAGGACGCGATACGGCTCCCGCGGCTCGGTCGTCACGGCGAGCGCGGCGTTGGCAGCCGCGACGCGCACCAGCTCGTACGGGTGGCGCAGCGCCGCGTGCGATAGCGCGGCAGCGGCAGTAGCCGATTGACGCTCGTAAAGCGTCTCGGCGAGCTCGGCGAGTCGAGACGGCCGCGCCGGTGCCTCCGCCGCTTCCGCCTCGGCTGCCTTCGCTTCGGCCGCATCAGCCGCGACGGCCTCCAGCGCCTTGCGTCCCGAAATCCTTCTCCCGGGCGGCGCCAACCGCGGGATGGGAAACTCGTCCAGCACCGCCGTCTCCAGCATGTCCGCCGGCGCCGCTGCCGCCGCCGACTTCGCCTGCACCGCGACGCGGTCGCCGCGCAGCTCCGCGCCCACCGAAAGCAGGATCGCCGCCTGCGCCTGCAGCGCCTCCGGCTCCTCGGACTCGAATGCCGCCGGCCCACGCAGCGGCTGCTCCGGTGCCTCTTTCATGATCTCCCCCTTTCTCCGCAGATTTAAAATTCACTATACGCTTCCGCCTCTCTCACGCGCCGACCGACGCGTCGTCGCTCTTTACAGGTCTAGTCAGCCGCGATGAGCTTCAGGAAATCGCGCGGGGTGACGATGGCAATGCCTTCGTGTTCTTCTAGCGCCAGCAGGTCGGCGTCACCGCTCACGATCACCTCAGCACGACCTTCCAGCGCCGCTGACAGGACGGCGTCGTCGTCAGGATCCCGGCACACACCCTCTGCGCGGCCAGTATCGGCGGCGATGTCGGAGAGAACCGCGAGATCGGCCAACCAACGCAGCGCTTCGCTGGGATCCTCGAAGTAGCGGCGGATCTTCGGCAGCGCAAGCGCCGCTTCGACCTCGGCGAGGATCGCCGGTGAGAGTACAAGCTCGAATGCGTCGTGCTCGACCAGGGCTGCGACGATCCGCCCCGGCGGCCCGCTAGGCCGAATCGCCGCACTCAGGAGCACGTTGCTGTCGAGCAGCGCCCGCACGAGGTCTACGGCTTGCGGGTTCGGCGCGGGCGGGCGATGCCTTGGCGGATGCGGCGGCGGGCTGTCCGCTGTGCGGCGAGCGCGACGTCCATCGCCTCCTCATCGGTGAGCTTGTCCCCAGCCCGACCCTTCTGGCGGCCGAGGAACTCGCGCGCATGGCGGCGGGCGAATTGCCGCATCTGGTCGAGCCGTTCGATCGGCACCAGCGCCGCCAAGGGCTTTCCCTTGCGCTCGATGATGAACTCGTCGTGACGGAGCGCGACACGGTTGAGCATGTCGCCTATGCGCGCCCTGACGGCCATCGTCGAAACCTTCTCGGCCATGTCGAGCACCTCCGGCAACTATGATAGTTGCACAGGTGAGCTCCAAGCAAACGTCCGCGCTGACGGAGCGCTCGCGGATTCGCCCGTCCTGGCCGCGCTAGCGCGACATCGCGTTGAGGAATTCCTGGTTGCTCTTCGTCTTCTGCAGCTTGTCGAGGAGCAGCTCCATGCTCTCGACCGTCGACAGCGGGTTGAGCACCTTGCGCAGCACCCAGATGCGGTGGAGCTCCTTCTCGGGCATGAGGAGCTCTTCCTTGCGGGTGCCCGACTTGTTGATGTCGATGGCCGGGAAGACGCGCTTCTCGACCAGCTTGCGGTCGAGGTGGAGCTCGCAGTTGCCGGTGCCCTTGAACTCCTCGAAGATGACGTCGTCCATGCGGCTGCCGGTGTCGACGAGGGCCGTGGCGATGATGGTCAGCGAGCCGCCCTCCTCGATGTTGCGGGCGGCGCCGAAGAAGCGCTTCGGGCGGTGCAGCGCGTTGGCGTCGATACCGCCGGAGAGCACCTTGCCCGACGGCGGCTGCACGGTGTTGTAGGCGCGCGCGAGACGGGTGATCGAGTCGAGCAGGATCACCACGTCCTTCTTGTGCTCGACGAGGCGCTTTGCCTTCTCGATCACCATCTCGGCGACCTGCACGTGGCGGGTCGCCGGCTCGTCGAAGGTCGACGACACCACCTCGCCCTGCACCGAGCGCTGCATGTCGGTGACCTCTTCGGGACGCTCGTCGATGAGCAGCACGATGAGCACCACCTCGGGATGGTTGGAGGCCACCGAGTGCGCCAGCGACTGCAGCAGCATCGTCTTGCCGGTGCGCGGTGGCGCCACGATGAGCGCGCGCTGCCCCTTGCCCATCGGCGTGCACAGGTCGAGCACGCGCGAGGACATGTCGCCGACGTTCTCGAGGTGCAGCCGCTCCTCGGGATAGAGCGGCGTCAGGTTGTCGAAGAAGATCTTGTTGCGGGCGACGTCGGGGTGCTCGAAGTTGACCGCCTCGACCTTGATGAGGGCGAAGTAGCGCTCGCCTTCCTTCGGCTGCCGCACCTGGCCGGAGACGGTGTCGCCGGTGCGCAGGTCGAAGCGGCGGATCTGCGACGGCGAGACGTAGATGTCGTCGGGGCCCGGCAGGTAGTTGTACTCGGGCGCGCGCAGGAAGCCGAAGCCGTCGGGCAGGCACTCGAGGACCCCTTCCGCGAAAATCAACCCGCTCTTCTCGGTCTGCGCCTGGAGGATCTTGAAGATCAGCTCCTGCTTGCGCAGCGAGGTGGCGCCCTCGACGCCGAGGTCCTTGGCGACCTCGGTCAGCTTCGAGATGCTCATCTCCTTCAAGGCGCGGATGTCGAGCGCCTCGCGGCGGTCGCGCTGCATCGCCGCCCGCTCGCCGGTCGAGCTCGCACTCTGCCGGTCGTCGCGCTGCACGGCGCGCTGCTCGCCGGTCTGGCTGCCGCTCGGCCGCTCCGTGCGCGGATGCTCGCCCGTGACGCGGTCCGTGCGCGCCGGCTGCGCGGCGGCACGCGCGCCGTCGCCCTTCTCGTCGGCGCGCGAGCCTTCGGCGGCGGCGCCGCGAGGTTCCTCGCCGGTGCCGTTGCTGGATGTCGCGGCCGCGGGTGTCTCCGCGGTCGCGCTGTCGGTGTGGGCCGTCTCGCCGGCCGGCTTGGCTTCCTGGCTCTCGTCGTGCGAGCCGCTGCCGTTGGTCGCCGCCTGCTCCTCCGCCGGCTGCAGCGCCGCCTCCGGCTTCGCCTCTTCGCCCTCGTGGCGCGTGCGCGTATGGCTGGTTCTAGGCATGGTGTGCTCCACTCCTCGCAAGCGGTGTCTGCAGGCGGACGCCGATCTCTTTCATCAACTCGCGGATGCCCTCGCCGGTGCTCGCCGAGACTTCGGCGACCGGATAGCCGTCGGGGATGCCGACGCGCTCGCGCAGCGCGACGCGGGCCTGGTGGCGCTTGCCGCGCGGCACCTTGTCGACCTTGGTGGCGACGACGACCGGCTCGGCGCCGCTCGACGTCAGGTACTCCCACGCCGCGGCGTCGAGCGGCGTGCCGCCCACCTTGGCGTCGATCAGCAGCACGGCGATGGCCGCCGGCAGCGCGCGTTCGAAGTATTGCTCCACGGTCTTGGCCCAGGCGTGTCGTTTGTCTTTGCTGGTCTTGGCGTATCCGTAGCCGGGAAGGTCCACGAACCAGAGGCGGTCGTTGATCAGGAAGTAGTTGATGGTCTGCGTCCGTCCCGGCGTCGCGCTCGTCTTCGCCAACCCCTTGCGCCGCAACAGCGCGTTCAAGAGGCTCGACTTGCCGACGTTGGAACGGCCCACGAAGGCCACCTGGGGGCGACCGTCGTCAAGCAGGTCTCGTGCCGAGTGTGCCGAGCGGACGTACTCGGCGGTCTGGATGTTCTCCACTGGAGTGTGGCCCTAGCGGCCGCCGAAGCGGACCGCGCGAGGCGCCGTGTCAACTAACCGCGTTGTGCCTGAGGGAAAGGGGAAAGCGTCGAGAGCGTCAGTATGCGATCTGAGAGGCTAGGGAGTCAAATCGGGTTAGGCGGCGGATCAGTGAGCAGCGGCCAAGTCGCCGCCTGACACCTGCGGCTCGACCGGCTTGTCGAACCCGCCGTCCTTGCCGAGCGGCAATGGAGTCGGAGTGCCGTCGAGCGCCAGTCTCAAGACCTCGTCCATCGATTCCACCAAGTGGAACTCGAGCACGTCGCGCACCTCGGCGGGGATCTCCTCGAGGTCCTTTTCGTTCTCCTTGGGGAGGATCACCTCGGTGATCTCGGCGCGGTAGGCGGCGAGGATCTTGTCCTTGATGCCGCCCACCGGCAGCACCTTGCCGCGCAGCGTGATCTCGCCGGTCATCGCCACGTCCTTGCGCACCGGCACCTTGGTGAGCGCCGAGACGAGCGAGGTGGCCATGGTGATGCCGGCCGACGGCCCGTCCTTGGGGATGGCGCCCTCGGGGACGTGGATGTGGATGTCGATCGACTCGTTGAACTCGGGGTCGATGCCGAGCAGCTCGGCACGGCTGCGCAGGTAGGAAACGGCGGCACGCGCCGACTCCTGCATGACGTCGCCGAGCTTGCCGGTCAACGTCAGCTTGCCCTTGCCCTTCATCAGGCCGATCTCGGTCTCCAAGAGCTCGCCGCCCACCTCGGTCCAGGCGAGGCCGGTGGCGACGCCCACCTCGGAGCGTTCGTTCTTCCGGCGGGGGCGGAAGCGCGGCTTGCCGAGGAGCTCGGTCACCAGGTCGCCGCTCACCACCGTCGGCTGCTCGGGCTTGCTCTGCACCACCTTGCGGGCGAGCTTGCGCGCCACCGCGGCGATCTCGCGCTCGAGGCTGCGCACGCCCGCCTCGCGGGTGTACATCTCGATCATCTGGCGGATCGCCTCGAGGTCGAAGGTGATCGAGTGCGCCTCCAGGCCGTGCTTCTCGAGCTGCTTGGGGACGAGGAACTGCTGGGCGATCGCCGACTTCTCGGTGAGCGTGTAACCCGAGAGCTGGATGATCTCCATCCTGTCCTTGAGCGGCGCCGGCACCGTGTGCAGCACGTTGGCGGTGCAGATGAACATCACCTTGGAGAGGTCGTACTCGACGTCGAGGTAGTGGTCCACGAAGGTGTTGTTCTGCTCGGGGTCGAGCACCTCCATCAGCGCCGCCGTCGGGTCGCCGCGGAAGTCCATCGACATCTTGTCGATCTCGTCGAGCAGGAAGACGGGGTTGATCGTCCCCGCCTTCTTCATCATCTGGATGATCTGGCCGGGGAAGGCGCCGATGTAGGTGCGCCGGTGGCCGCGGATCTCCGCCTCGTCGCGCACGCCGCCCAGCGACAGCCGCACGAACTCGCGGCCGGTGGCGCGGGCGATCGACTTGGCGAGCGAGCTCTTGCCGACGCCCGGCGGGCCGACGAAGCAGATGATCGAGCTCTGCACCTTCTTGGTGAGCTGGCGGACGGCGAGGAACTCGAGGATGCGCTCCTTGATCTTCTCCAGGCCGTAGTGGTCCTCGTTGAGGATCTTCTCGGCCTTCTCGATGTCGCGCAGCTCGCGCGACGCCTTGGTCCACGGCACCGAGACCAGCCAGTCGATGTAGTTGCGCGAGACGGTGGCCTCGGCGGAGACCGGCGGCATCGCCTCCAGCCGCTTGAGCTCCTGCTCGGCCTTCTCCTTCACCTCGTCGGGTAACCCGGCCTTCTCGATCTTCTCCTTGAGCTCGGCGACCTCGTCGCTGCGGTCGTCCTTCCTGCCGAGCTCCTGGTGGATGGCCTTGATCTTCTCGTTGAGGTAGTACTCCTTCTGCGCCTTCTCCATCTGCTTCTTGACCTGGACGTTGATGCGCTTGTCGATGTTGACCTTCTCGACTTCCAGGTCCAGCAGATCGTGCAGCTTCTGCAGCCGCTCGTAGGGATTCAGCAGCTCGAGGAGCGCCTGCTTGTCGGTGGTCGACACCATCAGGTGCGCCGCCAGCGTGTCGGTGAAGCGGTCGGGGTCTTCCAGCTTGAGCGTCGAGATCAGGCTCTCGAAGGCGAGGTGGTGCGACACCTTGGCGTAGTGCTCGAACGTCGAGAGCACCTTGCCCATGTACACCTGCAGCTTGTCGGAGAGCGGATAGGTGATGCGGTAGGCCTCGACGGTGGCGGTCGTGCCGTCGCCGGACTCGTCGACGTCGAGCAGCTTGGCGCGCTGCACGCCCTCGACCATCACCTTGACGTTGCCGTTGGGGAGCTTGAGGTTCTGGATGACCTTGGCGACGACGCCCATGTCATAGAGGTCGGCCCGCCCGGGCTCGTCGACCTTGGGGTCGCGCTGGGTGACGAGGAAGATCCGCTTCCTCGGGTCGGTGAGCGCCTCCTCGAGCGCGCGCACCGAGGCCTGCCGGCCGACGATGAACGGCGCCATCATGTGGGGGAAGACCACCATGTCCCGCAGCGGGACGACGGGGAGCTCGAGGGACGAGGTATCGACGAAGCTCGAACGCTGCTCGGTCATCTTTAGGGGTTACCCGGCTTTCTTATAGACGCGGACCGGCGCCGTGCGCTGCGCCACGACCTCTTCGGTGATGACGCACTCCTCGATGTCGGCGGCCGAGGGCACCTCGTACATCAGGTCGAGCATCAGCTCCTCGAGGATGATGCGCAGGCCGCGGGCGCCGACGCCCCGCTTGAGCGCTTCCTTGGCGATCGCCTTGAGCGAGGTCTCGGTGAATTTGAGGTTGACGTTCTCCATCTCGAAGATGGTCTTGTACTGCCGCACGAGGCTGTTCTTGGGCTCGACGAGGATGCGGATGAGGTCCTCTTCGTCGAGCTCGTCGAGAGAGGCGAGCACCGGCAGGCGGCCGACGAACTCGGGGATCAAGCCGAACTTGATGAGGTCCTCGGGCACCACCTTGCCGAGCAGGTCGCCGGCCTTGTTCTTCTTCTTCTCCTTGAGCTCGGCGCCGAAGCCCATCGTCTTCTGGTTGAGGCGCCGCTCGATCTGCTCGGTCAAGCCGACGAAGGCGCCGCCGCAGATGAAGAGGATGTTGGTGGTGTCGATCTGCAGGAACTCCTGGTGCGGGTGCTTGCGGCCGCCCTGCGGCGGCACGTTGCACATCGTCCCCTCGAGGATCTTGAGCAGCGCCTGCTGCACGCCCTCGCCGGAGACGTCGCGGGTGATCGAGGGGTTGTCGCCCTTGCGGCAGATCTTGTCCACCTCGTCGAGGTAGACGATCCCTTTTTGAGTCTTCTCCTTGTCGTTCCCCGCCGCCTGGTAGAGCTTGAGGATGATGTTCTCGACGTCCTCGCCGACGTAGCCGGCCTCGGTGAGGGTCGTCGCATCGGCGATGGTGAAGGGGACGTGGAGGATCTTGGCGAGCGTCTGCGCCAGCAGCGTCTTGCCCGTGCCGGTGGGGCCGATGAGCAGGATGTTGCTCTTCTGCAGCTCGACGTCCGAGCGCATGCGCTCGGCGTGCTCGATGCGCTTGTAGTGGTTGTAGACCGCGACGGCGAGCTTCTTCTTTGCCTGCTCCTGGCCGATGACGTACTCGTCGAGCAACTTCTTGAGCTCGTGCGGCTTGGGGAGATTGGTCTCCTGCTGCTGCTCGAGCATCCGGTCCTCGGCAATGATGTCGAGGCAGATGTCGACGCACTCGTCGCAGATGAATACCGTCGGGCCGGCGATGAGCTTGCGCACCTCGCGCTGGCTCTTGTTGCAGAACGAGCAGCGCAGGGTGTCGTCGCCGGTTTCGCGCTTGGGCATCTCTCCTCCGGATGGGTGCTTAGGCTGGCGACTGGCCTATGTGCTCTGTGGGCGGGCTGCCCTCGTCCCTTAGAACCGTCCCGCTCTCAACCCCTATTCCTAGCTCCAAAGAGTGGGGAGACGAGGTGAGTCTACCAGAGGGCGCATGAGCCTCTAACCGGTAGGCGCGGCGACCGGCGAGGGGCGGGATCAGCCGGGCCTCTGGATCGCTCAGCCTGGTACGGGCCCCGGCGCCCGGCGACGGGCCATGACCTGGTCGGCGAGGCCGTAGTCCACCGACTCCTGGGCGCTGAAGATCTTGTCGCGCTCGGTGTCGAGGTGGATCTGCTCCACCGGCTTGCCGGTGTGGAAGGCGAGGATCTCGTCGAGCCGCTCGCGCATGCGCAGCAGCTCGCGGGCGTGGATCTCGATCTCGGTGGCCTGGCCCTGGAGGCCGTAGAGCAGCGGCTGGTGGATGAGCACCCGGCTGTTGGGCAGCACCGAGCGCTTCCCCTTGGCGCCGCCGGCGAGCAGCAGCGCCGCCATCGACGCCGCCTGCCCGACGCACACGGTGGCCACGTCGGGGCGGATGTACTGCATGGTGTCGTAGATCGCCATGCCGGCGCTGATCGAGCCGCCGGGGGAGTTGAGGTAGAGGGCGATGTCGCGCTCGGGGTTCTCGGCCTCGAGGAAGAGCATCTGCGCGATCACCAGGTTGGCGATGTCGTCGTCGATGGCGCGGCCGAGGAAGATGATGTTGTCCTTGAGCAGGCGCGAGAAGATGTCGTAGGCCCGCTCGCCCCGGCTCGTCTGCTCGACAACCATCGGTACCAGCATCGGTTCGTTCCGTCCTCTACTGCTCAGTCGTGGTCGTGTTCGTGGTGATGCTCGTGATCGTGTCATCATGATCATGCACATGCGGCTCGGCGAAACCGGATTCTAGTCCGGCGTCGTCGCCGAGCAGGTGGCGCACGGTTTCCTGGCGGCGAAGCTGGCGGCGCAGGCCGGTCAGGCGCCCCGAGCTGTCGAGGTCGCGCCGAACGGCGAGCGGTGTCGACTTGCGCTCGCGGGCGATCTCGGCGAGCAGCGCCTCGAGCCGCTCCTCGGGAACCGCGATCGACTCCGCCTCGGCGATGGCGTCGAGCAGCAGCCGCGAGTGGACGACGCGCTCGGCATCGGGGCGGGCGCGCTCGCCGAGCGCACCCCAGTCGATCTCGGCCTTGTCGAGGTTGACGCCCTGGTGGGCGAGCTGGTGGGCGTACTCGCGCACCATCGTCTCCATCTCCTGCTGCACGACACCCTCGGGGAGCTGCAGCGGGTGGCGCTCGCGCAGGGTGTTGAGCAGTGCGTTCTCGCGCTGGCGGGCGCGGTCGCGCTTCTTGGCGTCGACGATCATCTGGTCCACGGCGGAGCGCAGCTCGGAGAGGGTCTGGAACTTGCTCACCTTCTTCGCCAGCTCGTCGTCGAGCGAAGCCAGCTCCAGCTCTTCTACGGACTCGACCTTGACCTTGTACTCCTTGGCCTCCTCCCCCTCGGCGGCGCGGCGGCGGAAGGTCGAGCCCTGGCCGGGGGAGAGGCCGGTGGCGGCGAGGGAAAGCTCCTCCCAGACGCGCTCGTCGCCCACTTCGAACGAGGTCTTTTGCGGCTCGGCGTTGGCGCTCGGCTCGGCGCCGACTTCGGTGATCTCCGCGACGACGCGGTCGCCGCGGCCGGCGGGGCGCTCGACCTTCTTCCACTCCCCGGCGCGGCGGCGCAGGTCTTCGAGCTGCTTGTCGACCTCGTCGTTCGTCGCCTCAGTGGAGGGATCGGGCAGCGACACGTCCTTGTAGCTGCCGAGCGCGATCTCCGGCCGCGTCTCGACGGTGGCGGTGAAGGTCATCGACTCGCCGAGGTTGAGGTCGACCTCGCCGAGCTCGGGCGGCAGCAGCGGGTCGAGCTTCTGCTCGGCCTCGGCCTGATGCCAGTAGCGCGGCACCAGGCGCTCGACGACGTCCTGCTCGATCTCCTTCTTGAACCGCGAGCGGACGAGGTTGGCCGGCACCTTGCCGACGCGGAAGCCGGGCAGCCGCGCACGCTTGCGGTACTCGCCGATGACGCGCTCGGTCTCGGCGGCCACCGCCGGCCCCGGCACCTCGATCTTCAACTGCTTGCGGCAAGGGCCCGCGTCTTCGACGGAGAGGACGACACTCATCGATTCCTCGGATGGCTCATCGCTTCCTCGGGGGATTCAGGAGGTGGTGCGAAAGGGGGGACTCGAACCCCCACCCCTTTCGGGACTAGATCCTAAGTCTAGCGCGTCTACCAGTTCCGCCACTTCCGCGCGGCACCACCGAGAGAAAGGGCTGAAGGGTCGAAGAAGAGGTGAATGGTGAGCCGCCAGGGAATCGAACCCCGAACCCGCAGATTAAGAGTCTGCTGCTCTGCCAGTTGAGCTAGCGGCCCACGGTAGCGAAGCGGCGGTAAGGATAACCGCTCGGCCGGGTGGAAACAATCCCGCTCAGCCCCCTTGGACGAAGCGCACGATCTCGAGGCGGTCGCCAGGCTGCAGCTCGACCTCGCCGAGCCGGGCGCGGCGCAGCACCTCGCCGTTGCGCTCCACCGCTACGGCGCGCGCATCGAGCCGCAGCGAGGCCAGCAGGTCGAGCAGCGGCGTGCCCGGCTCGATGTCGCGCGGCTCGCCGTTGACGACGATCTGCTCCACCGTCTTGGCGCCCGCCGTGCTCACAGGATCTGCTTGACCTCGCTGCTGCCCACCAGGCTCGTCGCCGACACGATCACCGCCGCCATGCCGCCGGGCAGCGTCGGCACCGCGACGTCGACGCGGAGCAATCCCTCGTCGTCGGTGGTGCCGTGGCCGAGCACCACCGGGTCGCGCACGGTCGAGATCAGCTTCACCGTCACCTGCGCGCCCGCCACCGGCAGGCCGCTGCGCACCGACGTGGCGCGCACGGCGACGCGGCTCGTGCGGCCGGCCGAGAACGCCTCGCCGGTCAGCACCAGCGCCAGCTGCTCGTGGTGCGCTTCCGTGGTGAGGTAGTCGAGGATCACCTGGTCGAGCGTGGGTCCTTGATCGTCGCGCGCCTGGTCGAGCAGGCTCGTGGCCGTGGGGCGGCCGTCGGCCGTGTGAGTCTCGTCGCTCACCTCGGGGCCGAGGATGTCGCGCAGCTTGCCGTCGAGCTTGCCGGCGCGGATGGCGGCGATCATCATCCGGTGCTGGTTGTCCATGCGGCTGGCGATCGCCGCCGAGCCCTCGCCCTGCTGCAGCAGGTCGGAGTAGGTCGCGCGCTTGGCGGCCATCACCTGGCCGCCGAAGTAGACGACGCTCTCGATGAAGGGGTTGTTCAACCCCTTATCCTCCGTCTGCACGTGAAACACCCGTTCCTTGTAGCGAACGTCGGTGTTATGACCGGTGATCATCGGCAGCGCGAAGACACGAAGTGCAGAGGAATCCTGAACGGCGTTCTGGATGCGATTGTAGGGAGCGCTCGGCGGCGGGGTCAAGAATGCGCGGCGCTCGATGCGGCGCGCTCGCGCGCTGTGAGAAGATATCGTCCCCAAGGACGCCGGCGCACCGCCGGCCCCCAAACGATCTCGCCCGCTTTCCAACCAGATAGCCAAACCGTTCCCCGATGGAGGAGATGGCATGACCGTCGAGACCGCGACCGAGCCGACGACGCAGACCCAAACTCTGGTGCACTACGAGGTGCGCGAGGGTGTGGCCTATTTCACTCTCGACTTCCCGCCCGCCAATTGCTACACGCACGAGATGATGCGCCAGCTCGACGAAGCGATCTTGCGCGCGCGCTTCGACAAGGACGTGCACGTCATCGTCTTGCGAGGCAAGGGCGAGAAGTTCTTCTGCGCCGGCGCCGACATCAACATGCTCAAGGGCGCCGACCCGGTGTTCAAGTACTTCTTCTGCCTGCACGCCAACGAGACCCTCAACCGCCTCGAGCAGACGCCGAAGCTGGTGATCGCCGCGCTGCAGGGCCACACGGTGGGCGGCGGTCTCGAGATCGCCATGGCCGCCGACGTGCGGCTGGCGAAGAAGGGCTCGGGCAAGGTCGGCCTCCCCGAGGTGACGCTGGGCGTGCTCCCCGGCACCGGCGGCACGCAGCGCCTGTCGCGCATCGTCGGCAAGAGCCGCTCGATCGAGCTGATGGTCACCGGCGACCTCATCAGCTACGAGCAGTGCCTCGATTGGGGCATCGTCAACCAGGTGCTCGAGGGCGACGACTTCTGGGGCGACGTGCACCGCTACGCGCGACAGTTCTGCCCGCCCAACAAGGCGGCCAAGGCGGTGGGGCGCATCAAGCGCTCGGTGCAGAGCGGTTGGGAGGTGCCCTTCGAGAGCGGCCTCGCCATCGAGCGCGAGCTGCAGCAGCAGCTCTTCGAGAGCGGCGACGCCAAGGAAGGTCTCGCCGCCTACGTGGAGAAGCGCAAGCCGGAGTTTTCGGGGCGCTAGGAACGCCGCCAGCGTCATCGCGAGGCCGCGTAGCGGCCGTGGCGATCTCGATGGTCGAGATTGCTTCGTCGCTTCGCTCCTCGCAATGACTTTGGTGTGACTTCATGACCACTCCTCCTCGCCTCGTCCTCGCCGCGCCGGTGCGCACGCCGATCGGCCGCTTCGGCGGTGCGCTGGCATCGCTCACCGCCGCGGACCTCGGCACCGCCGCCGCGCAGGCGGCGCTGTCGCGCGCCGGCATCTCGGGCGACGTCGTCGACCAGGTAGTGTTCGGTCACGCCCGCCAAGCCGGCGGCGGGCCGAACACGGCGAGGCAGATCGCCTATCGCAGCGGCGTGCCGCAAGAGCGGCCGGCGTTCACCGTCAACCAGGCCTGCGGCTCGGGGCTGCAGGCGGTGCTCTGCGCGGCGCGCGCCATCCGCCTCGGCGAGGCAGAGGTGGTGCTCGCCGGCGGCACCGAGAGCATGTCGAACACGCCCTACCTGCTGCCACGCGCGCGCTGGGGCTATCGCCTCGGCCACGCCGAGATCGTCGACGGCATGTACCAGGACGGCTTCAACGACCCGCTGTCGAAGCTGGTGATGGGCGAGACCGCCGAAGAGCTGGCGGTCGAGGCAGGGATCGACCGCGCTGCCGCCGACGCCTATGCCGCCGAGACGCAGCGGTGCTGCGAAGAGGCGCGCCGCACCGACCGCTTCGCGAGCGAGATCGTGCCGGTGAAGGTGCCCGGCAAGTCGGGAACTAAACCAGGCGGCGAGACCGAGGTGGCGACCGACGAGCACCCGCGCGACGGCGTCACCGCCGCGGCGCTCGCCAAGCTCGCGCCGGTCTTCCGCGAGGGCGGCACCGTGACCGCCGGCAATGCCTCCGGAATCACCGACGGCGCCGCGGCGCTGATCGTCGCCTCCGAAGCGGCGGCGGACCGCCTCGGCATCACTCCCGCCGGCTACCTGCTCGACTGGGAAGTCGTCGGCGTCGACCCGCGCATCATGGGCATCGGGCCGGTGCCGGCGGTGCAACGGCTCTTCGCCCGCCAAGGCATCGACTACGGCGACGTCGATCAGGTGGAGCTCAACGAAGCCTTCGCCAGCCAAGTGCTCGCCTGCCTGAAGGACCTCCCCTTCGAGCGCCGCCGCGTCAACCCCGACGGCGGCGCCATCGCGCTCGGCCACCCGATAGGCGCCACCGGCGCCCGCATCCTGGTCACCCTCTTGCACGGCCTCGCCGCCCGCGGCGGACGCCGCGGTGTTGCTACGCTGTGTGTATCCGGTGGGATGGGATTGGCGGCCCTGGTCGAGAGACCAGGCGAGAAGCCGGTCGAGAGGGCAGCATGAGCGTGGAATCGAAACGCATCGTCGTCTCCTGCTCACTCGAGGACCGCGCGCAGCCGTACCTGGAGGCGCTGCGGCTCATCGGCGTCCCTGACGAAGACATCGTTCTCGTCACGCCGCAACGGTTGCAGCCGGGCGACGCGCCGGCGCTCGCCGCCGAGTCGGGCGGCCTGCTGCTCTGCGGCGGCCCCGACCTCGAGCCGCACCATTACGGCGAAGAGCCGCACCCGCACGCCAACCTGTCGCTGATGCCCGACCGCGACGCGGTCGAGCTCGGCCTGCTCGCAGGCGCGCGTGAGGCGAAGACGCCCACCTTCGGCGTCTGCCGCGGCCTGCAGGTGACCAACGCGTTCCTCGGCGGCACGCTGTGGCAGGACTTGAAGCTGATGTGGCCCAACGCGGTGCTGCACGACCTCTCCTTCCCGCGCGACGCGCTCATCCACCCCGTCGAGCCGGTGCCGGGCGAGAGCGAGCTGGGCGACCTGCTCTCGCGCGAGCCGTCGCTCGTCAACTCGCGCCACCACCAGGCGATCAAGGAGCTGGCGCCCGACCTCGAAGCGGTGGCGGTGGCGCCCGACGGCATCGTCGAGGCAGTGTCGGGCCGCGATCCCGACTGGTGGCTGTGGGCCGTGCAGTGGCACCCCGAGAACCTGGTCACCATGGCGAATCAGCGGGCGCTGCTCGAGCGCTTCCGCGACCAAGTGGCGGCTCGGGTTCGTCACCCCGAGGCCGCCCACGCCGAGACGGCAGAGCCGGCGCTGCGATGACCCTTCCCGCGGTCGGCATCGGGCTGCACCGCGACGGGCGGATGGCGACGCTGACGCTGTCGCGCCCGCCGCTCAACATCCTCGACCTCGCGACGCTGCAGCAGCTCGAGCGCGGGCTGGGCGCCCTCACTCGCGACCCCGGCCTCGACCTCCTGGTGGTGCGCGGCGCCGGCGAGCGCGCCTTCTCCGCCGGCGTCGCCGTGCAGGACCACGTCGGCGACCGCATCGGCCCGGTGCTGGCGGCGTTCCACGGCGCCCTCCGGCTGCTACGTGACCTCGACGCCATCACTCTCGCCTGCGTGCGCGGCCACTGTCTCGGTGGCGGCCTCGAGCTCGCCCTCGCCTGCGATCTCATCGTGGCGAGCGAGGACGCCAGCTTCGGGCTGCCCGAGATCACGCTCGGCTGCTACCCGCCGGTGGCCGCGGCGCTGCTGCCGCGCTGGATCGGACGGCCGCGCGCGCTCGAGCTGATGCTCACCGGCCGCGTCTTCGACGCCGCCGAGGCGGAGCGCATGGGCCTCCTCACCCGCCGCGTGCCGATCGCGGAGCTCGACGGTGCGTGCAACAAAGTGATCGAGGCACTGCTCGGGCAGAGCGGCGTCGCCCTGCGGCTCACCAAGCGCGCGGCGCGGGCCGGCGAGGAGCAGCCCTTCGGCCCGGCGCTCACCGAGAGCGAGCGCATCTACCTCGAAGAGCTCACCCGCACCGCCGACATGCACGAGGGGATCGCCGCCTTCCTCGGCAAGCGCAAGCCCGACTGGAAGCACAAGTAGGGAGGTCCCATGCCCGAGACGATCCTCGTCGAACGCGACGGCCGCGTCGCCACGATCACCGTCAACCGCCCCGACAAGCTCAACGCGCTGTCGCAGCAGGTGCGCGACGACGTGCTCGCCGCCCTGGCCGAGCTCGAGCATGACGACGGGGTGGGCGTCGTCGTCATCACCGGCGCCGGCGACAAGGCATTCATTGCCGGCGCCGACATCGCCGAGTTCGAAGGCCGCGGCCCGATGGACCAGCGCGAGGCCATGCGCTTCCCCCGCCTCTACGACGTGATGGCGAGCTTCCCCAAGCCGGTGATCGCCTCGATCAACGGCTTCTGTTTGGGCGGCGGCTGCGAGCTGGCGATGTCGTGCGACATCCGCATCGCCTCCGAGAAGGCGCGCTTCGGCCAGCCGGAGATCAAGCTCGGTCTCATCCCCGGCGGCGGCGGCACCCAGCGCCTACCGCGCCTCGTCGGCATCGGCCACGCCATGCGCCTGACGTTGACCGGCGACATGATCGGCGCCGCCGAGGCCAAGGAAATCGGGCTCGTCGAGCTCGTCGTGCCACACGAGGAGCTGCGCGCCAAGACACTCGAGCTCGCCAACAAGATCGCCGCCATGAGCCCGCTCACCGTGCGGGTCGCCAAGGAAGCCCTGCGCGCCAGCGAGCGCCTGCCGCTGGGCGAAGGGATCGTCTACGAGCGTGACCTCTTCTGCCTCTGCTTCTCCACCGCCGACATGAAGGAAGGCGTCAAGGCCTTCCTCGAGAAGCGGCCGGCGGTCTGGCAGGGGAAATGAGGCCGGCGCGCGGGATGCCCTCAGCCTAAATAACTGAGAACAGGCAATTTCTCTCGACCGTCCACGGGATGAGCGATAATCGTTCACGGCGTGAACGATTATCTTCACCGTTGGCCGGCCGGAATCCTCAGCCAAGTAGCACGAGTCAATCCAGCTGTCGTGTTGATGGGAGCGCGACAGACCGGGAAGAGCACGTTGGTCCGCTCCGAGCCTTCGTTAGCGGATCGGCCCTACTTCACGCTCGACGACCTAGGCACGCGCGACAGCGCCGTGACCGACGCCGACAAGCTCGTGCGCGGCGCCCCTCGGATGACCATCGACGAGATCCAGCGCGAGCCTGAGCTGATCCTCGCGGTCAAACGTGCCATCGATGATTCGCCTGAGCGCACACCCGGAAGGTTCGTGTTGACCGGGTCGGCCAACCTGTTGCTGATGCGGCGCGTGAACGAAACGCTGGCTGGCCGCGCGAGCTATGTCACCTTGTGGCCCCTGACTCGTCGCGAGCGACTGGGCTTGGGCACCTGCGGCATCTGGGGCACCCTCCTCGCAAGCCCGCGCCAGGATTGGTACGACTTGGTCCGTGGCCAGCAGGCTCCGCAAGCGGACTGGCGCGAGCAGGCCCGCATCGGCGGCTACCCGGTTCCGGCGCTTCGCCTTTCAACCCAGACTGAGCGCTCCCTCTGGTTCGATGGCTATGTCCGCACTTACCTCGAGCGCGACCTGCCAGATCTTGCCGCCCTCGAGAGCCTGATCGACTTTCGACGCCTCATGCGCGCTGCCTGCCTGCGCATTGGCAACCTCGTCAACCAGACCGAGCTCGGCCGCGACACCGAGATCCCAAGGCCGACGGTCCACCGCTATCTGGATCTACTCGAAACCTCGTTCCAGCTCGTTCGGCTGCCGGCGTACTCGATCAACCGCACCAAACGGCTCATCAAGTCGCCCAAGGTCTACTGGAATGACACCGGGCTTGCGCTCAGTCTCGGCGGCCTGTCGGAACCCACCGGTGCGCATTTCGAGAATCTGGTTCTCGTCGACCTGCTGGCCTGGCGCGACGGATTGGTGCCGAGGCCCGAAGTCCTCTACTGGCGTACCGCCAACGGGAGCGAGGTGGATTTCGTCATCGAGGACCGCGACCGTCTGATGGCGATCGAGGTGAAGAGCAGCGCGCGGCTGAGTCCGCGCTATGCGCGAGGACTCATCGAGTTTCGGGACGAGTATCCCGACCAGTTCGTCGGTGGCCTGCTGTTGCACACTGGCGATGAGGTGCGGTGGCTGGCCGAGGGCATCCTGGCCGCACCCTGGTACAAGGTGCTCTAGGAGCCTCCTCGAGCGGCGAGGCGGCTGAACGAGGTGAGCTGGATGCCGGCCTCGGCGAGCGCTGACGCCAGCATCGCCTCGCACAAGGTCTTCCGCTCGGCGTCCCAGTCGTAGCGCCAGCGGTAGCGCGACGCGAGCTCGGCGTTGCCGCTGCCGGGATGAGAGACGAGCTCGTGGGGACCGCGCCATGAACCGTTGAGCAAGGCCCGCAGGCGGCCGCTCGTGAGATGACCGGCGGCGGCGAGGCCGAGGGTGCCGTCGAGCGCCGCCACGTTCGCCGCTGCCCTCAGTCGGCGACGGCAGCGGCGCGTGAGCGTGCGCAGCCCGCGAAGCGCGACTGCGCGCGGAGTCAGTGGCGGCGGCAGCAGCGGGTCTTCGGGAACGCGCACGAAGGGAATGCCGCGCGCTGCCGTGAGCGCGGTCACCTCGTCGAAGATGCGTGGCAGTGCATGGAGGTGCTGGTGTGAGTTGACGTGGCGCACTGGCAGGCCGGTATCGAGCAGGCGGTCGAGCTGGCGGCCGAGCTCGCAGCGCACTTCGTCGAGCCGCACGCCGCCGTGCGAGTAGCGGGCGCAGAAGGCGGCGAAGCCGCTCAGCAGTCGGCCGTCGCGGCTGACGAGGGAAGACACCTCTCCCGGCGGCGACAGCGGGCGCTCCCCCACCAACACGAGGTGCGCGCCCACGTCTAGTTGCGGCACGCGCCGCAGCTCGGCGATCGCTTCGTCAAACGCCTCGCCGACGGGCGCCACGCTCACCGCGGTGACGATGCCGTGCTCCGCCGCCTCCAGCGCGCCTCGGGTCATCCCGGCCGCGAGGCCGACGTCGTCCGCGGTGACGACTAGCTGCCTCAAGAAGGCGTGACGGAGCTTGCCGCGTGCGGCACCGCGGACGACGCAGCCGCGCGAGCTGTCGCGGCGCCGCGCACCACTGCCGCGTCAGCGGGCGTGCTCGATCCCGTCGGTACCGAAGCTTCCGCACCCGCTGCCTGCCGGCGCCGCGGCCTGCGCATCTCCGGGAAGAGCTTCCACAGCTCGGCGAAGATCTTGAGGATCACCGACGGCGACGACAGGGTCGAGCGCCCGCGCGAGCGCGGGAAGTAGTCGAGGCCGAGCTGCTGGATGACGAAGCCGAGGTTCTTCGCCTTGACGATCAGCTCGGCGTCGATGAGCGAGCCTTCGGCGCGCAGCTCGACGGTATCCAGCACCTCGCGGCGCACCAGCTTGAACGAGAAGTTGATGTCGCGGTGCGGCCAGCCGAAGAGCAGACCGATGAGCGTGTTGTAGACGTACGAGTAGACCGTGCGCAGCAATCCCTCGGTCGTGCGATCGAGGCGGTAGCCGGCGATGACGTCGGCGCGCGAGACGTGCAGCGCGCGGATGGCGGGGCCGAGCACGTCGGGGTCGAACGGCAGATCGGCATCCATGTAGAGCACGAGGTCCTTCGTGCACGCCGCGAAGCCGGTGCGCAAGGTGCCGCCAAGCTTGCGGTTCTTCGGGTGATGCAGCAAACGGATGCGCGGCTCGGCCGCGACCGCCGCGGCCACCATCGCCGGCGAGCGGTCGGTGGAGGCGTCGTCGACGACGATCAGCTCCCAGTCGCCGCCGTGACGCTCCAGCGCCTCGGTGCCGACGGCGAGGGCGTGCTCGATGGTCTCCTCCTCGTTGAACATGGGGAGGACCATCGATACCGAGTACCGAGGCATGCTGGGGGGCACGGCATGATGGTACCAGGGACGCGTAGCGTTACTCGCCACCGCATGCCCGCGATTCAGTGGTGCAACGGCGCGCCGACGAGCTGGAGATCGACGAGCTGCACCGCGAGCCGCCGGTGGTCACCGGCGGTGAGGCCGCTCTCGGCCGGCACGAACGATGGGCTCGCCACCAAGTCGATACGGACCCGGCGCGCCGGCGGCAGCGGCAGTCGCACCGCAACCGTCACGCCGCGCGCGATGTGCAGCGGTGCGCGCCGCCCGCCCGCGGTCACGATCTCCACCGTTACGTCGGGGTGTGGAGCGAGCGCCGGCAGGCGCAGGCGCAGGTCGACTGCCGGCGCGCCCTCGGAGCACACGCGCAGCGAGGCGCGGTCGGCGAGCCAGCGCCAGGCATCGACGCCCGACCCGCGGCCGAGCCACGTTCGCGCGGAAGGCTCGGCGCCGTAGACGCCGGCGAGCGGCTCGAAGAGTCGGCCGCCCGCCACGGGTGTCCACGACACGACGCCGAGACGCTGGCGGGTGAGCGCGCGCCACGCCGGCCCATCGTTCCAGCGGAAGGTCACGGCACCGGGGAGTGCGCTCGCGCCTTCGGCGAGCAGGAACACCGGGCGCCGCGTCGCGCACGGCAGCCGGCCGTCCGCGGGCAGCCGCTTCCACCGCGGCAGCAGCTCGAGCGCGTACGACTCCAGCTCGCGCTCGTAGAGCACGAGCGTGCCGTCGGGCAGGTGCGCGCGCGCCCACGCCGTCGCCTGCACCGGCGGCGATGGCGTCGTCGCGCGTTCGCGCAACAGCGGCGCGGCGTAGAGAACGAAGCCGAGCGACAGCGCCACCAGCAGAAGCGGCGCGCCGACGCGGCCCGACGGCAAGCGCTGCACCGCGGCGCACGCGCCGCCGGCGAGGAACGCCACCGCCAGCATCGAGGGCATCGCATAGCGCGCGGCATCGGGCGGGTTCATCACCGCAAGCGCAAGCGCGAGGTCGATGGCGCCGAAGAGGAGCACGGGCAGCGCTGCACTTCGCCGTTGTCGCGCGACAAGCGCGCCGCCCGCGGCGGCGAGGCCAAGCACCACCACCGCCGCCCAGCGCGGTCCCCAAGGGTCGACGACGAAGCGGCCCACGATGCGGGCGGCCGAGAGACTGGCGCGCGCGAGCGACGCGTCATTCGCGGCTACCAGCCCCGCCTGGCCCCGCAGCAGCTTGACGAAGAGACGGGGCCCACCGCTCGCCACCAGCAGAGGCACCGCCCACGCCGTCGCCACGACGACGAATGCCGCAATCGCGGCGCTCGCTGTAGCAAACCCGCGACGCGCCGCCGGCAGCGCCTCCCTTTCGCCCCGTCCGCGGCGGGTCGTCGCTATCGCTCCGCCTGCGGCCGGGCCGCGGCGCGTCGTCGAAGTCGCTTCCGCTGCGCCACCAACGCTCTCCGGTGCGTCGAGCTCGACTTCCGCCGTAAGCGGCCGGCCATCACCCCTCCGCCGCACGGCCAACAGGATGGTGACGAGCAGCATGGGAGCTACCGCAAGCACGAGCTGTGGCCTGCACCCGACGGCGGCGGCGGCGGCGCCGCCGCAGACAAGCGCCGGTCCAACGGCGGCAGGGCGGCGCAACCAGCGACCCGCCGCGGCAAGCGCCACCGCCACGAACCCTAGCGCCGGCGGATCCGACAACGCGAGCGGTGCGTAGACGAGCATCGGCGGAGACAACGCGAACAGCAGCGCGCCCGCCACCCCGACAAAGACGAAATCGAATCCGGCGCGCGAGAACTCGCCGTCCGATGCGGGTTCGTTTAGCCGGGCCGGCCCACCCCACGCGATGGAAAACGCATCAACCGCCGCCAGGTAGCCGACGAGCGACGCGATCACCGACAGCGCGACCAGGCCGCGGAATGGATCGCCCACGATCGCCGCCGCGAGCTTGCCCAACCCGATCAGCAATGGATACCCCGGCGGGTGCGGCCGGTACGCCAGCGGCTCGAAACGCTCGACGCCGCGCACGAACAGCACCTCGTCGTACTCCCAGAGGCTCGCCGGCAGCGTCAGCAGCCGCGCCGCCGCCACCACCACGAGTCCGCCGAGCGCCAACGGCGAACGCCAGGCCCGCTCAGCGGCCGTTCGACACCTCGCAGCCGAGCAGCTGCACCGCCAGCCCGCGCTGATCGGTGCCGAGGCCGCCGGCGACGGGCACGAAGGCGCGGTCGGCGTGGAGGTGAACGTCGACCGCCGGCGCCGCCGGCACCTCCAGCGACGCGCGCCGCCGCCGGCCGCGCAACGCCCGCACTTGTACGGGAGCTCCGTCGCCCGCCTGCACGTCGACGAGCACCTCGGCGAACGGCGATGTCGGCGGCAACCCGAGCTCGATGCCGAGCCGCCGCGCGCCGCCGGTGAAGACGCGCAGCGACGCGTCCTGCGCCAGCCATCGCCACCCCGGCTCCCAGCCGTAGACGCCGAATCCCGCCGCGAACCGGCACGCGGGCAGCGGGTTCCACGACACCACGCGGTAGTAGCCGCGGGTGAGCTTGCCCCAGCCCTCGCTGCCCGGCCAGCGGAAGGTCACCGCGCCCGGCCAACCTCCCGGGCCGTCGGCGAGCAGGAACGCCGGCCGAGCTTCCGTCGACCCGGGCGCCGACAGACCTGGGTCCGCCTCGGTGAACGCGCGACCGCCGAGGAGCTGCGCCGCGTGCGGCACGAGCGGCGGCGCCACCAGCACCTGCGCATTCGGCGGCAGATGCGTCGCCGCCCAGCGCGCTGCCTGCACCGGCGGCGAAGGCAAGGTCGAGCGTTCCTGCAGGATGGGGAAGGTGTAGAGCACGAAACCCGCGACGAGGACCGCGGCGCCCAACGGCGCGAGCGCGCGCAGCCGCACCGAACCGGCCAACGTGTAGAGCCCGACCACGGCGAGAAAGGACACACCGAGCAGCGAGGGCAGCGCGTAGCGCACGGCGTCGGCCGGGTCCATCACCCGCAACGCGAAAGCGAGATCCACGATGGCGAGCAGGAGCAGCGGCAGCGCGGCGAGGCACCGCCGGCGCGCCAGCTCGACGAGACCGGCGATCGCGAGCAACAGCACCGGGATCGAGAGCTGCTTCGGCCCCCACGGGTGCGCGACGAAGCGCGCCACGAGCGCGCCGGCGCCGAGCGCGCCGCGGGCGAGGCCGGCGTCGACGGCGGCGACCAGCCGCGCCTGCCGGCGCACCAGCTTGATGAGGTGGATCGGCCCGCCGCTCGCCTCGATGTCGGGGATCAGCCAGGCGAGCCCGACGACCGCATAGCCGGCGATGGCGGCCAGCGCCAGCGTGCGGGCACGCGGCGCTCTCGCCGCCCGCGAGGCATCACCGGCGGGCCCGCCGGTCGCGGCAAGCGCGGTGCTGTCGGCGAGGCCGTCGTCCACCGGAGATGAAGTCGCCTCCCGGCGGCGCTTCACGACAGCCACGATCCACGCCGCCGCCACCATCGGCCCCACCGCCACCGCGAGCTGGGGCCGGCAACCGACGGCACCCGCGGCGAAGGCGCCGAGCGCCACCGCGGCGCCGATCCCCCCATTCAGTAGCCGCGCGCCGGCCGCCAGCGCCAGCGCCAGAAAGCAAAGCGCCGGCGCATCGGACAGCGCCAGCGGCCCATAGAGCAGCATCGGCGGGCTGAGGTGAAAGAGCAGCGCCGCCACCACGCCTTGCCGCCGCTCCACTACCGTAGGCACCGCCGCCGGCGCGAGGATCCGCGCGAACACATCGGCCAGCGCGAGATAGCCCACCAGCGACGCGATCACCGACACCGCGACGAGAGCGTGGAAGGAGTCGCCGGCGATCGGCGCCAGCAGCTTGCCGAGACCGATGGTGAGCGGATAGCCGGGCGGATGCGGCCGGTGCTCGAGCGGCGCGAAGCGCTCGACGCCGCGCATGAAGAGGATCTCGTCGTACTCCCAGACGCTCACCGGCAGCGACAGCAGCCGCGCCAGGGCGACCGCGGCAAACCCCGCCCACACCCCGGGCGAACGCCAGAAGGGTGCCGCCGCCGCGCGCCCGTCAGCCAACGAAATGCCGTCTGGCAAGTGCGCGAATTGTACTCTCCGCGGGTGAACCGCCGCGCTGCCCTCGCGTTGCTGCGCCGCGCCTACTCCGCGGCGCCGGCGGCGGTGCGGCTCCACGTGCTCGGGCGGTTCGTGAGCTGCCCGATGCTCGCGGTGGTCGCGCGGCTGCCCCGGCGCGGGCGGTTGCTCGACCTCGGTGCGGGTCACGGCGCCTTCGCGTTGCTGGCCGCGGCGGCGGGCGGCGTGGAGTCGTCGGTCGCGCTCGAGCCTGACTTCCGCAAGTTGCTAGCTTGCGCCCGCCTCCGCGAACCGCGCGTCCGGCTCCTGGCCGGCTATGCCGAGGCGCTGCGCGGCCCCTTCGCAGCGGTGTCGGTGCTCGACGTGATCTACCGCCTGCCCATCGAGCGCTGGGACGCGTTCCTCTCCGCGGCGCGCGACGCGCTCGAGCCGGGCGGCGTGCTGCTGCTCAAGGAGATCGATCCCACGCATCGCGTGAAGGGTGGTTGGAACCGCCTGCAAGAGCGCGGCGCCGACCTGCTCGGCCTCACCCTCGGCGACGCCTTCAGCTACGAGTCACCGGCGGCGATGCGGGCGCGGCTCGAGCGACTCGGCTTCACCGCGGTCGAGATGATCGACCTCGGCGCCTGGTACCCGCACGCGCACGTGCTGTACGTGGCGCACAAGCCGTAGCGCCGGCACCGCGACAGGCGAGGAAGCGCGCCCTCGCCGTGCTCAAGACCCAGCGCTCGACCGTCGCAGGCTCGGTAGCGGCGGCGCAGGCTGCTCCATTGCTTCCAGCCACACGATCCAGGCGTCGACCTCGGCGACGAGCGCCGCAACATCGATCCCTTCCACAAGCGGTTCCACCGTCGCGAGCCTTCGCCGCGCCTTGCCGAGCACCCGCCGCGCAACGTCCGCTCGCCGCCTCACGTGCAGGTGATGGAACGCGGCCGCGAGCTGCACGAGCCCTTGGAACAGCTCGCGCGGCTCGGGCGTCGTCGAGCGCCAGATCTCCTCCCAGGCCTCGTGCGCCGCGAAGTACTCGCCGCGCTGGAAGAGATCGATTCCCTCGTCCATCAGCTCGCGCCGCCGCGCCGGCGACAGGGTCGGATGCAGCTCGCGCCCGCTCACGGGATGCCGAACCGCTTGCGCTTCTCCCACAGCGCCTTGCGGCTGATGCCGAGCAGCGCCGCCGCCTTGCCCTGGTGGCCGCGCGTGTGGGCCAACGCCTTGACGATCTCCTCGCGCTCCACCTCGGCGAGAGTCCGCGGCCGCGCGCCGGCGAACGCCGCCGGAGGTTGCGGATCGAGCGGGCCGCCGTCGCCGAGCACCAGCGCGCGCTCGAGCACGTTGCGCAGCTCGCGCAGGTTGCCCGGCCATGCGTGCTCGCTCATCCAGCCGAGCGCGTTCGGCGTGATCGCCGGCGCCGGCCGCGCCAGCCGCGCCGCGAGGTCGGCGAGCAGCGTCGCGGCGAGCGCCGGCACCTCGCCCTTGCGCTCGCGCAGCGGCGGCACGCGGAAGGCGAGCACCTCCAACCGGTAGTAGAGATCGCCGCGGAACAGACCCTGCCGCACGCGCCGCGGCAGCGATTCGTTGCCGAGCGCCACGAAGCGGACGGCGGCCGTGCGCTCGTCACCACCGAGCGGCCGGTAGCGGCGCTCGGCGAGGAGGCGCAACAGCTTCGGCTGCGCGGCGAGCGGGATCTCCTCCACTTGGTCGAGCACCAGCGTGCCGCGCTCGGCGCGCGCGACGCGGCCTTCGAGGTCGGCGGTGGCACCGGTGAAAGCGCCGGCGCGGTAGCCGAACAGCTCGCTCTCGAACAGGGTCGCCGGGACCGTGCCGGGATCGACCTCGACCAGCGCGCCGCCGCGCCCGCTGGCGCGGTGGAGCGCGCGCGCCAGCGTCGAGCGGCCGCTCCCCGGCTCGCCGAGCAGCAACACCGGCGAATCGAGCGGCGCCGCCTGCCGCAGCCCGCCGAGAGCCGCGAGAAGCGCCGGCGAAGCGGCGAGCAGCTCGTCGAGCGCCGGGTAAGGCGAAGCGTTCGTCGCTGCCATGTGCAGCGATCAGGCTACCAGCGGTGGCGCGCCGGCGCGCGCATTTTCGACCGGGGCGAGGCTCAGGGCTCGCATCGCGCGACGACTACTCGCGAGTGCCGACGAGCCGGCTACGAGAGCTGCCGCGCGCTGCTCTGCTCGCGGGCCGCAGCGTCGGCCACGAAGTCGGCCGTCAGGTCCGGCGCATCGCCCCACAGCCGTTCGAGACCGTAGAACCGCCGCCGTTCCTGCAGGAACACGTGCAGGACGAAGTCGCCGTAGTCCATCAGCACCCATTGGCCGCTCTGGTAGCCCTCGACGTGCGAAGGCCGCAGCTTGTGCTCCCGCAAGCGCCGTTCGACGCCATCCGCGATCGCCTGCACCTGCCGCGGGTTCTGGCCGCTGCAGACGAGAAAGTAGTCGGTGAAGTGCGTCAGCTCGCCCACCTCGAGCACCTTCAGGTCCTCGGCCTTCTTGTCGAGCGCGGCGGCGACCACTTCGCGCACGGCCTCGGCCGTCTGCTGCGCGGTCTGCTCGGGGCTCTGCGCTTCGGTTTCGGTCTCGGGGAGGGGCTGCGAGGCGGCAGCGGGATCAGCGAGCCGGCGTTTCGTCATAGAGGCGATATTTGCGCGCGTAGTCTAGCACCAGCGGGTGCAGCGAACCGGCGGGCGGCTCCTCGCCGCGCGCGAGGATGGCGCGCAGCGCGGTGGCGGAGAGGTCGATCGGCTCGTGCTCCACGGCGACGATGCGGCCGTCGTCGAAGGCGGCGCGCAGCTCGGGCGCCAGCGACCCGTTGTTCAGCGGCGGTTCCGAGCCCGGCCGCGTCAGCACCACGAGCCGCGCCAGCTTCGGGATCTCGCGCCAGCGCCGCCAGCTCGGCAGCTGCGCCAGCGAGTCGCTGCCGAGGATGAGGTGGAGGTCGACCGCCGGCAGCTCGGCGTGGAAGTGCTCGAGCGTCTCGACGGTGTATGCCGGCTCGGCGCCGAGCTCGTGCGTGGAGACGAACATCCCCTCCTCGCCGAGGAGCGCCAGCTCCACCATCGCGAAGCGCGCCAGCGCCGGCGCGAAGTTGCGGCCGGACTTGTGCGGCGGGTGCGCGGTGGGCAGGAAGAAGACGCGGTCGAGCTCGAGCGCGGCGCGGGCGGCGCGCACCGGCGCCACGTGGCCGGCGTGGATCGGATCGAAGCTGCCGCCGAAGAGACCGACGCGCATCACCGCTCTCTCGCCGCAACAGCGGTGAACGGCGCCGGCGCTTCCCGCAACAGCGCCTGCAGCTCGCGCCGCAGCTCGGGCAGCCCGGCACCCGTCGCGGCGCTGATCTCGTGGTACGGCAGGCCGCGCTCTTTCGCCGCGGCGCGCAGCTGCTCCGGCTGGCCCGGCACCACGGCGTCGAGCTTGCTGCCGCAGACGAGGCGCGGCCGGCGTACCAGCTCGGCGTCGAAGGCCTGCAGCTCGCGCTCGACGACGGCGAGGTCCGCGGCGGGATCGGCGTCCGGGTTCGCCAGCTCGACGAGATGCAGCAGCACGCGGCAACGCTCGACGTGACGCAGGAACTGGATGCCCAGCCCCGCCCCTTCGGCGGCGCCGGCGATGAGCCCGGGCAGGTCGGCGATCACGAACGAATCGTACGGCCCGAGCGCGACGAC
>DASYQD010000117.1:0-154309 GCA_036005845.1 Thermoanaerobaculia bacterium | reverse complement strand
TTGGTGGAGAGGAAGAAGACGTTGCTGTAGCCGCCCGTGGCGAGGACCACCGCGTCGCCGGCCCAGCTCGCGATCTTGCCGGTGACGAGGTCGCGCGTGACGATGCCGCGCGCGCGGCCGTCGGCGACGATCACGTCGAGCATCTCGGTCCGCGAGTACATCTTCACCTGTCCGGCGGCGATTTGCCGGTTGAGCGCCTGGTAGGCGCCGAGCAGGAGCTGCTGTCCGGTCTGCCCGCGCGCGTAGAACGTGCGCGACACCTGCGCGCCGCCGAAGGAGCGGTTGTCGAGCAAACCGCCGTACTCGCGCGCGAAGGGCACGCCCTGCGCCACGCACTGGTCGATGATGTTGGCGCTCACTTCCGCGAGGCGGTAGACGTTGGCCTCGCGGGCGCGAAAGTCGCCGCCCTTCACCGTGTCGTAGAAGAGACGCCAGATGCTGTCGCCGTCGTTCTGGTAGTTCTTCGCCGCGTTGATGCCGCCCTGCGCGGCGATCGAGTGGGCGCGCCGCGGGCTGTCCTGGAAGCAGAAGCACTCGACCTCGTAGCCGAGCTCGCCGAGCGTCGCTGCCGCCGCGCCGCCGGCCAGTCCCGAGCCGACGACGATCACCTTGAAGCGCCGCTTGTTGGCGGGGTTGACGAGCTTGTACTCGAAGCGGGCGCGCTCCCACTTGCCGGTGATCGGCCCCGGCGGCAGGCGGGCGACGAGCGGCGCTTCGGCGTCGCGGAACGAGCTCATGCGCCCACCGCTACCGCACCACGCCCGCCAGCACGGCGATCGGGAAGCTGACGTTGCCGAGACAGACGACGAGGGCGAAAGCGGTCGCCAGGTCGCGCCGCCAATCGCGGCCGCCGCGCGCGATCGAGCGCGGCACCCAGCCGATCGACTGGAACATGCTCCACACGCCGTGGAAGAGATGGAAACCGAGGAAGACCTGCGCCACGATGTAGATCAGGCTCACCCACCAGATCGAGAAGCCGGCGACGAAGTTGCGGTAGGGATCGTGCGGCACGAAGGTGGCCGGCGGCGCCACGTCGAAGCCCCAGGTGAAGTGCGCCAGGTGGTAGAGCACGAAGAGGGCGATGATGACGCCGCCCCAGCGCATGGTGCGCTCGGCGTACGTCGTCTGCACGGCGTCACGCCGGCGGTAGCCAACGGGACGCGCCGCATGGCTCTGCCGCGTCGTCGCCCACGCCGCGAGGATGTGCAGGAGCACGGCGAGCAGCAGCACGCTGCGCGCGATCCACAGCAGGCCGGACTCCGGCACGAACGGGATGCCGATCGTGCGCAGGCCGCGCGCGTAGGCGTTGTAGATCTCCGGCCCCTCGTACACCTTGAGGTTGCCGAACATGTGCACGGCGACGAAGCCGCACAGCAGCAGCCCGGTCACCGCCATCACCTGCTTTTTGCCGAGGCTCGAACGGTAGAAGTCGAAGATCCAGCCCATCCAATCCTCGCTCCGCGGACCGCCGCGAAGGTATCACGCAGGCGTCGGGCGCGACCGCGCGCGATGGTCGGGAGCGTCGTCGGGAAGGCTGTCGGGAAGGGGCTTTTTCGCCGGCGGGAACCTTTAGCTTAACACGATCATGGGTTGTCCTAGGAATTGTGGCGGGAGGGCTTCCGCTCCACAACGGGCTGTGGTACTCTGTTTGGCAGCAGGCCCCTAACAAGGAGGAGAGAACGCATGGCTGGTAAGGCGAAGAAGGCTGCGAAGAAGCCCGCGAAGAAGGCCACCGCGAAGGCGAAGCCGGCTGCGGCGAAGAAGGCCGCTGCCAAGAAGCCCGCGAAGAAGGCCGCCAAGAAGGGCAAGAAGTAGCAGCGAACGGTCCCGGCGGCGGGAGCGTCCGCTTCCGCCGCCATCCGCGCCTCGGTCTCCCCCCTCTCCACTCTCCCTAGAAACAGCGGTCGCAGCCAGCACGGGCGCCCCTTGCGCCGCGCGCGAACGCCGTCTACGCGGAGCCCGCGTCGCGAGCCGCCCCGCCGCCGCGACCACGGCGACGACGGCGACGCCGCCGGCTGCGCCGCGCGCCGGGTGCTTCACCCGCGGCGGCGGCGCCCGCTGCGACCGGCTCATCCGGCGGCGGCAGCTCCTCGATGCGGCCGCGCTGCTGCGCCGCCGCCTGCCAGGCGGCCAGCGGCTCGCCGCCGTCACCGGTCGCCTCGACCATCAGCTCGAAGAGCGCCAGCCCGTCGTCGAAGTAGGGCCGGCGCGCCATCTGCGCGCGGCCGCGCGGCGCCCATCCCGGCTCGCACAGGCGGTGGAAGGCGACGAGCGCGTGGTTGAGCTGCGACGCGCGCGCGCGCGACAGCGCGAGGCGCGTCGCGAACGGCGCCACCGTCTCGTCGACGAGCTGGCGCAGCGCGGCGCGGCTCATCGGCCGCCGCTCCACCGCCTCGATGTCGTCGCGCCGCTGCAGCACCTTCGGCAGCACCAGCACAGCGAGGAGCGCGGCGTCGGACAGCGCGCGTCCCTGCTGCACCTTGCCGTCGACCGTCGGCAGCAGGCGCCCGAAGTCGCCGACGCCGGCGGCGCCGCCGCCCACCATCGCGTAGGCCTCCGGCAGCAGCACCTCGAGCAGACCCAGCTCGAGCATCCACTGCAGCGCCGCGCCGGCGTGCCCGCAGCGCAGCAGTTGCAGGATCTCCTCGGTGACGCGCACCGGCGAGGCGAGCTCGAGCTTCTGCCGGTGGCGCTGGATCGACTCCTGCGTCGCCGGATCGATGCCGAACGAGAGGCGGCCGGCGTACTCGCAGGCGCGCATCATGCGCACCGGGTCCTCCTGCAGCCGCACGTCGGGGTCGCCGATGACGCGGATCAATCGGCGCTGCAGGTCGTCGATGCCGCCCACCCAGTCGATGACCGAGAAGTCGTCGATGTCATAAAAGAGCGCGTTGACCGTGAAGTCGCGGCGGAAGGCGTCCTCGCGCGGCGTGCCGAAGGTGTTGTCGCTGGTGACCAGCAGGTCGTCCGGGATCTCGACACCCGGCGGGGCCTCGCGCACGCCCGCCTCGATGGGCGCCTCGCCGGGCTCGGGAGCGCCGCGGAAGGTGGAGACCTCGATGATCTCGCCCTCGAACACCACGTGCACGAGGCGGAAGCGGCGGCCGATGATGCGCGAGTTGCGGAAGAGCCGGCGCACCTCCTGCGGGCTGGCGTCGGTGCCGATGTCGAAGTCCTTGGGCCGCCGCCCGAGCATCAGGTCCCGCACGCTGCCGCCCACCAGGTAGGCCTTGTAGCCGCGCTGGTGCAGGCGGTACAGGACCTTCAAAGCATTGGGGGAGATGTCTTTGCGGGAGATCGGGTGCTCGGGCCGCGGCAGGACGCGCGGCTCGGAAGTGCCCTCGCTCACTCAGCGTAAGTTACCATCCCGCATGCTCAGCCAGACGTTTGGCCGCTTGTCCGCGCTCACCATCGCCATGGTCACTACTCTGCTCGTCGACGCCTCACCGCCTGCCACTGCCGCCGCTCAGCCGGAGGCCCACCAGCTGTCGCGCGCCGAGAAGGCGATCGTCGCCCACGTCGACGCCCACACCGGCGAAGCGCGCGCGTTGCTGCAGCGGGTGGTCGACATCAACAGCGGCACGCAGAACCTCGCCGGCGTGCGCGAGGTCGGCAAGGTCTTCGCCGGCGAGCTCGCGGGGCTCGGCTTCACCACGCGCTGGGCGGACGGCGCCGCGTTCGGGCGCGCCGGGCACCTGATCGCGACGCGGCCTGGCAAGGCGGCCAAGTCGAAGGTGCTGCTCATCGGCCACCTCGACACCGTCTTCGAGCTCGACAGCCCCTTCCAGCGCTTCGAGCTGCTGCCGGGCGACCGCGCGCACGGGCCGGGCGTCATCGACATGAAGGGCGGCGACGTGATCATGCTGCAGGCGCTCGCCGCGCTACGCGCCGCCGGCGCGCTCGACCGGCTGAACGTCACCGTGGTGATGACCGGCGACGAGGAGGACTCGGGCTCGCCGCTCTCGCTGGCGCGCCACGAGCTGCTCGCCGCGGCGCAGAGCGTCGACGTGGCGCTCGGCTTCGAGGACGGCGACGGCAAACCCGAGCACGCGGTGGTGGCGCGGCGCGGCTCGATGGACTGGCGGCTCACCACCACCGGCAAGCCGGCGCACTCGTCGCAAATCTTCCAGCCCGAGGTGGGCGCCGGCGCGGCTTACGAAGCGGCGCGCATCCTCAATGGTTTCTACACCGAGCTGGCGAGCGAGCCCAACCTCACGTTCAACCCGGGATTGCTGCTTGGCGGCACAGCGGCCGAGGTGGCGTCCGACGGCGTGCGCGGCACCGCCAGCGGCAAGGCCAACGTCGTCGCCGGCACGACGATCGTCAAGGGCGACCTGCGCACGCTGTCGCCGCAGCAGCTCGCCTCGGCGCAGGAGCGCATGCAGGCGATCGCCGCGCGCCACCTTCCCGGTACCGATGCCGAGCTCGTCTTCGACGAAGGGTACCCACCGATGGCGCCGGCGCCCGGCAACCTCGAGCTGCTCGCGACGCTCGACCACGTGAGCCGCGATCTCGGGCTCGGCCCGGTCACCGCCGTCGACCCGCGCAACGCCGGCGCCGCCGACGTCTCCTTCGTCGCCGGGACCGTGCCGCGCGTCCTGGACGCGCTCGGCCTCAAGGGCACCGGCGGCCACACCGTCGAGGAGACTGCCGACCTCGCCACGCTGCCGACGCAGACGAAGAAAGCGGCGCTGCTGCTCTATCGGTTGGCGGCGGGCCGATAGCGGCCGGGCTCGGTTCGCTCGTCGCGCCGCCGCGCGGTAGTAAGCTACGCCGGCCTTCCGCCTCCGGCCTCATGGCACACCACGGATGATGCAACCGCTCCCCGCTCCGCTTTCCGACGCCTTCGAGTCGGCGCTCTCGCAGCTCGAGCACGAGCGCTTCGTCGAGCGCATCTGGCGGCGCGACCACACGCTCTGGTCGCCGGAGCCGCGCGAGATCGCCGACCGCCTCGGCTGGCTCGACTTGCTCGAGACCGACGAGCCGCTGCGCCGCGTCGCCTCGATCGTCGAGGAAGCGCACGCCGAGGACGTCGGTCACATCGTGCTGCTCGGCATGGGTGGCAGCAGCCTCGGCGGCGAAGCTTTGGCGAGCACGTTCGGGCCGCAGGAGGGCTACCCGCGCTTGCTGGTCCTCGACTCCACGGTGCCCGACCGCGTACGGCAGGTACGCGCCGCCATCGATCCGCGGCGCACCCTCTTCATCGCCGCCAGCAAGTCGGGTGGGACGGCCGAGGTGCAGGCACTCTTCGACTACTTCTGGGGCGAGGTCACCGGCTCCGACGACCCGGGCCGCCGCTTCCTCGCCATCACCGATCCGGGGACGCCGCTGGCGGCGCTCGGCGTCGAGCGCGGGTTCCGCGAGGTGTTCCTCAACACGCCCGATGTCGGCGGGCGCTTCAGCGTGCTGACGCTGTTCGGCGTCGTCCCCGCCGCGCTCGCCGGGATCGACATGCGCCGGCTGCTGGGGCGCGCCGAGCGCGCGCGCCGCGCCTGCGGGCCGCAGCATCCCGGCGAAGAGAACCCCGGCCTCCTGCTCGGCACCTACCTCGCGGTCGCGGCGCTGCTCGGGCGCGACAAGGCGACGCTGCTCGTGCCGCGCCGCGTCGCCGACTTCGGGCTGTGGGCGGAGCAGCTCCTCGCCGAGTCGACCGGCAAGAACGGCAAGGGGATCGTGCCCGTCGCCGGCGAGCCGTTCGTCGAACCCGCCGCGTACGGCGACGACCGCGCGTTCGTCCACCTGCGGCTCACGTCCGAGCCCGATGCCGAGGTCGAGGCGCAGGCGGCGCGGCTGCGCGAGGCCGGCCAGCCGGTGTGGGAGCTCACCCTCGCCCACCGCTGGGACCTCGGCGCGCAGTTCTTCCTCTGGCAGTTCGCCACCGCCGTCGCCGGCCACCTGCTCGACGTCCACCCCTTCGACCAGCCCAACGTCGAGTCGGCAAAGAAGAGCACGCGCGAGGTGCTCGCACAGTGGGAGACGAGCGGCAAGCTGCCCGCGGTCGAGGCGCCTGCGGACCTCGCGGCGGAGCTGCGGCGCGAGAAGCCCGCGTACGTGGCGCTGCTCGGCTATCTCGCGCCCGACTCGGCACTGGAAGCCTCCGTGGCGCGCCTGCGCCGCGCGCTGATCGAGGAGCTGCACGTCGCCACCACCTTCGGCTACGGCCCGCGCTACCTCCACTCGACGGGTCAGCTCCACAAGGGGGGGCCACCCGGCGGCCTGCACGTCGAGGTGGTGCCGCGCGCGATGGCGGACCTGCCGATTGCCGGCCGCCGCTACGGCTTCGCCACGCTGGCGGGGGCGCAGGCCGAGGGCGACCTGCTGGCGCTGCGCGATGCGAATCGCCGCTTCGTGCGCATCACCTCGGCCGATCCGGCCGCCGACCTGGCGCGTATGGCAGAAGGGTTGCTCACCGGGCCAGGGTGACTGCGACCAGGGTGACCGCGACGATGGAGCTCGAGACCGCCCCGGCTGCTGCCCGAGTCGACCGCGAGGCGGTGGCGCGCCGCATGGCCGACGTGCGCCAGCGCACGCTGGAGCTGATCGCCGTGCTCGACTCGGCGACGCTGCGCCGCCAGCACATCCCGATCCTCTCGCCGATGGTGTGGGACGTCGGTCACATCGGCAACTTCGAGGAGCAGTGGATCGGCCAGCGGCTCGCCGGCCTGCCGCCGGTCGCCGACGGCTATCAGAAGATGTTCGACCCCGTCGCCAACCCGCGGCCGACGCGTGCCGCTCTGCCGTTGCCCACCGGCGAGGAGCTGGCGAATTACCTGGGCCGCGTGCGCGAGCAGACGCTGCGGGTGCTCGAGAGCGGCGCCGACGGCGGCGAGCCGCGCCTCGTTGCCGACGGCTTCGTCTACGAGATGGTCGTCGAGCACGAGGAGCAGCACCAGGAGACGCTGCTGCAGGCGATGCAAGTCCTGAGTGACCCGCCCTACGCTCCGCAGCACCGGCGGCCGTTACCCTCGCCGCGCGCGCTCGGGCGCAACGTGGTGCAGGACATGGTGCGCGTCGACGCCGGACCGTTCCGCATGGGCTGGCAACGCGGCGGCTTCGCCTACGACAACGAGCTGCCGCCGCACGAGGTGCAGGTGGCGGCATTCGAGATCGACCGCTTCCCGGTGACGCACGGCGACTACCTCGCCTTCGTGCAGGACGGCGGCTATCGCCGGCGCGAGCTCTGGCAGCCGGCGGGCTGGGCGTTCCGCGAGCAGGAAGCCCTGGAGGCGCCGCGCCACTGGCAGCCGGCCCGCAGCGTCGGCCGCATCGGCGCGCCGTTCGGCGAGGCGTGGCTGGCGCGCTTCATGGACCGCATCGCGCCGGTCGAGGAAGTCGCCGATCTTCCCATCGTGCACGTCTGCTACTGGGAGGCCGACGCCTACGCGCGCTGGGCCGGCAAGAGGCTGCCGACGGAGGCGGAGTGGGAGAAGGCGGCGCTCTGGGACCCGGCCACCCAGCGCGCGCGGCCGTGGCCCTGGGGCGAAGAGCCGCCCGACACGACGCACGCAAACCTCGACCAGCTCGGCTTCGCGCCGGCGCCGATCGGCGCCTACCCGAGCGGCGCCAGCGCCTACGGCGTCGAGCAGCTCGTCGGCGACTGCTGGGAGTGGACGAGCAGCGACTTCGGCGGCTACCCCGGCTTCGAGGCCTATCCCTACGACGACTACTCGAAGAGCTGGTTCGGCAGCGACTACAAAGTGCTGCGCGGCGCCTCGTGGGCGACTCGGCCGGCGGTGGCGCGCGGCACCTTCCGCAACTGGGATTACCCGATCCGCCGCCAGATCTTCGCCGGGTTCCGGCTGGCGCAATCTGTAGAAGCGCAGGTCGAGGGCGGCTAGTAGCGATGGCTTGTCCGCCCAGCGCCGGCGCCGCGGTCGAGCCGCTGGTCACCGTCGAGGTGCGACGCCGGCCCGACGCCGAGGAGGAGCGCCGCGAGCTCCTCGCCGCGCTGCGCGCGCGGCCGCGCAGCATTCCCAGCAAGCACTTCTACGACGTGCAGGGTCTTGCCCTCTTCGACGAGATCACCGAGCTGCCCGAGTACTACCCGACGCGCACCGAGCGCGCCATTCTCGAGCGCGTGGCGCCCGAGGTGGCGCGCACGACCGGCGCCGCGGAGCTCGTCGAGCTGGGCTCCGGTTCGGCGACCAAGACGCGGCTGCTGCTCGACGCGTTGCACGCGCAGGGCACGCTGCGGCTCTACGTGCCGGTCGACGTCAACGAGGCCTCGCTCCAGCGCGTCGGCGAAGAGCTGGTGCGCGACTACCCAGGTCTGCGCGTGCACGGCGTGGCTGCCGATTTTCTCGGTCCGCTGACGCCGCTGCCCGATTCGTCGGACGACGGCGCGCCGCGGCTCGCCATCTTCCTCGGCGGCACGCTGGGCAACCTGCGGCCGAGCGACGAGGCGCCCGCGTTCCTCGCCCGGTTGCGCGCGGCGCTCGCGTCCGGCGACTGGTTCCTGCTCGGCGTCGACCTGGTCAAGGACGTGGCAACGCTAGAAGCGGCCTACGACGATGACGCCGGCGTGACGGCGGAGTTCAACCGCAACGTCCTGCGCGTCGTCAACCGCCTCCTGCGCGCCGACTTCGATCCGGCGCGCTTCCGCCACCGCGCCTTCTACGACACGACGAACGCCTGGATCGAGATGCGCCTCGTCGCAGAAGGTGCGCAGACGGTGCGGCTCGGCGTCACCGGCGAGACGCTACGCCTCCTCGACGGCGAAGAGATCCGCACCGAGATCAGCGCCAAGTACACGCGCCAGCGCGCCGAGGCGTTGCTGCGCGGCGCGGGCTTCGTGCCGCGGCAGTGGCATACCGACGAGCAGGGCTGGTTCGGCGTCTCGCTCGCGCGCGCAGTCTGAGCCGGTTGACCCGCACGCCGCGGCGCGTACGCCGTCGACTAGTCGGCGAGCTGCGCGGCGCGCGTCGCCGGCTCTACCGTCACCGCGGCCGCGGTGTCGAAGATGCACTCCGTCGGCGGCCCCAGCGGCTGCTCGTCGGGATTGATGCCGCTCATCTCGTGCACCTGGTTCTTGAACCAGCGGTCGAACGGCTCTTCCGATTCGGAGTACTGCTCGGCGGCGACCTCGATCGGCAGGCCGGTGAGGTGGGTGACGCCGATGATCCAGGTGCCTTGCGGCGTGCTCTGCAGGTGCCAGCTCTCGCGGCTGACGCCGAAGCGGGAGTAGAACTCGCTGGCCTCGGCGGCGCGGCGGGTCTGCAACTCGCGCGCGAAGGCGCGCAGCTGCTCCTCCTTGCCGGGGATGACGGGAAAGGCGCGCACGATGAGATCCATGCCCTTTTCTCCTTCTCGACAGCGAAAAGAAAAACTAACCCTTCGGCGGCGCCGGCGCCGGCTGCCCCTGCTGCGGCGCCGAGGTCGTCTGCGGCTGGCTCGCGGGCGCCGGTGCCGGCGGCGGACCGGCGGTGGCGCTGCCCGCCGGCGCACCCGCAGCAGCCGCGCTAGCCTGCGGCGGCGGCGTCGGCGCCGGCAACACTTCGACGGCCGGCTCCCACCACTCGGCGCCCGGCTCGAACCGCCACCCCTCGTAGGCACAGGTCGAGGCGACGTGGTCGCGGCCGGAGATCGGGTCGCCGCTGTGCACGCCGCGCTGCAGCGGGAAGACCTGGTTGCAGCCGTGGCAGTAGCGGCCGATCACGTGACCGCGGCGTTCCTCCGGGAGGCGGCTCGCCGGCGCGGCTTTGGGAGCGCGGAAGACCATCGCCGCGGAGCCTACCTCAGCACCGCCCACGCAGGGTCATGTCGACCGCCGAGCGGCTCACCTCACCCTGAGATTGTTTTGCTCCAGGAGATCCTTCAGAGGGAGGAGAAAACTCGCGCTCTCGCTTCCCATGTACCCCATCGCCACAAGGTCGCCCTTGGAGTTCAACACAGGCGCACCACCGTCACCGCCCTGGGTCGCCTTTTCGGTTTTGATCAAACCAGAGATGTCGTTGAGCTCGACGTCGACGCTCGACACGGTCAGCTCAGTCCTCCCGCGCTCGCCTCCCCATAGAACGAGACGGTCGCCGATTCCGACCTTGGCCAACCGTTGGATGCCGGTACGGTCGGGAAGCAGTGGGCTCACTCGCACTCCCGCGTCAAGTGGTACTAGCAGAATGCCGCCGATGGCTCCGGTGCTGCCCGGCAATGGTATCCGCCTGCCGCGGCGGCCCAGCACGACGCCGCCTCTCGGAGCGGAACTGAAAACGACGGGCGCGCCACCACTTGCCGAGCTGGCATAGTCCGGCAACAGGAGGAATTCGGCACCCCCCTCATCGACAACGATGGCGGTCACGGTGACTGCCGCGTATTCGCTGGTCCATACCCAACGGCCAACAATCGGAAGAGTGGGCGTCGTTTTCGCGGCCTCTACACGCTCGGCGGTCGCCCGAGCAGCTCCACTGGAGACTGAGCCGACAGGGCCATTGGGCGACTGCGCGAGTAGGCTGGCGTAGGTGCGCCAGTCCTCCGCAAGTTGGGCATCATCCTCTGGCGAGCGGTTGCGTGTCGTCTCAAGAACGTTGGCGCGTAAGCGCCAGAGCTCGGCGTAACGCGCCGTTGGCCGGATCAAGTAATCGACGCCCTTCCTGATCGCCGAGAGAGTCTTGTCGTCATCGTCGGTAAGGGCCTCGCGCTGACCGCGGTCGACCATGTCGCGGTACTTCTTCCACCACCAAGCCCATTCGCAAAACTCTTCGGCGGGCACCTGCGATAGATACTTGCTGGCTCGTTGCATAGCGCCCTGCGCATGGATGAGGCGACATGCGACTCGGAATGCCGCCGCATCGTTGTCGCGAATGCCAGCAATAGCGAAATGGTCCGCTGTGACGGCGGCGCCCCTCGCCTCCGACGGGCCCCCGCTCCAGCGCACACTCACCGTGATGCTTCCGTCGAGGTCATCTACGTCGCCTGAGAGCTCGTTCTGTGGCCGCACGCCGCTGCGCAGACGGCTGAGAAGCTGACCGATGTCGAACCCCTGGACTTTGAGTTCCATGTCGGCAAGGGCGTTCTCGGGACTGACGATCGGCGCCACATCGAGGGGGAGGCGTCCGATCTCGGTCTCGGGCGGCGACCCTTGCGTGACCGAGCTAGCTGCCCGCGCATGGCGCTGTCGGCGGGTGTACTCCTCCTGCAACCTACGCGCGAGCAGTTGATGGTAGTGAAGGACCTCAGCCGCGAACGCATCACCGGCGGCCGCCTGCTCAACGCCATTCTTGCGATAGCGGAAGCTTCCAACATAGAGGGCATTGTCAGTCCAGGCGCGCCATATCTCGCGTAACGCGATAACGGCTAGCAGCAGCAGAACGCTGGTGTAAGCGATACGAGCCCATGGCCAAGTCATCGGGTTGAGGATCCAGACCATGGTGCTCTCCGTGTCTCGCCGGCTCCTCCGCGGCAGCGGCAGACGCTCATACAGGCACTACTCTCCGTCAGTTGGGCGCTCGGACGGTGGACGATGGTCGGGCGTCGACGCTACTCCTGCCCCCTCGCGGCGCTTCCTTCTCAGTCGGACGGACCCCAATAGGGTTTTCGCTGACTTCAGCTCGCGGAGCATTGCACGCGGTCGGCGCCTCCTGCGGGGAGCTGGCCGTGCCCCCCGCAGCGAACGGTGGGCGGAAGGCGGACGCGTACCTCAACGCCGCGCCGTCAGCGCGCCGCGAGCAGCTCGGCGCGCGAGAAGAAGAACGCCAGCTCCTTCTCGGCATTCTCGGCCGAGTCGCTGCCGTGGATGGCGTTCTTCTCGATCGAGGTGGCGAAGAGCTTGCGGACGGTGCCCGCGTCGGCCTTCGCCGGATCGGTGGCGCCCATCACCTGTCGCAGGTACGGCACGGCATCCTCGCGCTCGAGCGCCAGCGGCATGCAGGGGCCGCTGGTCATGAACTCGACGAGGCTGCCGTAGAAGGGGCGCTGCGCGTGCACCTCGTAGAAGGCCTGCGCCTGCTCGCGCGACAGGTGCAGCACCCGCGCGCCGCGCAGCTTGAAGCCCTCGCGCTCGAGGTGGGCGACGATGTTGCCGGCGTTGCCGGCGGCGAAGGCGTCGGGCTTGACGATAGCTAGCGTATGGGGCATCAGGCTCTCTTCCTCACATCAGGTTGCTGGTGTCGTCCTCTTCGAGCACGGCGTACTCGCCGTCGGGCGAGGCCAGAACGTGGACTTGATCCACCACTTCCATGGCGCCGTCGGGTCCGAGCAGGAGCGCGGCGCCGGCGGGGATGCCGACGCCCCAGCGCACGCCGGGCTGGCGCATCATCTGGCGCAGGCGGCGGTCGTGCTCGGGGTCGAAGTTGGGCTCCACCACGCCGCCGTCGAGCCAGCCGAGGGCGGTCACCGCGTTGCCGCCGAAGACGCTGCGCGCGATGACGCCCATGCACTGCGCGGCGGCGGCGATCGCCACCACGGTGCCGCCGCTCGACAGCCGCTGCTCGAGCGCCGTCGCCACCGTCGTGCTGCCGATCGCCTCGATGAGGTGATCGGGAACGCCGCCGCCGATGTAGACGCCCGCCACCTCGCCGACGCGCTCGGCGTTCTTCTCACGCCGGCCGTCGCGGCCGCGGAAGACGGGCAGCGTCTCGAGCTCGCGGGCGAAGCTCTCGCGCAGGTAGGTGGCGAAGAGCTGCGGGTAGTCGGTCGACCCGCTCGCCGCGGGCAGGAAGCCGATCGTTCCCGGCGGCGTCTTCTCGATCCAGGCGTGGTCGGCGTCCAGCGTCTCGCCGAAGCTGAACTCGCCGCCGCCGAGCAACGCCAGCCAGCCGCCGCCGGGCGGCCGCGTGAAGGGGACGTGCAGCTGCGAGGTGTTGAGCATCGCTCGGATCTGACGCCTGCCGGCTACTTGCCCAACGCCCGCGCCGCGGTGATGCCGAGCTCGGCCGGCGATTCGACGACGTGGATGCCGGCGGCGCGCATCGCTTCCATCTTCTCGGCCGCGGTGCCCTTGCCGCCGGCGACGATGGCGCCGGCGTGCCCCATGCGGCGACCCGGCGGCGCGGTGCGGCCGGCGATGAAGCCGACGACCAGGCGGTCGAAGTTGGCCTTCACCCAGGCGGCGGCCTCTTCCTCGGCACTGCCGCCGATCTCGCCGATCATGATCACCGCTTCGGTCGCGGGATCGTTCTTGTAGGCCGCCAGCACGTCGATGAAGTTGGTGCCGTTCAACGGATCGCCGCCGATGCCGACGCAGGTCGACTGGCCGAGGCCGAGGTTGGTGAGCTGCCACACCGCCTCGTAGGTGAGCGTGCCCGAGCGCGAGACGACGCCGACGCTGCCCGCCTTGTGGATGTGCCCGGGCATGATGCCGATCTTCGCCTTGCCGGGCGTGATGATGCCGGGGCAGTTCGGCCCGATCAGGCGCACTTTTCCCTTGCCGTGCTTGTGCGCCATCTGGTGGAGAAACTCCTTGACACGCAGCATGTCGCGCACCGGAATCCCTTCGGTGATGCAGACGATGAGCTCGATGCCAGCGTCGGCCGCCTCCATGATGGCGTCGGCCGCGAACGGCGGCGGCACGAAGATCATCGTCGCGTTGGCGTGCGTCGCCTGCCGCGCCTCCTCCACCGAGTCGTAGACGGGGATGCCTTCCACCGTCTGGCCGCCCTTGCCGGGCGTCACCCCGGCCACCACCTGCGTGCCGTAGTCGCGGCAGCCGAGGGCGTGGAAGGTGCCCTCCTTGCCGGTGATGCCCTGGACGATGAGGCGCGTGTTCTCGTCGAGCCAGATCGCCATGTCAGTGGCTCCCCTTGGCGGCGGCGACGACCTTCTGCGCCGCATCGGCCATCTGCTCGGCGACGATGAAGGGGAAGGGCGCCTCGCGCAGGATGCGGCGGCCCTCCTCGACGTTGGTGCCCTCGAGCCGCACCACCACCGGCAGCATCACGTTGCCGAGGTGCTCGATGGCGGCGACGACGCCGCGCGCGATGCGGTCGGTGCGCGCGATGCCGCCGAAGATGTTGATCATCACCGCCATCACCGCGGGGTCGGAGACGAGGATCTGGAAGGCGTTCTGCACCGCCTGCTGCGAGGCGCCGCCGCCGACGTCGAGGAAGTTCGCCGGCTCGCCGCCGTAGAGCTTGATGATGTCCATCGTCGCCATCGCCAGGCCGGCGCCGTTGACCATGCAGGCGATGTTGCCGTCGAGCTTGATGTAGTTGAGGTTGAACTTCGACGCCTCGACCTCGAGCGGGTTCTCCTCCGCGAGGTCGCGCATCGCCGCGATGTCCTGGTGGCGGAACATCGCGTTGTCGTCGAACGACATCTTGGCGTCGAGCGCCATCACGTCGCCCTCGCCGGTGACGAGCAGCGGGTTGATCTCGGCGAGCGTGGCGTCGGTGTCGAGGAAGGCGCGCGTGAGCGCCTCGAAGAGCTTCACCGCTTGATTGGCCGTCTTGCCGGTGAGGCCGAGCCGTTTCGCCACGCGCCGGCCCTGGAATGGCAGCAGCCCCAGGTGCGGATCGAACGGCTCGCGGATGATCGCCTCCGGCTGGTGCGCCGCCACCTCCTCGATGTCCATGCCGCCCGCGGCCGAAGCCATGAGCAGCGGCTTGCCGAGCTGGCGATCGAGCAGCACGCCGAGGTAGAGCTCCTGGGCGATCGACACCGCCTCCTCGACGAGCACCTTCTGTACCTTCTGCCCCTCGGGCCCGGTCTGCGGCGTGACCAGCTGCATGCCGAGGATCTGTGCGGCCTTCTGCTGCGCGTCCGCGGGCGACGAGGCGAGCTTGACGCCGCCGCCCTTGCCGCGGCCGCCGGCGTGGATCTGCGCCTTGACGACGCAGCGCCCGCCCAGCTCGCCGCAGATCGCCGCCACCTCCGCGGCGTCGGCGCTCACCCGGCCGCGGGGCGTCGCCACGCCGTATCGGCGCAGGATCTCCTTGGCCTGGAACTCGTGGATCTTCACCGCTGTGCCTCCTCGGGATTTGCCGGCGGCGCGAAAGACCGCCGCCGGTGGGGCGAGGGCGCGGACTCTATCAAAGCGCCGGCTGGCCCGACGGCCTGGGCGCGGCCGCGGCGGGCGCGGCGAGGATGCGCTGGATCTGCGCGATGTGCTCGCGGTTGTGCGCGTGGAGGAGGATGGCGAAGGCCTTCCAGTCGAAGTGCTCGAGCCAGCTCACCGGCTCCAGGCTGCCGTCGGGACGGGCGCACTTGACCACCATCTGCACCGGGGCCGCTACGGTCGTGGGCTCGTCGCCGCTCGCGGCGGCGAGCAGGGCGAGGAGGTCGCGGTGGATGCCGCGCAGCTCGGCGCGCAGCGAGGTCCAGTCTTTCGCCAGCGGCGTCACCGACTGCAGGCTGGCCGCGATCGGTTCGGCTACATCGTGGCCGGCGAGGAGCTGGGCGAGCTGCTCGATCGCCGGGCGGTCGCTCTCGACGAGGTGGTCGACGACTTCCTGGATCGACCATGTCGAGGTGCCGCGGTGCTGGCGCGCGAGCTCCATTGGAATCATCTCGACGAGCGCGTCGAGCGTCGTGAAGGTCGCGGCGACGCGCTCGCGGATGGCGTCGAGCGGCGCCTCGGTGCCGCGCCGCCGGGCGTAATCGAGCGCGCGCTGCTGTTCGGGGCGGATCGTCATCCGCCCCGATGGTATCGCCGCCGGGGCTTAGGGCCGCAGGAGGACGGGAGTCCCCGGCTTCACCAGGCCCGCCACCGTCATCGCATCCCAGTTGGTCAGGCGAACGCAGCCGTGCGAGGCGGTGCGGCCGATCGTTCGCGGCTCGGGCGTGCCATGGAGTCCGTAGTGTGGCTTGTCGAGGTCGATCCAGACGACGCCGACCGGGTTGTTCGGCCCCGCTGGGATCGTTGCCTTGACAGCGCTGGCGTCGGAGTCCCAGAACAGGTCGGGGTTGTAGCGGAACACCGGGTCGCGAGCCACGCCCTTGACCTTCCAATCGCCGATCGGCAACGGGTCGTGCGCGCTGCCGGAGGTGACCGGCGCGAAGAACAACACCTTGCCGCCGCGCTCGACGGTGAGGGTGCCAGCCTTCCTCGACACCACCACCCGGACCTCGCCGCTCGCGGCCTCGGCAAGCACCGGGAGGCGTGTGTTCGGCGTCTTGATCTCCTCGCCCGCCGCGAACCTGGCGCGCGGATTGAGGCGGCGCAGGTACTCGGGAGCGGCATGGAACCGCTCGCCGAGCATTTCCAGGACCGAGGTGTAACCGAGCCGCTCGAGCTTCGCCTGTTCCTCCGTGTCCTTTGGAATCTTCGCCAGGTACGGCCCGGCAGCGTCGTCCACGGTGATCGTGTAGCTCGCCAAGGTCGGACCGGCGGACGCCGTCCACAGGCTCTTCCAGGTCTCGGCGCTCAGCCTGGCGGTCACCGGCAGCGACCGCGAGCGCTGGAATGCTTGCAACGCCTTACGCGTGTTCGCTCCGCCGCGACCGTCGATCTCTCCCGGCGAGAAGGAGGACCGTTCGAGGGCCACCTGCACGTCGGCGTCCGTTGGCTTCACCGGCATGGTCGTGGCCGGCTCCGCCGGGGCGGCAGGGGCCGGGGTGGTCGGTGCAGGCGGAGCCGGCGATTGGCCTTGCGCTGGAGCGCCCGCCGGCGGCTTGGCCGCCGGGGCCGCCCCGGGAATCGCCAGCAGCACCAGCGTCAGAGCAAGCGGCGCGGTATTGGTTCGCAACATTTTCCGCGATAGGTGCAAACTGCGCGCCGCTTGCCGTCCCAACGAATGGACAGAGTCCGGCTGTTCGGCGCCGTCGCGCCGAGCTTGCGGAAGGATCCGCTCGGACGGCCGAGCGGGATCCTCGAGCCAGCTGGTCTCGCGGGACGACGCCGCTGGGCCCTCAGCTCCGGCGGCGCAGCCGCTTCATCGCGGCGCCGCGATCCTCATCTGCCGTCGTAGCATCCCGCGGGCGACGTCGCGCAATCGAGCGCGTTGATGAAGAGCGACACGACGCCGGTGTCCACCGTGGTGAACAGCTCGGCCTTGTAGCTGAAGGTGTCGTTGCCGATGTAGCTGGCGTTCGGCGTGTACCTCACCACGTTGTCGGGCAGCTCGTACGGCACGGCGGTGATCAGGTTGTTCGCCGAGTCCTTGAGGATGCCGTGACTCGCCAGGCTTTGCACCGTGTAGGTCGGCGGCGGCGTGAGCGGCGGCGATTCGAGGTCCAGCGCCGGCCCCTTGCCGACGTTGAGCGGGTTGTCCGCCGTCGAGTAGATGCCGAGGCCGCGGCCGCTGGTGAGGTTCTCGTCGACGCGCGCCTGCACGGTGAAGAAGGTGGAGCCGTTGGCGATGGCGGCGTTGAGGGCGTCCTTGACGTCGAAACTGAAGGTGCCGTCGGCCCCTTGCGAGCCGGTGACCGGCATCACCACACCCGGAAGCGGCTCGAGGCTGGCCTCGAAGTCGCTGTTCTCGAGCGTGCCGTTGCCGCCGCCGCCGGCGAAGAAGTAAGTATTGAGCGAGTCGGTGGCGCCGCGGTTGGTGGTCAGCGTCAGCTGCGCGGTGCCGCTCGGGCCGATGGGGCCGATCTGGCTGATGTCCCATTCGATCTCGATGCGCACGGTGCCGTTGCTGCCGTTGCCGCCCGTGCTGCCGACGGCCGCGTAGATGAACACCGGCGCGCCGGCGGCGAGGTTGTCGTTGTGGTTGTCGCCGAAGCCGTTGGTGTCGGCGTCGGCGACGTTGCCCGCGACCTCCGCCGGATCGAGGAACGCGGCCTTGCCGGTGATGCGGCGGCTGCCCGCGCTGCTGGCCGCGAACTGCGTCCCGGTGCCGCCGCCGACGCTGCCGAGACCGATGGTGACCTGGGTGTCGGCCGGCGTCGAGACGCTCTGGTCGGGCGCGATGTCGTCGCTCGGCTCGACGACCGGGTCGTCGACCTGCACGGTGGCGGTGCCGCTGTCGCAGGTGTTGACGCTGGCGATGACGCCGCAGGCTTCGAACTGGAAGCTGTCGACGCCGGTGAAGCCGCTCGCCGGCGTGTAGACGACGCTGGCGCTGCGCTGCGGCGACTCGCTGCCCTGCACCAGCGTGCCGAGCGTGCCGTTCGCCGGCCCGGTGGCGGGCAGAATCGAGAAGGTGAGGCTGGTGCTCGCCGGCGCGCCGGCGGTCAGGGTGAGCGTCACCGCACGGTCCGTTGTCGTGGTGTCGTGGGTGTCGTTGGCGACGACCGTCGTCGGGTCGGACGGCGGCGGGTTCTCGGCCCCCGGCGGGTTGAGGGTGACGACGGCGGTGCCGCTCGCCCCCGACGGGTCGGTGACGCGGAAGACGAAGCTGTCCTCGACGTTGCCCGATGTAGACGCGGTGTAGGTCACCGTCGCCTCGGTGCGCGGCGGGTCGCCCTGCGGCCGTCCGGGATCGCCCGGCGGCACTGGCGGCGGCAGCTCCACCACCGGCCCCAGTGTGCCGTGCGTCGGTCCGCTGCCGCTGACGATCGAGAAGGTGAGGTCGTCGAGGTCGGGGTCGGAGCCGTGCAGGGTGATGGTGATCGTGGCCGTGCCGTTGGTGAGCGCGTAGGTCGGGATGGCGACCGGCGGGTGGTTGGAGAAGTAGCTGGCCACCTCCAGCGTCGTGCTCTGGCCGAGCCGCACGTCGCGGCCGACGAGGGCGCCGCGCGCCACCACGTCGCGCTCGACGAGCACGCTGCCGTTGGGGGCGTAGACATTGGCTTGCAGGTGCGTGAAGCGGCCCACGGAGGCGGCGGACGGCGTGGCGCCGAGCACGCCGGTCGCGCCGTTGATGCCGCCGACGTAGAAGACGATCTGCGCAGCGTCGACGGCCGAACCGCTCTGCGGGCCGACGAACGACGAGGTGGCGACGGTGAGCCGTCCGGCCATCCGCACGTCGCTACCCGCCGTCGCCTCGATCGAGGCGCAGGGGTAGTTGCAGCCGGTGACGCTGGCCGTCGTCACGTCGCTCACGTTGTAGATGCCGCCCGAGAGCACCAGCTTGCCGGTGGCGGCGACGCTGACGTGGCCGTAGTCGCCGGCCGTGAGCGTCACCGTCTGGCCGGCGCCGACGCTGACGTCGCTCGCGCCCGAGCGCGGCGCCGCGGTGTGGAAGACCGGCAGCAGCGCGAAGACTGGCAGCGCCAGCGGGCTCGACGATGTACCGGTGATGGTGCCGCCGTTGGAGAGGGTGTTGTAGCTGGCGTTGCCGGTCAGCAGCGAATTCTGGTCGAGGCCGATGGAGTTGCTCTTCAGGTCGCCGGTGACGTGCGAGTCGCGGTCGAGCTTGAGCTGCGCCGCGGCGTCGAGATAGGGGCCCGCCGAAGAGTCGTTGACGACCATGTCGCCGGTGACGGCCGCGCTGCGGTTGAGCTGCACGCTGTTGGTGGCGAGGATCGCCGTCGCCGCGACGCCGGGCAGCGTCGCCGCGCCGACCACCGGCCAGCTGCGCACCACGTCGACGCCCGGCGTGGGCGCGATGCGCGTCGGCAGGCCCTGGCTGCGCAGCCACGCCTTGAGCTCGCGCTGCGTCGGCAGGCGCCAGTCGCGGCGGCCGAAGTTGGGCAGCGCGCCGCGGTTCATCGCCGCCACCATGCGCAGCGCCTGGGCGCGCGGCATGACGACGTCGGGCGCGAAACCGTTGCTGACGGCGAACTGCGGATCGGCGACCCACAGCAGGCCGGTGCGGCCTTCGATCACGGCCGGCCGGTCGGCGGTGCCGAGCACGGCGGCGGCCAGGAAGAGGCAAAGAAGCGACGCGGCGGCGACGGTGCGACCTCTCATCGGACCCCCCTTCACGCAGAGGCAAGTCGAGGCGCCCCCTCCTCCGAGAACGATCTCAGCGCAAACGAAAACCTGAGGTGATGGGCGGCAACCTACGGCCGGTCGAGCAGAGTGTCAAGCGACAGTAAGTGACGTGTCGCCGGCGGCAGGCGCGCGCAGATCATTTCGGCGCCGAGGCGATGATCTGCTTGATGCGGCGGCCGGCAGCCGACGCCTCGATGAGCTCGGCGAGACGCTTCCGGCGCGTCTCCTCGCGCTTGGCGCTCATCACCCAGTGCGTGGTGACGCGGCGGTACCACGGCGCCTCCTCCTGCAGGTACTTCCACGCCTGCTCGTTGCGCCGCAGCTCCTTCTCGAAGGCCGGATCGAAGACGGCGCCGTGACGCTGCTCGTAGGAGTAGATCGCGGTCTTCTTCGGCGAGCGGCGCTCGAAGGCGGCGAGGCCGGCGGGGCGGACACGGCCCTCGGCGACGAGCTCGCCCATGCGCTTGACGTTGATGGCGCTCCAGTTGCTCGTCGCCTTGCGCGGCGTGAAGCGGATCGAGTAGCTCTCGTCGTCGATGCGGCGGCGGACACCGTCGATCCAACCGAACGAGAGCGCCTCGTCGACCGACTGCGGCCAGGTGATGCTGGGCTTGCCGGAGCCGGTCTTGTAGAAGCCGACCAGCAGCTCGCGCTCCGACTCGTGATGCTTCTCGAGCCAGCGGCGGAAGGCTGCGGGCGTGGCGAAGAAAGTGGGTTTTGACGCCGTGGGCTTCGACATGCCGGCGATCATGCCAGCAGCCAACGCGTGCTCGGCGGCGCGCGAGCTCAGCGGCTGCGAAAGACGAGCAGGACCGACGCCGTCGACAGGCCGAGGTTGCCGTAGAGGTCGTGGTCCGTGCTCACGTGCTGGATCTCGAGGCGGCCGATCTCGACATCCGCGGCCCACGGCCCGTCGCCGAAGCGCAGCTCCACCCCCAGCTTGCCGCCGTAGCCCTTCTCCGGCTTGCGCGGCCAGGCCCCGACGTCGTTGGCGAACGAGACGCGGGCCGCCTGCGGCCCGAAGTAGACGTCCACCTTGCGGTCGGGGAACAGATGGAACAACAGCGCGGCCGCCAGCGGCTTCAGCGTGTACTTGCCGTCCGCCTCGTGCACCACCTGCTCGCCGAGGATCAACGGGTGCAGCGAGATGGCGTACTGCTGCGTGACGCGGTAGTGGGCGTCGAGGTCGAGCTGCGCCGCGGACAGCTCGATGCCCAACCGGCGATCGAGGTGCAGCTCGACCGCGCCCTGCGGCCCGACGCCGCTGCCCCAGTCGAGGTGACTGGCTTGGAAGCCGTAGCTGATGCCGCCGTGCTTCTCGTAGTTGCTGCCGATGCCGCCCAGACGCAGGCTCCAGCCTGCGATCTGAGCGTGTGCGGTCGTGGGGGCGAGCAAGGCCGCAAGCGCGAAGGCAAGGGCCACCGCAAGCCGCCTGGCGGCGGATTCGCAGCGAATCGTCGTGGCGAGGGCGCCGGCCATGGCGCAACAGCATAACCAGTGCCCGGCGCCGGTGCAAGAGGAGGAACCAGCATGGGAAATCTGCACGTTTTCGAGAACGTCACCCTCGACGGCTACTTCACCGGCGAGGACGGCGACTTGAGCTGGGCCCACGCCCGCGGCGGCGACGACGAGGACTGGAACGATTTCATCGCCGGCAACGCCAGCCGCGGCGGCACCCTCCTGCTCGGCCGCAAGACCTTCGAGATGATGAAGGCCTACTGGCCCACGCCGCAGGCCAAGAAGGAGGCCCCCGAGGTGGCCGCGGGCATGAACCGCATGCAGAAAGTCGTCGTCTCGCGCACCCTCGACGACCCGGGCTGGAGCAACACCGAGGTCATCAACGGCGACTTGGCGGAAGAGGTGCGCAAGCTCAAGCAAGCCGCCGACAACGACATCACCATCCTCGGCAGCGGCAGCATCGTGGCGCAGCTCGCCGCCGAGGGCCTCATCGACGACTACCAGGTCATCGTCAACCCCGTGGTGCTCGGTAAGGGCCGCTCGCTCTTCGAAGGCGTCGAGCAGGCGCCGAACCTCAAGCTCCTCAAGACGCGGGCGTTCAAGAACGGCAACGTGCTGCTGAGCTACGAGGCCGAGAACTAGAAGCGGGCAGCCACACGCCGATGTTCGTCCGGTCTTGACCCGAATGGACTCACCGACGACATAGCGGCGAATGCCGTGTGTTTGTGCGTTGCGGAGGCTAGACGGCCGAAGTCCCGCGATCGGAACCCGCGTGTCGGCACTGAGGTTGGGCCGCGAGCTCCGATCAGCGGGAGATGGTTCGTTGGCTCAGCTCGACGGGCAGAGCGTGTCCAACAAGTCCGTGAACACCTTGAGTGCGTCACGCCACTTTTTCGGGAGAAGCGGGAAGTTCTCGATGGCAATGAGGATCGGTCGGATGACTCGGTAGATCGCGCAGATCTTCTTGAGAACATCACCAGGAGCTGCGGTCGCCGCCGCAGCCGTGAAGTGGTGACGCCCACCAGGCTGAAAGTCCTCCAGCTTGACAGCGTTGATGTGTCGGTCGATCTCTTCGAAGGAGTTCTGCTCGCTCATGTCCATCTCCTGAGTAAGTTCAGTGCCATCTGAGACGGACGGACCGGTCTCGGTTTTTCCACTGGCTACTCATCGGTCGACGCTAGCGCAGCCGCAAAACCGAGCAGCCATGTAAGCTCGAACACGCTGCTCCCAATGGAGGTGCCCCGTGGCCAAGGACCCCGCGCTCGAGGTTCTGTCGACCGAGCCGTTCAAGGCGCAATCGCCCCTCGGGCGACTGATCGAAGCTCCGATCACGCCGCGGGAGCTGTTCTACGTCTGCACCCACTCCACGATCCTCGCGAGCGGCGAAGAGACCTTCCGCCTCGAGGTCACCGGCATGGTCGAGCGGCCGCTGCGGCTGCGGCTCGCCGATTTGAAGGCGAACTTCGCCGAGGTCGAGGTGACCGCGACGCTGCAGTCGGCCGCCAACCGCCGCGACGAGCTGAGCCGCGTGCGGGCGCTCGAGGGGCAGACGCCGTGGGGCGCGAGCGCCATCGGCACCGCCGTGTGGCGCGGCCTCTCGCTGGCGGCGCTGCTGCAGGGCGCCGGGCCGCTCGACGGCGCCGCACACGTGGCGTTCACCGCGCTCGACCAGGACGCGCAGGACGGCGAGCGCTTCGGCTGCTCGATTCCCTTCGCCAGGGCGATGGCGGGCGACGTGGTGCTTGCCTGGGACATGAACGGCGAGCCGCTGCTGCCCGAGCACGGCTTTCCGCTACGCGCCGTGGTGCCGGGGTGGATCGGCGCGCGCAGCGTCAAGTGGCTGACGCGCATCGAGGTGCGCCGCGAGCCGTCCGACAACCTCCACCAGCAGCAGCGTGGCAACAAGCTCTTCCCGACGCACGTCGATGCGACGAGCGTCGACTGGTCGCAGGGCTTGTCGCTGGGCGAGCTGTCGCTCACTTCGGCGATCTGCGACCCGCTCGACGGCGCCGAGCTGGCGAATGGGCCGGTGCGCGTGCGCGGCTACGCGCTCGCCGGCGGCCAGCGGACCGTCGAGCGCGTCGAGGTCTCCGCCGACAACGGCAGCAGTTGGACGATCGCGACGCTGGCGGGCGAGGCCGCTCCCGGCGTCTGGCGGTTGTGGGAAGCGACCCTCGAGCTGCCGCCCGGCCCGCACGAGCTCGTCTGCCGCGCCTGGGACTCGGCGGCGATGACGCAGCCCGAGGACCCGGCGCACCTGTGGAACTTCCTCGGCCTGATGAACAACGCCTGGCACCGCGTGCGGGTGTGGATGCCGGACACCGAGTAGCCGCGCCGGCATCTCGCACCAGCGCCCGCCACCCCGCACGGCGATGACCGCCGCCGTGTGAATCCTGTTCTGCGATGAGCGGCGCGCCGCTGAGCGGCGGCGCGCCTGGTCTCGCTCGATGTCTGGCCTACGCGGGCCTACTCGACGCCGAAGTCGATCAGCTCGACCGGCGTCGTCTGCGTGGTGTTGCTGTTGTTGTTGGCGTTGGGGTCGGTCTCGTTGCCCGACACCGTGGCCGAGTTCGACACCGAGCCGCCCACCGTCTTGGTGACCGTCAGGTCGACGACGGCGCTGGTGCCGGCGGCCATCACGCCGAGGGTGCAGGTCACGGTGGTCGATCCCGAGCAGCTCCCCTGGCTCGCCACCGCGGCGACGAGGCTGACGCCGGCCGGCAAGCTGTCGATCATGGTGACGCCGGTGGCGCCGCCGGAGCCGAGGTTGGTGACCACGACCTCGTAGTTGAAGTTGAGACCCGATCCCACGGGCTCCTGGGTGACGATCTTGGTCAGCGCCAGGTCGGCCTCGGCGCCGGCCGGGTTCAAGGTGACGCTGGCCGCGTCGTTGCCGCTGACGAGGTCCTGCTCGGTCGACGCCGTCCTGGTGAAGGTCTGCGTCACCGGCGTCAGCACCGTGTTGGTCATGGTGAGCGAGAGGGTCGCCGAGGCCCCGGCCGCCAGCGTGCCGACGTTCCAGGTGCCGGTGCCCGACGTGTAGCCGCCCTGCGACGGCACGTCGCTCACGTAAGTGACCCCCGAGGGCAGGCTGCTGGTGAGGACGACGCCGTTGGCGGTAGCCGGTCCGGCGTTCTTCGCCGTGATCAGGAAGATGACGTTCTGGCTGACGGCCGGCGCGCTGTTGTTGACCGACTCGGTCACCTGGACGTCGATGGCCGGGGCGCCGTTGAGCCGCACCGCCGCCGTGTTGTTGCTGCCCTTGCCATCGCCCTGCGCCTGGCCGCTGGTGGAGGCCTGGTTGACCTGCGACTCGAGGCGGTTGACCGTCGCCGTCAAGGTCAACGTGGCGCTGGCGCCGTTGGCCAATGCGCCGATCGTCCACACGCCGGTGGCGCTGTTGTAGCTGCCGGCGGTGGGCAAGTCGGACACGTAAGCCAGGCCGACCGGCAGCAGGTCGTTCACCTTGACGCCGGTGGCGTCCGACGGGCCGTTGTTGGTGGCGGTGATGGTGAAGATGACGTTGGTCGAGATGCCCGGCGACGAGTTGTTGACGGTCTTGGTGATGGCGATGTCGGACTGGGCCACCGGCGTATCGGTGTCGGTGGCGCTGTCGTTGCCGGCGCTGGAGTCGCCGACCGCGGTCTCGGTCGCGGTGTTGACGAGGTTGCCGGTGGCGGCCGAGGAGATCGCGCAGGCGGCGGTGTAAGTCACCGAGCCGTTGGCGTTGAGGGTCACCGGGTCGTTGACGATGGGCCCGGAGCCCGCCCCGGTGCAGGTGCCGCCGCTGCCGCCGCCGACGCAGGTCCAGTTGCAGGTGAGCACGCCGGGGAAGGCGTCCGACACCGTGCCGCTGGTGTTCGACGGCCCGCTGTTGGAGGCGGTGATGGTGTACGTGACGCTGCCGCCCGGGGTGTAGGTCGTCACGCCGTCGCTCTTGGTGATCGAGACGTTGGCCGCCGGCGCCGGCGTGTCGGTATCGGTGGCGCTGTCGTTGCCGGCGCTGGAGTCGTCGAGCGCGGCCACCGAGGCCGTGTTGACGAGGTTCCCCGTGGCCGCGGGCGAGATCCCGCAGATCGCGGTGTAGGTGACCGAGCCGCCGGCGTTGATGGTCACCGGGTCGTTGACGATGGGCCCGGAGCCCGCACCGGTGCAGGTGCCGCCGGCGCCGCCGCCGATGCAGGTCCAGTTGCAGGTCAGCACGCCGGGGAAGTTGTCGGACACCGTGCCGCTGGTGTTCGAAGGCCCGCCGTTGGAGGCGGTGATGGTGTAGGTCGTGCTGCCGCCCGCGGTATAGGTGCCGACGCCGTCGCTCTTGCTGATCGACACGTTGGCCGCCGGCGCCGGCGTGTCGGTGTCGGTGGCGCTGTCGTTGCCGGCGCTGGAGTCGTTGAGCGCGGCCACCGAGGCCGTGTTGACGAGATTGCCCACGGCTGCAGGCGAGATCGAGCAGATCGCGGTGTAGGTGACCGAGCCGCTGGCGTTGATGGTCACCGGGTCGTTGACGATGGGCCCGGAGCCCGCGCCGGTGCAGGTGCCGCCGGCGCCGCCGCCGACGCAGGTCCAGTTGCAGGTGAGCACGCCGGGGAAATTGTCGGACACCGTGCCGCTGGTGTTCGAAGGCCCGCCGTTGGAGGCGGTGATGGTGTAGGTCGTGCTGCCGCCCGCTGTATAGGTGCCGACGCCGTCGCTCTTGCTGATCGAGACGTTGGCAGCCGGCGCCGGCGTATCGGTGTCGGTGGCGCTGTTGTTGCCCGTGTTGGGATCGCCCGCCACCCCGGTGACGCTCGCGGTGTTGACCAGGTTGCCGGTGGCCGCGGGCGAGATCGAGCAGATCGCGGTGTAGGTGACCGACGTGCTCGCGGGCAGCGTCACCGGGTCGTTGACGATGGGTCCGGAGCCGGCGCCGGTGCACGTGCCGGTGCCCGTGCAGGTCCAGTTGCAGGTGAGCACGCCGGGGAAGGCGTCGGAAACCGTGCCGGTGGTGCCGCCCGGCCCGGCGTTCGAGGCGGTGATCGTGTAGGTCGTGCTGGCGCCGGCCGTGTAGGTGCCGCTGCCGTCGTTCTTGGTGATCGAGAGATCGGCCTGCAGCTCGTCGGCGCCCATGCTCGGCGCCGTCGCCGAGCGGGTGTCGTTGTCGATGTCGGTGGTAATGCCGCCGACCGGTACGCCGCCCGAGGCCACCGCGGCGGGCGTGGAGGCGGTCAGGTGCAGGTCGGTGTTGCTGGTGAACGGGACGGCGGCGGTCGAGGCGAACGACGCGTTGTCGTTCGTCGCGTTGCCGAGGGTGCTGGTGTAGGCCTGAAGCGCCGCCAGCGTGGTGAAGAAATTGGTGCCGGCCGTCGTTCCCGCCTGGCCGACGCCCTGCCGCGCCGCGTCGGTGCCGAAGTAGTAGGCGTTGTTGTTCCAGGTCAGGTTCATCGCCGCCGTGCCGCCGGAGGGCAGGTAGACGGACACGTGCGCGACCGAGGTGGTACCGCCGGTGATGTTGTTGGCGAAGATGTTGTCGCGCACGTCGATGCCGGTCTGGGTCGTGGTGCTGATGGAGAGCGCGGCCGAGAGCAGGCTCGTCGTCGCCGTCCCGGTGTGCGGGCCGAAGAGGTTCACCGAGTTGAAGTAGACCTTGTGCCCGGTACCGGCACCGAGGCGGATGCCGATGACCCCGAAGTCGGGAGTGAACGCGGCGCCACCCGTCATGTTGTGGTTGACGTCACTGACGAAGTTGTTCTTGATCACGGCGTCGTTGCCGCTGACGATGTCGATGCCGAAGGCGCCGAAGGTGCCGGTGTTGTTGTTGATGATCCCCGAGATCTTGTTCCGCTGCAGGGTCACGCCGCCGCCTTGCACCGACATACCGCGCACAGCGGTGCTGCCCGTAGTCGTCAGGTTGGTGACGGTGTTGTTGTCGAAGCTGTTGTTCGACGGCGCAAGACCCGAAGACTCGCGGATGCCGAACGGCGCGAAGGCGGTGGTGAGCGTCATGCCGAGGTTGCTCACCGTGTTGCCCGACACCGTGGCGTTGGCGGTGCCGGTAGCCAGCCAGATTCCGGTGTCGTTCTCGCCCTCGGCGGCGCTGAAGTTGCCGACGGTGTTCTGGCTCACCGTGGCGCCGTTGACGCCCTGCATGTAGAGGGCGACGTTACGGATGGCGTTGGCGCCGCTGGTGTCGACCTTGTTCTGCGTGTAGACGAGGTTCGAGCCGCCCTGCGGCGTCGTGCCGCCGGTGGCGAAGACGCCGACGAACGCCTTCTGCACGTCGTTGTTCTGGATCGTGATGTTGGAGAACACGCCGGCGCTGCCCAGCGTAGTGGCATCGGAGATGACCACCGCCGAGCTGGTGGTGACGCCGTTGATCACGATGCAGTTCTTGAGCGTGTCGTTGGTGATCGAGTTGGCGCCGACCGAGCCGAACAAAACGACGCTCGGCGTGGTGACGCTGGTGTTGGTGATCGTCAGGCTGCGGTCGGTGCCGACGCCGCCGATCGAGCCGTCGATGGTGACGCGGCTGCTGCCGTTCATGCGGACCAGCGCGCCGTTGAAGGCGCCGGTGATGGCGCGCGCCACGCCGGTCGGGTAGATCCTGACGGTGAAGTTGCTGCCCGCGGGGTTCTCGGCCAGCGCATTGAGGCCGTTGGTGCCGTCCTCACCCACCACCAGGTCGCCGGCGATCTGGATGTCGATGTTGCCGGTGACGACACTGGTGTTGATGGCGTTGAAGATGCCGGTGGCTCCGGTCAGCGTCGTGAAGTCGCAGCCCGACGCGCAGACGGTCTTGATGCCGGAGATCGGCGGCACGATCTGGTAGCTGGCCGGCGTGGTGGGAGGCGTCGACGCCGCCGGTGGGTTGGCGGTGAAGCCCGCGGCGCCCGCCACCGGGTTGGTGGTGACGTTGGGCGTCGCCGCGCCGTCCTGGGCGGCGACGTAGTACTGGATGGTGTCACCGGTGACGACACCGCCCAACGGCGCGTAGTCGATGGTGAAGTTGTAGGTCGAGCCGCCGCCGAAGGTGGCCTGCGCCGCCGTGAAGGCGCCGACGACCCCCTTGCGGTAATAGATCACCGGCAGCCCGATGCCGGCGGTGGGCACGCCGCTGTTGTCCGTGATGGTCGACGTCAGCACCCGGTTGGCGGTGCTGTTGGTGTTGGCCAGCGGCGTGTAGCTGATGACCGGCGCCACCAGGTCGACGCCGTTGAAGTTGCCGGCGTCGGCGCCGATGTCGACCGGGGTGAGGCCGCTGCGCGTCTGGCCGTCGAAGTCGTCGACGACCCCGACGTCGAAGCCGTTGCCCTCGATGACGGTCGGATTGGTGGGGTGGATGTGGAGATCAGGCGTGGCGTTGGTGGGGTCGTTGTACTGCGGGTTGCCCTCGATGCTGGCCGCATCCTGGCCCACCGCTGTCTTCCACGCGGCGAGGTTGGCGACGTCGAGGGAGTTGAAGAACCCGAACGTGCCGCCGCTGCCGTTGGCGAAGTAGACGTTGTTGTTGATCGTCAGGCCGGCCGGGTTCGCCGCCGTGCCGTTGATCTTGATCGCGTAGTTCTTCCCCGTCGCGCCGGCATTGCTGCGGGCGTTCTGGAAGACGTTGTCGCGGAAGCTGCGAGTGACCGCCGTCTGCGTGCCGTTGAAGGCGTACGACGCGCCAGTGCCCGCCGTGGGTGCGCCGCCGATGTAGACGCTGTTGTGGAAGAAGCTGTTGGTGCCCAGCGCTTCGTTGATGCCGTTGATGCCGGTGGTGCCGGCGTTGGTGGCAGCGGCACCGATGGCGTTGCCGATGCCGGCGCCGAGCGCGATCATGTTGTTGCGATAGACAGTCGTGCCGCCGCCAACGCGGATGCCGTTGACCTCGGCCGTGGCGCTGTTGGTCGCCACGGTCAGGCTGTGGATCAGGTTGCGCTGCACGACGTTGGCGGTGGCGCCGGTGAACTGGATGCCGGTGACCACCGAGGCCGCCGCGGCGTTGCTGTTGCTGAGGTTGAAGATGCTGTTCTGCGACAGGGTGTGATTCGGCGTCGTCGAGGTGAGGCCGATGCCGATCATCGACGCCGTCGTCGTCGTGCCGGTGCCGATGTTGGTCGTCATGTTGCGGATGACGTTCGAGGTCAGCACCGTCGGCGCGTTGCTGCTGAACATGCCCTCGACCTGCGACGCCGTCCCGGTCGCGTTGAGCTGGATCGAGCTCGCCACGGTACCGCCGACGTTGTTGCCCGTCGCCGTCCAGGTCACCGTCGTGCCGGTGAACGCCCGCATGCCCATGAGCAGGAAGGTACCGGACGCTCCGAGGTTGGTGACCGAGATACCGCCGATGTTGTTGTTGTTCGACGTCCAGGCATTCGAGCTGAAGTTGTGAATACCGTAGACGTCGGTGGCCGAGGTGGTGGTCGTCGAGAAGGTCAGCGAGCCCGTAGCGGACTGGCTGCCGATGGTGTTGCCGTTGGTGATGCCGTTGCCTTCCTGGAACAAGATCCCCGTGAACGGGCTGGCGGTCGTCGTCCCGAAGCCGGTGACACCCGTCATGCTGACCGCCGCCACGGTGTTGTTGCTCACCGTCGTGGTGGTGCCGGCCACGATGCCGTTGAACAGGATGCCGATGAACTTGGCGCCGGTGCCGGCCCCCGTCAGCGTGTAGGTGCCGGTCTGGGTGTTGGAGGCGAAGCCGACGGTGTTGCCGGTGATGGTGAAGCCCTGTGCGCCCGAGGTGGCCGTGGCGGGCCGGATGTCGATACCCACGTGGAGCGAGCCCGTCGTCCAGGTCCGCGTCCCCGTCTGGTAGAAGCGGTTGTTGGTGATCGACCAGGTGTTGCAGCCGCCGTTGGTGGCGATGCCCGAGCTGGTCACTGCGGCGCCGAAGTAGTCGAAGATGTTGTTGTTGTTGATGACGATGCCGCTGTTGCCGATGGCGGTCGTGGTCGTCGAGCCGTTGCCCAGGATGGCCTTCGTCGGCAGGTTGGCGCCGGCCGGCCCGATGTTGTTGTTCGAGATGGTGTTGTTGTCGTTGCCGTTGGCGGTCACCGCGTCGGTGCTGAAAAAGATGGTGGCGCCGTTGGTGGCGACCGACATCGTCCCCGAGCCCTGGATGTTCGAGTTGGTGATCGTGTTGCTGGTGGCGCCGCCGATGAAGCGGATCGTCGCCGTGCCCGAGGTGGCGGAGACCGTGGTGTTGGCAATCGTCAGCGAGTTGCCGCCGCTGTTGAGGCCGTCGATGGTGACGTTGTCGGCGCCGTTGAAGTCGATCAGCGGTGAGCCGGCAGCGATGGCGCCCGAGATGCTGCGCGCGGCGCCCCCCGTCGGGCTGATGCCGATCGTGGTGTAGCTCGCCGCCCCCGAGCCGCTGGCGTTGAGCACCGCCGGCGCCGCCTCGGTGGTGTTGCCGCTGATGCCGATGGTGATCGTGCCGGTGTGGGTGCCGGCGTTGATCGCCGTGAACGCCCCGCCGAGCGTGGTGTAGGAGGCGTTGAGCGTGCCGCCCGTCGCCGTCACGTCCACTTGCGCGAAGGCGCGCGAGGCGCCCAGCAGCGGTACGGCCAGGATCGCCGCGATGATGAGCGTGCGGCGCAGCTGACGGCAGACGGATTCCGGACTCACCGACGACAAGACGCTCAGCATGAGGTGCCTCCCGGCGACCGAAAGAGTGAAGCTACGGGTTGTGCGCGCACTCTATATCGGATGGCCCGGAATAAGCGCCGTCAGTCTCGGTAGGCGCGAAGCCGACGCTCGAGCGGCTCAGCTCGACGGCCGAGCGCCGCCCGCGCCGACGTCGAGACCGAGCACGTACAGCACCGCAACCGGTTTGCCATCCACGGTTGCCGGGTGGAAGCGCCAGCCGCAAACGGCATCGAGCGCTTCGAGGTCGAGCCCGTGCATGGCCGCCGAGCGGTCGATGAGGATCGGCTCGCGAATCGACCCCTCGGCGTCGACGGTCCCTTCGATGAAGACGCGGTCGGCGCCGTAGGACGCTGCCGGCAGGCGCGCGCGAGGCACGCGCCGTGTCTCGCGAATCAGCTGCGGCCGCTCCATCCGCTCGCCGGCGGCGGGATCAGGGTGCGTCGCCGAGCGCACCTCGCCGTAGCGGTGCGGAGCGAGGCGCTCCCCCGCCTTGCCGAATGCCGCGAGGTCGAGGTCGTAGAAAGCGGGCTCCTCGCCTTGCGCCGCTTCCCAGAGACAGCTCGCACGCCGCTCGGACTCGGCGTCGTCGTGTGCGGCGAGCGCGAGCGCGCGCAAAGCCATCCAGGTCACCGTCGGCGGTCGCGACGGCGAGCCGCCGTCGAGCGCCGCGTTCCACTGCCGCTCGATCTGCGCCTCCGCGGCCGCGAGCTTGCCGTCTTCGAGAAGGTGAACGGCGTCAGCCACGCCTGGGCCGCTCGTCGCGACGTCCTTCCAGGTCCGCTTCGCAGGTGGGTGGATCGTCTCCGCGTACATCGCCGCCACCGCCACGCCATTGCGTCGCGCCGCCTCGAAGCGCCAGCCGCGCATCGTGCTGAGCACTTCGAAATCGAAGCAGACCGAAGGCCCCGAGATCGTGGGCTGCCGCATGCGACCCTGCGCATCGATGACGGCTTGGAAGCGAGCCCACAGCGGACCGCGCGCACCCGCGCAACCCGCATCAGAATGCGCAACGTCGCCGCCCGCGCGACGGGGAGGAACCAGGCCGGGCAGACCGCTGAGGCTCTCGACGCCGGCGGGGACTTCGTCCCATGCGCGCGTCGGCTGCGTCTTCAGCTTCTCGGCGGCAGCTCCGAAGAACGGATACAACGGCTCCGCCAGCGACGTGCCTGCCATCGCCTGCAACGCCTGCCAGTGCTCGAGCGCCTCTTCGTCGTCGCTCAACTTCGCCTCCAGCAGCGCCAAGCGCACCAGCGCGCGCTGCAGGGCGCCGTGGAAGACGCGCTTCGACTCCTCGAGCAGCGCGGCGGCACCGTCGCGGGCGGCTCGCCACTCCCCGCGCCGGATCTGGCCATCGATGGCAACGATCGCAGCGTCCTGCGCCTGCGCCGCGCGCAGGCCGGGAATGTCGACCGGCGGCCGCGTGTCGGCGTGCGCGGTGGGAGCTCCGAGAACCAGCCCGACGAATACGCAACAGCGAATCGCAAGAGATCTCAACGTCGATGGCCTCGAAGCAACCCAGCTGCTTACGCCGTCTTGGTCTCTATCAAATAGCTGGTCAGAGCGCAGATCTTCGCGCTACGCAGCTCGAAGACGTCGCAGAAGACCAGGTTCATCACCGTGCCATCCGTACACGGTGCACGCACCCGAGCCCTCGGCGACCCCGACATCGCCGGCCTCGACGGAACGGCTGACGGTGATCTCAGGCGAGCCCGTGAACCCCTCGTCGACGATGTGCGCCGCGAAGGCCTCCTTGCCACGAACGTCGAAGACGCCCGGAACGAGCCAGCGGACGTCCTCGGTTAGGTACGACAGGATAAACTTCCTATCCGTCTGGCGGAAGCCGTCCATGTAAGCCTCCACGGTGCGCCGGTTCGGTGTCAGTTGCTCGCTTCCAGTTCGAGTTGATGGGCCGGCCTCATGGCCGGTGGCACGCTCCTGGACTAGGCTTGGGCTCGGAGCTCTCAGACCGACATTTGGCTGTTGCATCCCCGGTGCATTCCTCCCGGCGACCGCCTGGAAAAGTCAGGCATCCACGTGACACGTTGCCCGGCAGAGATGTTGACGTGTTGCTCGAATCATTCATACTTGCTCAGCCTAGCCTGTCCCGCTTGCGTCTACCAACCGCGAATAGCCTTGGCACACCTGCCGATCTGCCGACCCGCTTGGATAACATCTTGCTCCCGAGTCAACGTGCTCACTCCCAGCCGAATTGTCCAACGAGCCTCTTCAGGCCCCAAACCAAGCCCAGACAAGACATGGCTCGGCCCTCCCGAGTCCGAGGCGCATGCACTACCGCGAGAAAAAGCCAAACCCGGGAGCCTGCGTTGCAACACCTCGACAGGAACGAAGGGAATGGTAATGCTCAGGTTGCCTGGCAATCGGTTTGTCGGATGGCCGTTTAAGATTGCGTCGGGAACCTCCCGCAGCAGCTCGTTCCACAGCAGCTCGCGAAGTCGCTCCACCTGAGCCACTCGCGCAGCACCGAATGTTCGCGCGAGCCGCGCCGCCACGCCGAACCCAACCAAGGCCGGCACATTCAGGGTCCCTGGCCACAAACCCTTCTCTTGGCCTCCGCCGAATAGAATGGGCTGCATCGGAGTATCTCGCCGCACGTATAGCGCGGCAGCTCCAAGCGGCCCGTGCATCTTGTGAGCGGAAATGCAAGCCAAGTCAACTGGCAGCTGATCGACTCGGACGGGGCAATAGGCACCCGTTTGCGCGGCGTCGACGAACAATCGGGCCCCAGCAGCCTTCGCGAAGTTAGAGAGGGCCACAAGATCATTCAGAGTACCGATCTCATTGTTGCCGTGAAACACGCATACGAGATCAATATGATCTGGTATATGTGCGTCGAGAGGGCGAGCCTCGCCATGTTCCCCGCTTGGCAATACTGTCACTCGGGCCAAGCCCTTTCTGTTCGCGGCCTGCACTGCCTTGAGAACAGCCATGTGCTCAAGCCGCGAGAGGAACACCGACAATCTCCTGTCACGCTTCCGGGCCGCCCCAAGATGGCCAAGCACCGCGAGGTTGATCGCCGCAGTTGCGCTCGGAACGAAAATCACCTCGTCGACGTCGGCGCCGATCAGCTCAGCAACAGCCCCTCTAGCCTCGCCAACCGCACGACCCGCAGCCTTCCCTAGGCCATGAGAGGACGAGGAGTTACCATGTCCGGCTCTCATGGCGCCGCACACTGCATTTATCACCTCCGGCAGCATGCGGGTGGTTGCGTTGGCGTCGAGATCAATGATGCGCTTCACAAGACTCCCTTTTCACGCCTTGAGCGGCAAAAAACAAGACACCTCTCTTCCGGCATCAGCATCGAGCCCTGGAGTTTGTCCCCAAACGACCCACACATTGCTAAGATCCTCGAGGACGCTCATAATGCCCGCCATCGTAGGCTCTACTTGACCGCGGCAGTAGTAAGGCACGAACAGCAGCGCGTTCCTTGCGCCTCGCTTGGCTAACTCGACAAGTAGCTGCATGGACGTCGCCGAACACGTTGCCTCACCAACTTCATCCACCAAGCAAGCCTCTAGAGCATGTCCCGGCTCGCGATAGAGGAAGCGCGGGATTCCGATTTCTCTTCCCTCTACCGAAAACCCTGGCCTCCGAAGGAGCCAGCTCTTGGTCTGGCGGGAGAAATGGCGCCGCAGAAGCGACTCTGACAAGAAATATGAAGCTTCGCCGGAGGACGGATCCACCCACTTTTCCACCACGTCTTGAGGTAAGCCTCGCTCGCTGAGCGCCCTAGAGAATGCCGGCGGCAGCTGCTGAGCCGAGGAGAAGAATCGAGCCTTCGCCGTTTTCAAGATCGCGCTGCCAACTGCATCTGGCTGGATCCGACGAAACTGGTGGTCATCGACCAAAAGCACCAACTTGGTCGATGCAATCGGCCTTTTCGACGCGAGCTCAGCTGCCAACGCCCACGACTCTTCCGGGAAGTCACCAACTTCTGCCACGTAGGAATACTCGAGCTGCGTAGCGCCCCCGTCGCTATCAACGATCGATCTCAGCAGCGGAACAAAGCGCCGCTCGCGCTCGCGAAACACCAAATAAAAATGGCCGGCTAGTACAAAGAGAGTTCCAGGCCACGATGCAGGACCTTTCAACAACGACGCGCGTAAATCCCTTGGTGCGATTACCCGCGCGGGTCGCCTGCGAATCTGGGATGCAGCCATACGCACTCTCCCCCTAGTCACGCCGTGGTGGCTATCGGAGGCGAAAACCTACCTACAACGCAACGTATCGCGTCCCACAACTCGTAGAGGCGAGCCTCCCCCCACACGGCTGTAACAAAGAGGGTCTCGGAACTAGGACTCATAGTTGTAAGTACCGCGAGTGCGAGTTCCGGCTCCTTCTGCTCGGTCCATGCGTCGGCGCTATCGGGGTCACTGACACCAAAGAACAGTAGTTCGCCACATCCGCTCAAACCGGGGGAGTTCTTGTCGAAGACAGGCGAGGCGAATACCTCTTGAGGGATACCGACAATGTCGGTGTAGCCCTGTTTCCGCGGATGCATGTAGTCGGCGAAGTATTCCCACACTCCCACGAGATCCAAGTCGCTATCCCTTAGGGGCCGCGCGTTCTCGTCTAACATCCAATAGGCGTGACGGCCACGGCGGCGCCCATCCGTGGTCGGTCTGCCACCGGTCCACTGCAGCTCCTTGACCAGATTTCCGGTCTTGCTGACCGCGTCGTAGTACTCGACAGGCAGAGACCGCATATATGACGAAATGGGAGTTTGGCGATCTCGGTGAAGAGCCAACTGCCACTGAGCCATCCGCTCCCAATCATCTCTAGAAAAAAGACTCGGATCAACCCAGCCGTCTGCAACGATAACTTTACGGAAGACACGCGCGCGTCGTGGACCATGATTAACGTCGCCCGCTAGCGAGTGCAGCGTGTCGCGGAATTGCTCCACGGGCGGGTAGATGTATGCGTCCCCTGCGGGCGCTTGCCAGTTCCACCACAAGGGCGGCAGCGCGTACGTAATCGTCGCCAGAAACACGCCGGATGGCTCGTCGGCGGCACCCGGAAGGAAATGGGACACGGCCCGCAGGAGCTTCGCGTAGTAGCCGACGTTAGTAATCAGAAAGCTGACACCCTCTCGATTCGTGTTGGCGTCGGATTCACCGGCCCATGGCCAGACACTCTCAGGTACGCGGTCCAATGACATCGAGCCGCTCGCACTTTCTGCTTCTTCCTTCATGTAGGTCGACAGCAAAGTACCGATCGCGTTTCTCCTCAACTTGACTTTTTGAGCGGTCGCACCGCCTGTTCGCGGCAGCTCACACGCGTAAATAGACTGCCAAGATGCAAGCAGCTGCTCGATAGAGGCGCCGGGAGACGGCTGGCCATCCTCGGCAGAGGAGAGCGCCAATGAGTAGGAGTACCATTTGCTGGCCTCTGCAACCTTCGCGGTCGACTCGGCCACTTTTTCGGCGAAAGTTTTTTTGAGATCACGCACTTCGAGATAAAGAAAGCTCGCGAGAATGCTGAGGGCATATAGCACCATAATAGCCGCGATGGCACCCACCCCGGCGGCCGGGTCCTCTATGACGGCCCGAAACTCCAGAATCATCGCGAAGCCAAGGATCAGATATGGAACACTGATCGCGGTCAACCAATGCAGAATGTCTTCTGTGTCTGCGGTCTTCCGTCGGACCCAATGAGAATGGAATAGATAGATCCAGCCCGCAGGAATCGCGAGCAAGAGAATGACCAATATCACGATCGCAGGGTTTACCCACCCTTCAAGAGGATGAGCTTGGCCGGACCAGGCTGGCGGCGTCGATTGGCCACCTGCGGCCGGTCGCACCTGTGAGCCCGGTTGCGCCGGAACGTTCGTTTCCGGCAGCCTTCTGAAGCTGACGGCGGGACCAATAGGTCGCTCGTACATCGTGACACACGAGAGGAAGGTGACGTCAATCGACAAGAGGACCAAGAAAGCGCCAAGCACTACCCGACTGACTAGCGTGCGATTCATTGACTCCCCTTCTCTATGGGCTTGCGCCGACGCGGGATGAGCCCGTAGTACATTGCCCCCAGCCATGCTGGTACGGCGACAATCGTTGGCGGTGCGCTCAAACACGAACTACCACGCGTGCTCGTCGCTGGCGCCATTCCAATTATCGGACAGTTGCCTTTCACCAAGTAGCAGGACAGCACTTCGCCAATCTTCCCAATATTCGAGACATCGCGTGTTGCGCGCCGTGTCCAGAGCCCTACCAACTATCGCGTGCTGTGTACTCTATCGTGAAGCGCCGGGATCTAGAGCGTAGGCCTCGCGGCTGGGCTTGACTGGGCGGATCAGCCAATAGGGCCGACGCGTGCTATCGGGTGAGTGATCGCGGGCAGACCTTGTGCGCGCCAGCCATTGGCGATAGACCTCGTGCGACTTGGCGGTGTCGACGACGATGTCGCCGTAACGATCCCCTTCTTCCGCCCGCCGCACGCGCACGGCCTGGTGCCAGCAGTGCATGCCCGACACCGGGTCGGGGTGCACGGGAAAGGTCAGGTTCTGGTGGATGCCCGCGTCCGACCACCAGACTCGACGCGTGTCGGGGTCCTTGCTGTCGTACGGCTCGACGCCCTTTTCGCGGCGCATGCGCCACTCGGTGCCTTTGCGTTCGAGCGCCACCGTGGTCATGAGCTGGCGTTGGCCGTGCTCGTCGAGCTTCCAGCGGCCCATGTGGTGCGAGCACGCTACGACTCCCGGGCGCACGCCTTCCGTGATCCAGACCTTCACGACGTAATGGCCGATCTCGGTCTCGACGCGCACGAGGTCGCCGGTCTTGACGCCGAGCGGCGTGGCATCTTGCGGGTGCAGCCAGAGCGGGTTGGTGTGGGCGATCTCGTCGAGCCACTTGGCGTTGGCGCTACGGGTGTGGATGTGCACCGGAAGGCGGAAGGTCGAGATGAGCACCTTCTGATCGGGCGCCAGCTTCTGTGGGTGAACGTGGCTTGGCAAGAAGCCGGGAAGCGCCGTCTCTTGCCAGCCCCAACTCGCCAGCGTCGGCGAATAGAACTCAAGCCGGCCGCTCGGCGTCGGGAAGCCGCGGCGCACCACGCCGTCGACGCGCACGCCGGCCGGCCGCCTGCCGCTGGCGTCGTTGTCGGGCGCGCCGGTCGGTGCGAGGTTGAGCTTCGGCGGCGCCGCGGCGCGCGTGTAGACGCGGCCGAACCGGTCCTCCGCCACGTCCTCGAGCTCGCTCGCGGGCACCTCCTCTTCGTACACGGCGCCGGCGTCCTTGCTGATCTCGACGGCGCCGTAGCGGCGCATCCACTGCAGCGGCGTCAGGCCTTCCGCAGCGGCCTTCTCGGGCAGCCCCGGGACCGAGTGGTCGAAGATGTAGCCGTAGTACTCGTCTACCGAAAGCCGCTCGCCCGGCCGCTGCTCGGATTCGACGAACGGGCGGATGCCGAGCGCGCCGTCGCGGTCGAGGCGCCACGACAGCTCCATCCAGAACTCGTTCTCCTCCCACACCTCGCCGGGGTTGGTCTCGCGCGTGTCGGCGATCTTTCTCCCCTGCCGCTCGGCCAGCGCGCGCTTCACCGGCTGGCGGAAGCCGAGCCACTGCCCCGCCTGCGTCTCGTAAGAGTGGGTGTCGTGCCGCTCGGTGGCGTGGCCCATGGGCAGGATGTAGTCGGCGAAGTAGGCGGTCTCGTTCCACGACGGTGTGAGCGCCACGTGCAGGCCGACCTTCGCCTCGTCCTGCAGCATCTCGATCCACGAGAAGCCGTCGGGGTTGGTCCACACCGGGTTGTAGACGCGGGTGAAGTAGACCTCGAGTCGGCCGCGTCCCTCCTTCACCAGGTGCGGCAGCAGGAACGACAGCTCGTACATCGACAGCGGATACTCGACCGGCCAGTTGAGGTCGTTCCAATGCGTCGGGTGGCGCGGCAGCTTGATCGGCTTGGGGACGAACTTCGTCCAGGCGTTGAGGTAGGTGCCGCCCTTCGTCCCCACCGCGCCGAGCAGCGCGTTCAACAAGAACAACGTGCGCGCGACTTGCCAGCCGCCTTCGTTGCCGGCGGTGGCGCTGCGCCAGGTGTGGGTCGAGAGCGCGGTGCCGGCGGTCGCTACCACCTCGGCGACCTCGCGCAGCGTCGCAGCGTCGACGCCGGACTCCTCCGCGGCGCGCTCGAAAGTGAAGTCGGCATACAGCGTCGCGAGCTCGCCCTCGAAGCTCTCGAACGTCTCCGGCAGATGCGGCCGCTCCGCCGCCAACCAGTCCTGCCAGTTCCACCACCGCCGTACGAAGTCACGGTCGTAGCGGCGCGTGGCGATCAGGTGATGCGCGATGGCGAGATGGATCGCCGGCTCCGAGCCCGGCTGGGGCGCCAGCCACCAATCGGCGTGCGTCGCGGTGTTCGACAGCCGCGTATCGAGCACCACGATCTTCGCCCCGCGCTGCTTCGCCTCGACGATACGTTGCGCGTGCGGGTTGAAGTAGTGCCCGGTCTCGAGGTGCGCGCTGACGAGGAAGATGACCTTGGCGTTGGCGTAGTCGGGGCTCGGCCGGTCGATGCCCGACCAGAGCTGGTAGCCGGCGCGCGCGCTCGCCGAGCACACGTTGGTGTGCGAGTTGTGGCCGTCGACGCCCCAGGCCGCCAGCAGGCGCTCGACGAAACCGTCCTCGCCGGGGCGGCCGACGTGGTACATCACCTCGCGCTGGCGGCCTTCCTGGAGCGCCTTGCGGATGCGCGCGGCGATGTCGTCGAGCACCGCGTCCCAGGAGACGCGTTCCCACTTCCCTTCGCCGCGGCCGCCGACGCGCTTGAGCGGATAGAGGATGCGGTCGGGGTCGAGGATCTGGTTGAGGGTCGCCGGCCCCTTGGCGCAGTTGCGGCCGCGCGAGCCCGGGTGCTCGGGGTTGCCTTCGAGCTTGCGGATCTCGCCGGTCTCGGCGTCGACGAAGGCGAGCAGGCCGCACGCCGACTCGCAGTTGAAGCAGGTCGTCGGGACGAGGTGGTAGCGTTTCTCCACCCGCTTCGGCCAGGCCTTGGAATCGAGCTCCACCCAGTCGTCCCAGCGCTCCTTCGGCGGATGGGCGGCGAGGTGGACACCGCTCGGACCCTGGTAGAAGGTCTCGCCGGGTGCCGCGGCCCTCGGGTCGCTGCAGGTCGCGTCGCTGCTGGTCGCGTCGCTGCTGGTCGGATCGTCGCTCATCGTGGCTGCGTTCTCACGCCAGCGGCACCGACTGCCCGGCCTGGACGTAGGCGTGCTCGTGCGCGAGCAGACCGGCGAGCGCCGCCACTGCCGCGACGACGGCGAGCGGTGGTGACAACCAAGGCGCCACCATCGTCGCCGCGACGAGCACGAGCCCTGCCGTGAACGCCGTGCGATACCGCCCGCGTGCGAGCTCGTGCGCGGCGAGGCGCGCGTGTGCCGTGGGATGCGGCAGGGTCATCTCCCCCGCCACCATCGCCAAGTGGAGCGCGGCGCCGATGGCCAGCCAGCGCGCCAACGTGGGCACCGCCTCGGGCGCCACGACGACGGCCATCGGCAGCAGCGCTGCGGCGCCGGCGACGAGTGACTGCAGCAGCAGGTGCGGCGGCAGCAGCGGGTTCTGCCAGAGGTCGCGCGCCTTGGCCTGCGCGAACAACCAAGCGGTATAGATAGCAGTCAGCGCCGCCAGCGGCGCACCGAGCGCGGCGAGCGGCACGAGCCATCGCGGGGCCGCGCCGCGAAGGAGCACGGACCCGACGTGCGCCGCCAGCACGACGCCGTAGCCGGTGAGGATCCAGGCGCCGCGGACGAGCCAGCTCCGCCACCGCCCGCGGGTGAGCAGCATCCAGAAACGCTCGGGATGCTCGAGGTCGGCGACGAGGATCCCCGCGGTCGCCACGAGCGCCGCCATGGCGAGCAGCGGCGCCGCCGTCGTCCACAACCCGCGGTTCGGTTCCACGACGCCGGCGAGCACCAACAGCAGCGCGATCAGATACGCGCCGGCCGCGATCCCCTTCGTCAACGTATACAGCCCGACCCGCCAGTCCCACGGGATCGTGTGCGGCACGTCGAAGGCGAGCAGCGCCGCCGCCGAGGACGTCCCCGGCTGCGCGCCCCAGCCGCGCCGCGACTCGGCGGCGCGCGGATGGCCGCTCACCACCTGGTCGTGCGCCTCCGCCTGCTCGCCCCACAGGAACAGCCCGCCCTCCGGCCGCCGCGCCGCCAGCGGATCGAGCGTCGCCTGGTGCGCGCCCTTGTAGAAGAGCTTCGGCTGCGTCCCCTTCTCCGGCCGGCGCACCGCCACCGGCTCGCGGTGCGCGATCTGCGCCACGGGCGAGCGTGGGTCGTCCAAATCGCCGACGAGGATCGCCTGCGTCGGGCACACCGTCACGCACGCCGGCTCGAGGCCGACGTCGATGCGGTGCGCGCAGAAGTTGCACTTCTCCGCCGAGTGGTCCTCGGGGTTGATGAAGATGGCGTCGTAGGGGCAGGCCGCCATGCAGGCCTTGCAGCCGATGCAGATCGACTTGTCGAAGTCGACGATGCCGTCGCGCCGCCGGTACATCGCGCCGGTGGGGCAGATCTCGACGCACGGCGCGTCGTCGCACTGGTTGCAGCGCGTCACCTGGTAGTGGCGCTTCACCTGCGGGAAGGTGCCCACCTCGGCGTACTTGACGTACGTGCGGTGCACGCCGAGCGGCACCTCGTTCTCGGCCTTGCACGCCGTCGAGCAGGCGTGGCAGCCGATGCAGCGCGTGTGGTCGATCACCTTCGCCCACCGCTGCGGCGCGGCAACGGAGGGCACCTGCAGCGGCTCGACCGTCATCGCCGCTAGCCTACCTGAGCGTCATTCGCGAAGGCTGCGCTGTAGCGCGCCCGTTTGCCCTTGGTGATAACAGTTCGTGCTAGCCTGTTATCACCATGGTGCGAACGCAGGTGAGCCTCAGCGAAAAGGAGTACGACGCCGCGAAGACGGAAGCGGCGCGCCTCGGCATCTCGCTCGCGGAATTGCTCAGGCGATCGCTGCGGACGATGATCCCGGCCGACGAGAGCAAGCCGTGGATGCGGTTCGCCGGCTTCGTAGCGTCGGGCGATCCGCTGTCGAGCCAGAGCATCGACGACGTCGTCTATGGCGAGAAGGACTGAGGCCTACGTCGACACCGCGGCGCTGATCGCGTTCGCCGACAGCTCCGACTCGCACCACCTGCTGTTCCGCCGCTTGTTCTCGGCGCCGCCGAAGCTGGTGACGATCCCGCTCGTCATCGCCGAAGGCCAGGCGTGGTTCCTCAAGCGCTTCGACCGTCATCGAGGGTTGCAGTTCCTCTCCATGGTCGAGTCGTTGCCGCTCGAGGTCATCGCGGTCGGCAGCGAGGAGCTGCGCGCGGCGGCTGACGTCGTGCGCCGCTTCTCCGATCAAGACCTTACTCTCGTCGATGCGTGCGGATTGGTGCTGATGGAATCGCGGCGATCGAGTGTGTGCTGGTCGACCGACTTCCATCTCAGGCTGATGGGAGTCCCGCTGGTGATCGACGTTCCGTGATCGGTCGTCCCGCCTAGTCCGGCAGCCGCGCAGCGAGCACCGTCACGTCGTCTTCGCGCGGAGCGCGGCGGGTGAAGGTCTCGAGGTCGGCGAGGACGCCGCGGACGAGGGCTTGCGGGCCGGCTTGGGCGTGGCGGGCGAGGCTGTCGGCGAGGCGGTTGAAGCCGAAGGGCTCTTCGTCATGCTCGCGGTGGCCTTCGACGACGCCGTCGGAGAGGAGCACCACGGTGTCGCCGGGCTCGAGGCGCTCGCGGCGCACCGGCAGCTCGCTGTCGACGCGCACGCCGAGCGGGTAGGAGCCGGCCTCGAGCTCGTGGACGCGGCCGTCGCGGGTGATGCGGTAGGGGAAGACGTGGCCGGCGCTGGCGTAGACGAGCTCGTGCGCTTTCGGATCGAGCAACGCATACGTCAAGGTCGTGAGCAGCCGCCGCCGCGCGCTCTGGAAGACCATGCGGTTGAGCGTGTGGAAGACCGACTCGACCTGCGGGTCGAAGGTGACCTGCACCGCCAGCGCCGAGCGCACCATCGACATCACCAAGCCGCTGCTGACGCCGTGGCCGGCGACGTCGCCCACCGCCAGCGCGACGCGGCCGTCGTCGAGCGCGAGCACGTCGTAGAAGTCGCCGCCGACCTCCGTGGCCGGCTGGTAGGCGTGCGCGAGCTGCACGCCGTGGAGCTGCGGCGGCAGCACCGGCAGGATCGAGCTCTGGATCTCGCGCGCAGTCTCGAGCTCGACCCGCTGGCGCTCGCGCTCGGCGATGCGGCGCACGTGCGGCGGCACGTCCTCCCAGCGGTAGACGAACTCGCGGCCGCCGTGCAGGTGGCGCACGCTCAAGAGCAGCGGCAGCGCCAGCGCGACGAGCGGGATGGCGCCCTGGAGCTGCATCCCCGCGTCGTGCGCGAGGAGCAGCGGCAGGCTCGCCATCACGCCGGCAACGGTCAGCCCGCACAGCACCGCCGCCAGCAGGTCGCTGCCCCAGAAGACGAGCACCGGCACGCCGGCGGCGAGCAGCCACACCGGCGCGGCGGCGCTCATCGGCAGCGGCATGAACGGCGGCAGCGAGAGCGCCGCCGCGCCCAGGGCGGAGACGACCGCGGCAAGCGCCGGCGGCAGCTTGCGCGCCGCCAGCATGGTGAGGAAGAGACAGCCGATGAGCAGGGTCGGCAGCTCGTAACAGAGGAGCCGCAGGAGCTGGCCGAGTCCCAGCCACCCCGAGCCGAACTGCAGGTCCACCAGCAGCGACCCGAGGGTCCAGGCGCCGAGCCGCTGCAGCGACAGCGCGACGGCGAGCAGCGCCGCCAGCAGCGCCAGGCCGAGCGCGATGCCGCGCAGGCTGCTGCGCGCCACGGTGGCGTTGCGCCACTCGCCCTTGAAGAGCGCGTCGAACGCCGCCAGCTTGCTCCCCCACCGCTCGCGCGCCCACGACTCGCCCACCGTCCAGGCGAGGAAGCCAAGCGCCGCGATGGGCAGGACGCCGAATGCCACGCGCACGAGCAGCAGGACCCAGGTGATGAGCCGGCGCGAGGTGGCGCCGATCATCACCCCTTCGGCCGACGGCACGGCGTAGGCGACGAGGAAGCCGAGGCCGGCGAGAAGCACGAGCAGGAAGATCTGCGTGCCCCGGGCCACACCCACCTCGCCGGCGTGGTACTTGCGCACGAAGAGGATGCCGAGCCCGAGCAGCAGCAGCACGCTGACGATCTCGCTGGCGAAGTAGAGCAGGAAGTAGGGGCTGACCAGCCGCTCGTTCGCCTGCCGGTCGACCGGTTCCACCCACACGCGATAGCCGCCCGGCTGGTCGCCGAGGAAGCGCACCTCGACGCCGTGCCGCACCGTCGAGCCGAGGAGCTGCTGGCGCGCCGGGAAGTGCAGCACGGTATCGGTGCGCCGCGAGCGTTCGTCGCTGCGGACCTCGGGCTCGCCGTACTGCGTGAGGTCGAAGCCGGCCTCCTCGAGCTGGGCGCGGGCGCGCTGGCGTGCCTGGTCCGCCGTCAGCTTCCCCGCCGGTGCGGTCTCCGGCAGCTTGCGCATCAGGCCGGTCACCTCGCCGCGGCGCGAGACGTGGACCTCGTACTCCCAGTCGCCGGCGTTGGCGTCGAGCGGGAAGACGCGCACCACCCAGCCGTAGAGCGCCTGCTCGAGCGGCGTGCCCGCAAGCCGCCGCCGCGTCGCCCCGCCGCCCTGCAGCGCGGCGCGCTCGATGGTGCCGTCGCCGGTCCACGTCACCGACAGCAGCGGCCGCGGCGGTACCGGCCCGAGCTCGGGGATGCGGGCGAGCGCGATCGCCCGCGCCTCACGCGCGTCCGTCTCGTAGCCGCGTGGGAAGAGCGGGAAGGCGCGCGGCAGCAGCCAGGCGATGGCGAGCCCCGAGGCCGCGGCGAGGGCGATCCAGAAGAGGAGCTGGCGAGCGCGCATCGGGAGGAACGTTCGCGAGTGCGGGAAGCGTTCCTAGTTTTACGAACGAGCCTGACGAAGGTTGTTCCGCGGGTACCCGCCGCGGGCACCCGCTCCACGACGTCGGCGCTCGCTATGCTCGCCCCTCTGGTTCGCCGCCGCTGTAGGGTGCGCCCCGCACACCCTACAGGTTCTCGACGATGGCCTCGGCGAACTGCGAGGTCTTGAGCAGCGTCGCGCCCTGCGTCTGCCGTTCGAGGTCGTAGGTGACGCGCTTCTGCTCGATGGTGCGGGCGAGGGCGCGCTCGACCGCGGCGGCGGCCTCGCGCCAGCCCAGCCAGTTGAGCATCATCACGCCGGAGAGGATCAGCGAGCCGGGGTTGACCTTGTCCTGGTTGGCGTACTTGGGCGCCGTGCCGTGGGTGGCCTCGAACATGGCGAAGCCGTCGCCCTCGTTGCTGCCCGGCGCCATGCCGAGGCCGCCCACCTGCGCCGCCAGCGCGTCGGAGAGGTAGTCGCCGTTCAAGTTGGTGGTGGCGATGACGTCGTACTCCTCGGGACGCAGCAGCACCTGCTGGAACATGGAGTCGGCGATGCGGTCCTTGACGACGACGCGGCCCTGCGGCACCTTGCCGCCGTGCACGTCCCATAGCTCCTGCTCGGCCACCGTGCGCTCGCCGTACTCCTCGCGCGCCAGCTCGTAGCCCCAGTCGCGGAAGGCGCCCTCGGTGAACTTCATGATGTTGCCCTTGTGCATCAAGGTCACCGACTCGCGGCCGTCGGCGAACGCATGCTCGATGGCCTTCCTCACCAGCCGCTTGCTGCCGAAGGTGGAGATCGGCTTGATGCCGATGCCGCTGTCCTCGCGCACCTCCTTGCCCATCTCCTCGCGCAGGAAGCGGATCAAGCGCAGCACCTCGGGCGTGCCGGCCTTCCACTCGATGCCGGCGTAGACGTCCTCGGTGTTCTCGCGGTAGATCACCATGTCGACCTTCTCGGGCGCCTTGACCGGGCTCGGCACGCCGGCGTAGTCGCGCACCGGCCGCACGCAGGCGTAGAGGTCGAGTAATTGGCGCAAGGCGACGTTGAGGCTGCGGAAGCCACCGCCCACGGGAGTCGTCAGCGGCCCCTTGATGCCGACGCGGTAGCGGCGCATCGCCTCGAGGCTCTGCTCGGGCAGCCACTCGCCGGCCACGTCGCGCGCCTTTTCGCCGGCGAGGATCTCGTACCAGGCGATGCGCTTGCCGCCGCCGAAGGTCTTCTCCACCGTCGCGTCGAGCACGCGCTTCGTCGCGCGCCAGATGTCGGGCCCCGTGCCGTCACCTTCGATGAAGCAGACGACGGGCCGGTCGGGCACGGCGAGGCGCCCGGTCGGGCCGCCGTCGGCGGACCACTCGACCGCCTGGCCGTCGGCCGGCGGAGTCCAGTCGAACTCGCTGCTGCTCAAGGGGTGCCCTCCCTCCGAATCGTGACGCGCAGGAGCATAGACTACGGCGCCCTCAGGATGCTGAGGAGCGATCGCCGAGGAGGAACCCCATGAAGCGTCCCGTTCGCGTCGCCGTCACCGGCGCCGCCGGCAACATCGGCTACGCCCTCGCCTTTCGGATCGCGGCCGGCGACATGCTCGGCGCCGACCAGCCGGTCGTCCTGCAGCTGATCGAGATCGAGCCGGCGCTGCCGGCTCTCCAGGGCGTGGTGATGGAGCTCAACGATTGCGCCTTCCCGACGCTCGCCGGCACCGTGGCCACCGCCGACCTGAAAACCGGTTTCGGCGACGCCGACTACTGCCTGCTCGTCGGTGCCCGCCCGCGCGGGCCGGGGATGGAGCGCAAGGACCTGCTCTCCGCCAACGGTCAGATCTTCGGGCCGCAGGGCAAGGCGATCAACGATCACGCGAGCAAGGACGTCAAGGTGCTCGTCGTCGGCAACCCCGCCAACACCAACTGCCTGATCGCGGCGAGCAACGCGCCCGACCGCGATCCGAAGCAGTTCACGGCGATGACGCGGCTCGACCACAACCGCGCGCTCTCACAGCTCGCCGAAAAGACCGGGCAGCCGACCACGGCGATCCAGAAGGTCACCATCTGGGGCAACCACTCGGCAACGCAGTACCCCGACATCGCGCACTGCACGGCCGGCGGCAAGCCGGCGCGCGAGCTGGTCGACGAGAGCTGGTACCGCGACACCTTCATCCCCACCGTGCAGCAGCGCGGCGCGGCGATCATCAAGGCGCGCGGCGCCTCCTCCGCCGCCTCCGCCGGCTCGGCCGCCATCGACCACATCCGCGACTGGGCGCTCGGTAGCGCTGACGGCGACTGGGTGAGCATGGCGGTGCCCTCCGACGGCAGCTACGGCATCGCACCCGGCGTCGTCTACTCGTATCCCTGCACCTGCAAGGGCGGCGAGTGGGAGATCGTGCAGGGCCTTGCCGTCGACGACTTCTCGCGCGGGAAGATGGACGCCACCGAACGCGAGCTGCGCGAGGAGCGGAGCGCCATCGAAGAGCTGCTCTAGATGGTGGACTGGGAGGCGCTGGTCGCCGCCGCGGCGGAGGTGCGCGCGCGGGCGCACGCGCCCTACAGCCGTTTCGCCGTCGGCGCCGCGCTGCTGATGGAGGACGGCTCCATCGTCACCGGTTGCAACGTCGAGAATCGTTCTTACGGCCTGTCGCTCTGCGCCGAGCGCAACGCGGTGACGGCGGCGGTGGGGCGAGGCCTCAAGAAGCCGCTGGCGGTGGTGGTCGTCACCTCGAGCTCGCCGCCGTCGGCGCCCTGCGGCATGTGCCGCGAGACGCTGCGCGAGCTGGTCGACGACGTGCCCATCCTGCTCGTCAACCCCGAGGGCGAGCGGCTCGAGCGCACGCTGGCCGAGCTGCTGCCCGACTCGTTCGTCTTCCCGCCGCCGGCTTAGCGCGCGGACGCGCGCGGCCGCAGCCGACCGGCGATCCGCCACCAGCCGGACACCAGGCGGAAGGTGCGCGAGCGCTCGATCGCGTCGAGCGTGGCCGCGAGGACGTCGCGGCGCTCGGCGGCGTCCCGCAAGCGAGCGTCCAGCTCCGCGGCGCGGGCCCTCGTCTCGGCAGCCTGCCCCTTCGCCACCGCGAGCTCCTGCTCCAACGTCGCGAGGCGGGCCCGCTCGTCCTCCAAGGCCCGGGCGAACCCCTCCGCCGCCGCCCGCTGCTGGCGGCGCAGCACGCGCTCGCCCATCAGCTCGAAGAGCAGCGCCTCGCTCAAGCGCAGCGCCGCCGGCTGGCGCTCGCCGCCGGTGTCGTCCTCGACCGGTGCGGGCGGTTCTTCGGGGCCGGGCAGGTCGGCGAGCCCCTGCAGGCGTGCGTAGAGCTCGGTGGCCTCGGGCACCACGCGATCCCATGGCGGGCGCCGTTCGTCGGCGCTGCCGGGGGCGGCGAGGTCGCCGGGCACGAAAGGCGCCGCAGCGCCGTCCGCCACCAGCGGCAGGCGGAAGCGTTCGGCGAGCCGACGGACGAGCCCCTCGACGTCGGTGGTGACGGCGTGTGCGTGGGCGACGAAGCAGCGCGAGCGATTGCGTTCGAGGAGAGCGAGGAGGCGCCGGTTGTGCACCGCCCACGACCGGAACGCCAGCCGCGGGTCCTCGCGCAGCTCGGGCTCGGTGTCGCGGCGCAGCAACGAGAGCGCGACGTCAGCCGGATGGCGATAGAGAACGAGGTAGCGCGCCTCGGGGACGAGCGGCTCCCAGAGGTCGAGGAAGAGGCAGGTCCGCGGGTCCTTCCATCCCCACGCCGCCTGCCCGGCCCGCGCCGCGATCAGCGCCGCGGCGCGCCGCTCGAAGCCGTCGCCGCGCCGCGGTACGAAGTCGTGGCCGGCCGAGAAGGCGGTGTGGCCGGCGGCGGCGAGCATCTCCTCGTGGAGCTTCCAGATCTCGATGTCCTCGAAGTGGCCGCGCGGGTTGCCCGGACCGGCGCCGTTCAACTTCCTGCCGATCTGCAGACCCGCATGGTGGAGCACGCTCGCCGCAAGCGAGGTGCCGGACCGGTGCATGCCGCAGACGATGAGGGGAGAGCTCAGACGGGGGACCTCCTGACGGGCTCCGCTATCATCGCCGCCGCATCGGTCCCGCACAAGGGAACGCCTGCCATGAGGATCATCGCGCTCATCGCCGCCCACGACGAGGCGCGCTTCATCGGTGGCTGTCTCGACCACCTGCACGAGCACGGCGTCGAGGCCGTCCTCCTCGACGACGGCTCGAGCGACGACACCGTCGCCATCGCCTCGCAGCGGCTCGGCCGCGGCCTGCTGCGCCTCGACACCCGGCCGTACGACGGCGCCTACCACTGGCGAACGCTGCTCGCCTGGAAGGAACGGCTGGCGAGCGAGCTCGCCGCCGACTGGTTCCTGCACCTCGATGCCGACGAGATCCCGCTGCCGCCTCCGGGTCATGCGACCCTGCGCGACGCCTTCGTCGCCATCGACGCCAAGGGGTACAACGCGGCGGAGTTCGAGGAGCTGACCTTCGTGCCGACGCGCGAGTCGCCCGACCACGACCACCCGGACTTCCGCCGCACGATGCTCTGGTACTACCCCTTCAGCTCCGGACCGCTGCACCTGCTGCGGGCGTGGAAGCGGCAGCCCCAGCCGGTCGACCTGGCGTCCACCGGCGGCCACCGTGTGGGATTCCCCGGCCAGCGTGTCGCCCCCGAGCCCTTCCGCCTCCGCCACTATCTCTTCCTCAGCCGCGAGCAGGCGCGACAGAAGTACGAGCGCCGCCGCTTCGACGCCTGGGAGCTGGATCAGGGCTGGCACGGCTGGCGGCCGTCGCTGCGCGTCGACACGATGCCGCTGCCGGCTAAGGCCGAGTTGCGCGTCGCACGCAGCGACGACGAGCTCGACGCCTCCTCGCCGCGTACCGAGCACTGCGTCGTCTGGCCGAAGAAGAAGAGCGAGCCGCCGCGCATCGTCTGCGTCGTCGACCGCCCGCACTGGGCGCACGACCGCAAGACCGACGCATTGGCGCGGGCGCTCGCCGGCAGCCATCGGCTGGTCAAGCGCTTCCAGGCCGAGCTCACGGCCGACGACTTGGAGCGCGCCGACGGCGTGCTCTTCTACTACTGGCTGCAAGTGCAGCGGCTCCCCCACCTGCGCCGCACGCTTGGCGCGCTGCGCGACCGCGTCCTCATCGGCGTGTGCAGCCATTACGAGCTCGAGGGCGACTGGCGGGCGCCGGCGCTCGCCACCCTGAACGAGCTGGCCGCCGGCGTGTTCGTCAACAACCGGCTGCTCCAGGACGAGCTCGCGCCGCTGCTGCGCCCGCCGCTCTTCTACACGCCCAACGGCGTCGACACCGATCTGTTCAGCCCCGGTGAGTCTGCCGCCGCGCCGGCGCGGCGCCTGCGGGTGGGCTGGGCGGGAAGCCTCGGCAACCAGGGATCCGAGCGGCGCGGCGTGCACGAGGTGATCGCGCCCGCCGCCGAGCGCGTGGGAGCGGAGCTTTGCCTCGCCGTGCGCGAGGAGCAGTGGCGCACGCCGATCGAGATGGCGGCGTTCTACCGCTCGCTCGACGTCTACGTCTGCGCCAGCCGCAGCGAGGGGACGCCGAACCCCTGCCTCGAGGCGTCCGCGTGCGGACTGCCGGTGGTGACCACCGCGGTCGGCAACATGCCGGAGCTGATCCGCGACGGCGACAACGGCTTCCTCGTCGCCCGCGACGTCGACGAGGTGGCGGCGCGGCTGGCGCAGCTGCGCGACGATCCGGCGTTGCGTCAACGGATGGGCCGCGCCGCGCGTGCCGCCGCCGAGGGCTGGAGCTGGCGGCGGCAGGCGCAACGGTTCGTGCCCCTCTTCGACCTGCTGCCGATGGACGGCGGGCTCGGCGGCGCCCTCGCCGCATCGTCGTCGTTGGCAGCGAGGCCCGACTAACTCCGACGTGGCGAGCATCGCCGCGTCCGCGAGCGCCGGCGGCGGGGAATCGGCTGCGGCGCGCCGCCGCTTCGCGCTGGCGGCGGCAGCGATCTTCGCCGTCCTCACCGTGCCACGCCTGCTCGCTCACGAGCTGTGGCGCGACGAGGCCTGGCAGTGGCTGGTGGTGCGCGAAAGCCACAGCCTGGGTCAGCTCTTCGACGGCACCTCACGCGGCGGCGGCGTCGGCTACGTCTTCCCGTTGCTGTGCTACGCAGCGCGGCAGCTCTCGACCTCCCCGCGCGCGATGCAGATCGTGCATCTCGGGCTGGCGACGGCCGCCGCTTTCGTCTTCGCGCGCTGGGCACCGCTGCAGCGCCGCGAGCGTGCGTTGCTCGTGCTCGGCTACTTCCCGTTCTACGAGTACGCGGTGATCAGCCGCTCGTACTCGGCAAGCGCGCTGTTGCTCTGGCTGGCGTGCGCGGCGGCGGCCGGCCGCTGGCCGCTCCTCGTCCTCGGCGCCGCGGTGGCGCTCCTCTGCCAGACCACGGTGTACGGCTTCATCCTCGCCATCGCCCTGGGCGCCGGCTGGCTGGTGCGCCAGCGGATCGCGCCGGAGCCGCGGGCGTGGCGCTGGAGCGACGCTGCGAGCGCGGGTGCTGTCGCAGCGGCCGGGGCGATCGCCGGGCTCGTGCAGCTCCATCAGGCACCAGGCACGCGCGTGCCCGGGTGGCGCTTCGACTGGGTGCCGGTGGCGGCGCTCAAGCCCGCGATGATGGCGTGGCGCGCCTTCGTCCCGGTGCCGCGGCTCCAACTCGGCTTCTGGAACAGCAACGTGCTCGACCCGTGGCCTCTCTGCCAGGCGCTGGCCGGTCTGTCGATCCTGGCGCTCGGCTTCGCGCTGCTCTGGCGCTCGAAGGCGGCGGTGACGACGTTCGCCGTCGGCGCCGCGGGCCTGCTGGCGTTCTCCTACCTGGTCCTGCAGGGCGAGATGCGGCACCACGGCAATCTCTGGCTCCTCTTCACCGCCGCCCTCTGGCTCGGCGGCGGCGCCGGCTTCCTCGACGAGCCGCGCTCTTGGCGGGCGAAGACGCTGCTGGCGATGCTCGCCGTGCAATGCGCTGCCGCGGCGTACGCGAGCTGGATGGATCTCCGGCACCCGTTCTCCAACGGCGCCGCCACCGCCGCGCTGATCCGCGCCGAAGGCCTCGACCGCTTCCCCTTGCTCGGCCATCGCGAGCCGCCGGCGGCGACGGTGGCGCTCTACCTGGAGCGGCCGCTCTACGCACCGTCGCGCAAGGTCTATACGACGCACCCCGACTGGGGTCCGCGCCAGCGCGAGCTGAGCGAGCCCGAGGTGCGCTGCGCGGCCCGGGAGCTGGCGCGCCGCGAGGCGCGCGACGTCGTGCTCGTCGTCAACCGCACGCTGCCACCCTGGCCCGAGGTCGCCGCCGCCGGCGCCCGCACGGGCGCCATCGTGCGCTCCGAGGATTACCACCTGTACCGGCTGCGCCACGACGCGCTCGCCGCCACCGCGCAGGATGCCGCCTGTGCCGCGGGCGACTGAAATCCGGGCCATCCGCCGCGCTGAAGGCCGCGAGCCGCGGCGGTCAGCCGGCGACGAACTCGGCCACGACCCGCGCGGGGAGCAGGCCGGCAGCATGGCCGCGGTCGAGCAGGCCCTGTACCGCGGCGCGCCCAGCCTCGCCGTAGTCGCGGGTCCACTCGTTGACGTACATGCCGACGAAGCGGTCGGCGCGGGCGCGGTCGTCCTCGATGCCGCGGGCGTAGCGCAGCGCGTAGTCGAGCGCCTCCTGGCGCCGCTCGAGCCCGCAGTCGATGCTCTCGCGCAGCAGCCGGCAGAGCAGGCGCTTGGTGTCCTCGGGCAGGTCGCGGCGGATGCCGTTGGCGCCCAGCGGCAGCGGCCCGCCGGTCTCCTCCTTCCACCAGGCGCCGAGGTCGACGACGGCGTGGAGGCCCTGCTCGCCGTAGGTGAGCTGCCCTTCGTGGATGACGACGCCCGCCACCGCCTCGCCGCGGGCGACGACGTCGAGCACCTGGTCGAAGGGCACGATGCGCGTCGCGACCGCGGGCTGCCAGAGGCGTAGCGCCAGCGCCGCGGTGGTCAGCTTGCCGGGGATCGCCACCTCGGCGCCGGCGAGGTCTTCGCGCGTGAGCCGCTGCTTCGCCACCACGACCGGCCCATAGCCGTCGCCAAAGCTGGCGCCCGACGGCATGAGCTGGTAGCGGTCGTGGAGGTAGGCGTAGGCGTGGAGCGACAGCGCCGTCACCTCGTAGCGGCCCTGGAACGCCGCCTGGTTGAGCGTCTCGATGTCGGCGAGCACGTGCTCGACGGCGATGCCCTCGGTGTCGAGCACGCCCTGCGACAGCGCCCAGAACATGAAGGCGTCGTCGGAGTCGGGGCTGTGCGCGATGTGGACGGTGCGCGTGGCGGTTTCGGTCATGAGTAACTCGCGCAGCTTCCGCTACCCGTACTGGATGAAGCCCGGCGAGAGGATGGCGTCGGGGTCGAAGCGCTGCTTCGCCGCCACCACCCGCGGCCACTCATCGCCGAAATGGGCCGCCCAGCGTTCCGGTGTGTCGAAGGTTATGTAGCCCGAAAGGTAACGCTTGCCGCCGTAGGCGATGGCGAGCTCGCTCGCCATCTCGAGCTGCGACAGCGCCTGGTCGAGGAACTTCTGCGGCACCGCCGGCAGGATGCCCCAGCCCATCAGGAACTTCCCTTCGGGATGCATGAAGAGCGGCGCGTCGGAGGTGCCGGTGTAGGCGGGCCAGAGCAGGACGTGGCCGCCGGCGCCGAGCGCCTGCGGCGGCAGGCTCGACTGCGCCAGCTCGATGTACTCCTGCGCCTTGTCCCAGGGCAGGATCACCTCCATCCACGGGTGCGCCATCTCCCAGGCGCCGGCGCGCTGCCAGAGCTCGAAGATCGGCTCCAGGCGGTTGCAGAACTCGTTCTGCGAATACTCCACCGTCTCCAGTCGCTTGTAGTAGCGCAGCCCTTCGAGGAACGCCGCGTCGTCGATCTCCTCGCCGGGCTCGTACTCCACGGTCAGGAACAGCGGGTAGAGCCAGTAGGCGTAGGTCTGCATTCCCTGCGCGAGCTTGATGCCGTCGCCGATGCGCTTGGTGAAGATGAGGCAGGGCGCCGAGCGCGACTCCAGCGAGTGGTACTTGTCGTCGTCGGGGTCCATGATGCGCTCCGCATCGCGCATGAAGGCGCCGAGGTCGTCGTAGAGCAGGTGGTACATGCGCACGCGGCTCTTGCAGCGGCGCAGCATCACCTTGGCGCGGGTGATGACCCCGAACTGCCCGAAGCCGCAGCGCACGACGTCGAAGAGCTCGCGGTTGCTCTCGCGCGAGCAGACGACGACCTCGCCGGTGCCGGTAACGACCTCGAGCTCGGCGACGTTGTCGGCCTGCAGGCCGTATCGGAAGCTGGCGACGCCGATGCCGGCCACCGACACCGTGCCGGCGACGCAGACGCCGAGGTTGTTGGTGAGCACGCGCGGCACCAGGTTCCGCTCGTTGGTGGCGGCGACGAGGTCGCGCCAGACGACGCCGCCCTGCACGTCGGCGAGCAGCGCATCGCCGTCGATCGCGAAGATCTCGTTCATGCCGGTGATGTCGAGCAGCACGCCGCCCGCGTTGGTCGACTGCCCGCTCTGGCTGTGCCCCTGCGCGCGCGGGGTGATGGTGACGCCGTGCGCGCGGCAGAAGCGCACCAGCTCCGCCACCTGCTCCGTCGTGCGCGGGCGCGCCACCGCGCCGGGGGTCTTGAAGGTCCAGCGGCCGTAGTCGGTGCGGTAGCGCTCGCGCGCCTCCCCGTCCACCGTGACCCAGTCGGGGAAACGCGCCTGCAGCTCTTGCAAGGCCGCGGCTGCCGCGCCGGCCGCTTCGCTATCGACAGCCGGCGCGTCGACGCCCGGCTCGTTGAGGATCGCCATCGAGGTCTCCTTCCGAATCCCGCCGAAGGCCTTTCTACGTCATCCGCGGCGGCGCGGCAAATCAGGGGCGGGCGTGGGTGTCGGCGCCGGCGCGGTTTCGCCGATCGGCCGCATCCGCGCGCGCTCGCTCTCGTCGTGGCCGCGGGTGCCGGGCTCGAGCGTGCCGAAGCCGTCCTCCACCCAGGCGTCGATGCCGCCGTCGAGCAGCACGGCCAGCGAGAACCCCGCCGCCTCGAGGTGCACCATGGCGTCGACGCCGCACGAGCCGCGTCCGCAATAGACGAGCAGCAGCTGCTGCACCAGCGGCCGCAGCCCGCCCAGCCGCCCCTCGAGCTGGTCGAGCGGGATGTTGACGGCCCCCCAGAGGTGGCCGAGCGGGCCGTGGAACTCCTCCGGCGGGCGCACGTCGAGCACCAGCAGGTCGGGGTTGTCGCGCAGCATCTCGAACGCCACCGCCGGCGTCACGCGGTGGTAGGGCGGCCGGCTGCCGCGGCTGGCGCAGGCGGCGAGCGCCAGTGCCGCGCAGCAGGCGGCGATGCGCGTCATCGCAGCGAGGCTCAGCCGCGCCACGCGACCATCCGGGTCAGTGAGACCCAGGCTACTTCTCCGTATGGAGCGCCGTCTCGAGGCTGTCGTAGATGGTGAACAGGCGGTCGAGCTGCGCGATCGCCAGCAGCTTGCGGATGCGGTCCGAGGGGTTGATGAGGATGAGCTTGCGATTGCGGTCGCGGAAGCGTCCCAGGTAGCCGACCAGCTCGCCGATGCCGGTGGAGTCGATGTAGTTGATGCGCGAGAAGTCGACGAGCACGTTGCCCTCGTCCTCCTCCAGCGCGCGCTCCAGGGCCTGGGCGAAGAACTGCGCGCTCTCGCCGAGCTTGATGACGCCCTCGACGTTGAGCAGGGTGGAATCCTCGATGCGGCGTTTTTCGACGATCATGGGCTCGCTCTCGCGGCGCAGAGTCTACCAGCGGGCGTCGGTCGTCTGCCAACCATCTGCCAACGCCCGCCCGCCGGAGCGGATGGTCGCTACAATCGAGCCGTGCTGCCACCGCCCCGCGACCTCGCTCCGCCCCGCGACTTTCTCGGCCGGCCGCTCACGGACCTCCGTGTCTCGGTCACCGACCGCTGCAGTCTGCGCTGCGGCTTCTGCATGCCGGGCGATCGCGAGTACACGTTCCTGCAGCGAGCCGAGCTGCTCACCTACGAGGAGACGGCGCGGCTGGTGCGCGTCTTCGCCGGCCTCGGCGTCAGCAAGGTGCGGCTCACCGGCGGCGAGCCGCTGCTGCGCCGCGATCTGCACCGGCTGGTGACGCTGCTCGCCGCGACGCCGGGCATCGACGACCTGGCGCTGACGACCAACGGGCTGCTGCTCGCCCGCGACGCGGCGGCGCTGCGCGCCGCGGGCCTCGCGCGCGTCACTGTCAGCCTGCACAGCCTGCGGCCGGAGACCTTTGATCGCCTGAGCGGCAGCCGCGGCCAGCTTGCCGGCGTGCTCGCCGGGATCGAGGCGGCGGCCGCGGCCGGCCTGGCGCCGATCAAGGTCAACGCGGTCGTCATGCGCGGTGTGAACGACGACGAGGTGGTGGAGCTGGCGCGCTTCTTCAAGCGGCCGGGCTTCGTATTGCGCTTCATCGAGTACATGGACGTCGGCACCGTCAACGGCTGGCAGCCCGGCGGCGTGGTGAGCGCCGAGGAGATCGTCGCCCGCGTCGGTGCCGAGCTGCCGCTCGAGCCGGCGCCGCGCCGCCACGCGCACGACGTGGCGCTGCGCTTCCGCTATCGCGACGGCCAAGGTGAAGATGCAGGCGAGCTGGGCGTCATCGCCTCGGTGAGCCAGCCCTTCTGCGGCGACTGCTCGCGCGCCCGGCTCACCGCCGACGGCCAGCTCTTCGCCTGCCTCTTCGCCAGCACCGGCCTCGACCTCAAGACGCCGCTGCGCGCCGGCGAGAGCGACGACGAGCTCGCGGCACGCATCGCCGACTTCTGGGGCCGCCGCGCCGACCGCTACTCCGAGGAGCGCGCCGAGCGACTGGCGGCCGGGCATGGCGTGCCGGCGCCGCGCGTAGAGATGTACCGCATCGGCGGCTGAGCCGGCGGCAAGCGGAGAGAACGAGCCATGGGTTTCCTCGACAGTCTCGTCGGCGACCTGATCTCCGAGTCGATCGGCGTCTCGCCGCGCGTGACGCGGCGCCTCGTGCGGCGCGCGGTGGGCAGCCCGCTGCTGCTCGCCGGTGGCGCGGCGCTGGCGGGAGCGTTCATCAACGAGATGGTGCACAGCCAGCAGCCGGGCGCGGCGGGCGGACCGTCGACCTGGGCGCCGCCCGGTTCCGTGCCACCGCCGCCACCGCCGCCGCCTCCGCCCGGTTCGCGGGACGTCGCGGGCGGCGCGGCACCTGCGTGGTCGCCGCCGCCTCCGCCGTCCGTGGACATGGACGATGCGGCAGCGGTGCCGCCGGCGTGGCTGCCGCCTCCTCCACCTTCGGACGTGCCGGCGGCCGATGATGCCGCGCCCGCAACGGAGATTGGTGGCAACGCCAGCGAGGCGGGAGCCGAGCTGCCAGCGGCGACGCTCTTTGCCGTCGTGCGCACGATGGTCGCCGCCGCGCTCGCGGACGGCACGCTCTCGCCCGCCGAGCGCGCCCGCATCCAGAAGCGGCTGGGCAGCAGCGAGCTCCCCGAGGAGCAGGCGGCGCAGGTGCGCCGCGAGCTGCTGATGCCCGCCTCGCCCGAAGAGCTGGCGGCGATGGCCGCCACCGACGCCGACCGCGAGCTCCTCTACCGCTTCGCCGCTCTCGTCACCATGACCGACGCCGGCGTCTTGCCGGCCGAGGCGGCGTGGCTCGGCACCTTCGCCGCCGCGCTCGGCCTCTCGGCCGAGCGCGCGAAGGCACTCGAAGGCGAGCTCTTCGGCTAGTCGCTCAACCGGTTCTCGAACAGGCCGCCGTCGGCGGGGGCGGCGAAGACGTGGCCGGGCTCGCTCGGGTGGACCCACACGTGCTGCAGGCGTTGGCGATAGGCGCCCCAGGCGTCGAGCGTTCCGGGCGTGCTCTCCCAGGTGGCGCCGCCGTCGCGGCTGCGCAGCACGCCGGTGGCGCTGGCGGCGTAGAGCACGTCGGGCGCCACTGCGTCGAGCGCGAAATCGGCCACCGCTTCGGCGGTCGTGAAGGTGTGGACGGGCACCGACGTCACGCCGCCGTCATCGCTGCGCCGCAGCTCGCTGCCGCCGGCGACCGCGAAGAGCGCGAAGAGCGTCGTCGGCGACCCGGGCACGGGTTCCACATCGAGCAGCCCCTCGACTGCGGGCAGCACCGGGCTCCAGTGCGCAGCGGCGTTAACGCTGCGAAAGGCGAGGAGCTTCGCCGGCGTCGGTGGATCGACGATGCGGGGCTCGACTACCAGCGCCAGCACGCCGTCGGGCGCTCCGACGTCCGCTCGCAGGTCGATCACCGTCGACGGACCGAACGGTCCCGGGTTGCCGAGCGTCGTCGCCCAGCTGGCGCCGTCGTCGCGGCTCACCAGCACTCCGCCTCCCGCGCCGACGAGCAGCGCACCGGCCGCGCCGATCTCCACCGCGGTGGGCGTCGTATTGACCACGGTTGGACTGAGCAGGTGCAAGCCGGCTGCGTCCACCAGGACCACGCCGGCGCTGAGCTCCAGCCACCGCCGGGACGATGCCGGATCGAAAGCAAAATCGCGCGCGTCCACGAAGGAATGCGGCAGGACCTGAATGCCGCGCCGAATGAAGCTGAATCCTCCGTCGTAGGAGAGCAGCGTGCGGAGGTCGCACTGCGGCGCGCATTGCGTGTACTCGCGAACCGCGATGGCGGTCGGATCGGCCTCCGCGATGCGCATCTCGGAAGCTCCGAAGCCGGCGATGCCCCGCTCCGAGATGGAGCCGAGACCGCTGCCGCGAAGGTCGCCCTCGCTGAGGAACAGCGGCCCCACCGGTGGAACGATGAGCGCCGTCGGCGTGGGAAACGGAGCGTAGAAGAACGAAGCCTCGCTGCGGAAGCTGCCGGCGCGGCCGAGGCGCGAGCTGGAGTACAAGCCGAGGTCGGTGGTGACGTAGATCCGCCGCGAGTCGCGCGGATCCGAAGCAACCGCTGAAGGCGGCTCGTTGGAGAACCCGACACGCTCGAAGCGCACGCCGTTGGTGCTGCGGTACAAACCGCTGCTGAACGAGGCGAACACCAGCGGGCTGCGGCCGCGCGTGACGTGCAACGCGCGTAGCTGCTCGATGAGGCGCACGCCGATCTGCACCGGCCGGAAGGTCTGGCCGCCGTCGGTGCTCCTCACCAGGCCGGGGAACCCGACCGCCGAGGCGTACACCAAACCACGGTGGTCGATCGCCGGCGCCACCGGCCCCCACGCGTCCGTCACCGCCGACCAGGTGACGCCGCCGTCGGCGCTGCGCAGCAGCACCGGCGCAGAGACGCCGCCCCGCTGGGCGAAGAGGACCACCGAGTTGCGCAGCGGCATCACCCGCAGTTGGCTGATCGGGAAGTCCGCGGGGCCAGCGGCGACGCGCAGCCACGTGGCGCCGGCATCGGTCGAATGGAAGATCGCAGCGGTCGGGCCGCCGGTGGCCGCCCAGAGGGAATCGGGCTGCGTCGGATGCACGGCAAAGGCCGTCACCGCCGGGCGGCCGAGCCCGTTGTTGCGCCAGCGCCACGTCGCCGTGCCGGCCGGCAGCTGCCAGATCTCCGCGAGGTCGCCGAACGCCGTGACGGCGAAGAGATCGCCGCGCGAGGACGCGGCGACCGAGACCATGCGGCCCTGCCCGGGGCCGAACGGCGTCCAGCTGTCGACACCGGCTCGCGCCGGCATCGCGCTCACGCAGGCCATCAGCAGCAGAGCGAGCGCATCGGCGGCTCGCGGCGAGAACACTGGGCGGCCCATGGCACGTCCTCCTCGGGCGCCCGCGAAACCCGTTGACTGTGAGACTGCTCGCCGCGCGGGCGCGGGCATGCCTTCATACGCGCAACGCGCGCGCGCCGTTGATCGCGTTGCCCGCGACTCGGCGAGCTAGCTCGCGGCGGCGAGCGCCGCCGGCTTCGCCTCGACCTCGCCCGCCGCCTCGACCGGCTTGCGCGCCACGGCGATGAGCCCCAGCCCGCGCCACGGGATCCAGCGGTCGACGCGGCGCAGCAGCGGCACCGTCCAATCGAAGCCCTTGAGCTGCAGCCGCGAGAAGTTGCGCCGCCGCAGCACCTTGCCGTTGAGCCACCAGGCCGGCACCGAGGCGCGGTTGAAGTCGACGCGATGCTCGAGCGCGAAGCCCGTCTTCTGCAGCTCGTCGCCGAGCATCCGCTGGTCGTAGCGCACGCGGTGCGCCAGCGCCTCGTCGAGCGTCGAATAGAGGCCCTGCCCCTGCGGCACGTAGAGCACCAGCCGTCCGCCCGGCGCCAGCGCGCCGTGCATGTTGTGCAGCGACTGGATTGGGTCGCGCACGTGCTCGAGCACGTTGAGGCAGACGATGGTGTCGAACTGCCCCTGCAAGGCCGCGAAGCTCGCGGGGTCCTCGAGATCGACGCGCGCCACCTCGAGGTAGGGCTTTCCCACCGTGCCGTTGCGCAGGTAGGCGAGATATTGCGGGTTGATGTCGCTCGCCACGTAGCGCTCGCGCGGCAGCAGCCAGTGCGTGAGGTTGCCGATGCCGGCGCCGATCTCCAGCACCCGCGCGCCAAGGTAGGGGCGGATGGCGTCGGCCATCCAACGGTTGAAGCGGCGCGCGCGCTCGAGGTTGTGCAGGATGGCGCCGCCCCACGGGTCGTCGGCGTAGAGGTCGTCGACCACCCAGTACTTGGTGATGGCACCCAAGGCCTTGAAGCCGTCGCGCCAGCCGATCTTCTTCCCTTCGCGATAGGTGCGCCCGACGTACGAGACCGGCACCTCGAAGATGCGCGCCTGCCGCTTGGCGATCTTGGCGGTGACCTCGATCTCCAACCGGAAGTCGTTGGAGCGGATGGGCAGCGACTTGAGCAGCGTCGAGCGGAACATCTTGTAGCAGGTCTCGACGTCGGTGAGGTTCAAGTCGGTCGCCATGTCGGAGAGGAAGGTGATCAGCTTGTTGCCGAGCGTGTGGCGGTAGTAGAGGACCCGTCGGCGCTCCGACGCCGAGAAGCGTGAGCCGTAGACGACGTCGGCGCCGTCTTCGAGGAACGGCTTGACGAGCCGCCCGATGTCGCGCGGGTCGTACTCGAGATCGGCGTCGTGGAAGACGATGAGGTCGCCCTGCGCCGCCGCGATGCCGGTACGTACCGCGGCGCCCTTGCCGCTGTTCTTCGCATGCTCGATCAGCGTGATGCGCGGCTCGGCGGCGGCGAATTCACGCAGGATCTCGCGGGTGCCGTCGGTCGAGCCATCCTCGACTACCAGCACTTCGACGGCGGAAACGCCGTCCCACGAGGGCGCCGCGGCGAGGACGCGGCGCACCGACTCCACGACGAGGTAGCGCTCGTTGTAGACGGGCACGACGACTGAGAGGGAGAGCACGGGGCAAGAGGATAGCGCGGGTGGCACTCCGGATTTGACATAACAGCATACCGAGCCGAAAATGGCATGACCCCGAAAGTAGTCCGTCCTATGTTCGCGGCCCACTGATCGGCTGCATGACGTTTTCGTGCCTTATCTCTGGAGAGCCCTCATGTTTCCAACTGAACTTCGCCGGGCGGCCGTGGCTGGCATCATTCTCATCGCCGCCGCGGTATCACCGGGCATGGCCGACGGGGCCGCGACGGAGACCGCCCGGTCCACGACGGCATCGCAACCCGCGCCCAAGGCGTCCGCCGCGCAGGACTCGTCGAGCAGCGAGCACGTAGCGCTCCGCGATGCGATCTGGCGCCTGGAGCGGTTGCTGCGTCGACGACTGAACACCATCTCGCGTCCTGAGACCCGCCAGCTTCCAGAAGCTGGTGCAAAGACAGCCGAGCTCAGGGATCTCGCCGACGTGCTGCGTGAGTCAGCCAGGAAGCAGATGACGGCGGAAGGGCGCGACCTGGCCCGCAAGGCGGGGGTCCTGATGCCCCTTCTCCGCGAGGTGGAGAGCCGGGAGCGCGCCAGCAGCGTGCCGAGCTCGCCGACCTCGTTTTGGGAGCCGCGGCAGCCCGCCACCGTGTTCGATGCCGGCGCGGCTGCGAGCTGCGCCAGCGCCATCGACGTCGTGGACGGCAGCTACCAGGGCGAGGTCGTCCGGCGCGCTGACGGCACCAGCGGCGAGATCTGGCTTCGCTACACGGCCAAGGTGGGCGGCATGGCGGTGGTCAGCACTGCCGGGTCCGACTTCGACACCGTCGTCGATTGGTTCGATGCTTGCCCTGGATCCAGCGGCACCCCACGCGCTCACGGCGACGACGAGGTCGGGTTGCAAGGCCGCACCGTCCTTCGCGTCGCCGCCGGCGAGACCACCTGGATCCGCACCCGGGGCTGGGAGCAGGCGACGGGCACCGCCACGATACAGATCGAGGGTGGCTCGGCCGGGATCTCGGGCACCGTCACCAACGAGGCAACCGCGGGGCCGCTCGTCGACCGCTACGTCGAGGTCTGGAACGCCAACGGTTCTTACGCCGGGTATGACTACACGGCCGGCGACGGCAGCTATCTGGTCCTCGGCTTGAGCCCTGGTACGTACTACGCCTCGACGCAAGGCGACTTTTACTATCCCGACGGCTTCCTGGACGAGCTCTACGCCGACATCCCGTGCGCTGGCGGAGCTCCATCCGGCTGCACGCCGACGACCGGGACACCGATCGTGGTTCAGAGCGGCGCCGTTCACACCGGCATCGACTTCGCGCTCGGACACGGCGCCAGCGTCGCGGGCCGCGTTCGCGATGCTGCCACCGGCGCGGCTCTTCCCTACGCCGACGTAGCCGTTTACGGCGCCAACGGCGGGCTGGCCGCCATGGCGGAGACGGACCAGGCGGGCCGCTACTTGGTAAGCGGCCTCGCCGGCGGCACGGCCTTCGCCGTTGCCGGCGATTCCTCCAACTCGGAGTATCGCCGAGAGCTCTACCAGGACATCCCGTGCGTGCCGAGCTGCACGATGACGAATGGAACGCCGATTCCGGTCGCCGACGGACAGACGACTCCCGGCGTGGACTTCTTTCTCGACCGGTTCGGAGTCGTCGCCGGGACGGTCACGCAAGTCGCCGACGGCGCGCCGATCACCTATGCACGGGTCGACATCCTGGATGCGCAAGGCTCTCAGCGTTCATACGGTTACACCAACGCAGCGGGCCAATACCTGGCTGGCGGGTTGAACGCAGGAACGTATTACGCAACCAGCCAGACCTGGAGCGGGTACCTGGACGAGCTCTACGACGACGTGCCCTGCGAGCCCTCGTGCAACGTCGCCGGCGGCACCGCGTTCTCCGTGGCTCTCGATCACACCACCGGTGGGATCGACTTCGCGCTGCGGAAGCTGGGCTCGATTTCGGGCCACTTGACGGACGCGGTCACCGGCGATCCCCTGTCCGATTATTCCTATGTCGATATCTACAACGCGGCCGGCACCTACGTTGCCTACGGTTACTCCTACGGCGGCTCGTACTCGGCCACCGGCCTGCTCCCTGGCACGTACTACGTGCGTGCCAGCCGTTACTACTATCGCAGTGAGCTATATGACGACATCCCCTGCCTGGGGACTTGCGATCCGACGACCGGGACTCCCGTGTCGGTAGTGCTGGATGCGGACACCAACGGCATCGACTTCGCGCTGACGACGCTCGGAAGCATCGCCGGCACGGTCACCGATGCTTCGAGTGCACCGGCCGGCGGCGTCGAAGTCGAGGTGTGGGACAGCTCCGGCAACTTCGTGGGCTACACCTATAGCGGCAACACCGGCACGTACCAGATCTATGGTCTCGTGCCCGGCAACTACTTCGTCGTGGCCGAGAGCTACGAGTTCATCGACGAGCTCTACGACGACATCCCCTGTCCCGGTGGTGCGCCGACGGGCTGCAACCCGGCGAACGGCACGAGCGTCGCCGTCAGCTTGGGCGCGCCGACCGCGGGAATCGACTTCGCCCTCGTGCGCAAGGGGGGAATTGCCGGTACCGTTCGCGACGCGGTGACGTCGGCGCCGCTGCCTTCTTCGTATGTCTGGATCTACAACAGCAGCGGCACGCTGGTCGCCTCGACCTACAGCGCGAGCAACGGCACGTATCAGGTCAACGGCCTCGACGCGGGTAACTACTTCGCGGTCGCGGATTCCTACCCGTACAACAACCAATACGATGCCGAGCTCTACAACAATTTGCCCTGCCCCAGCGCAAGTTGCAACCCGACCGCCGGGACACCGATCCCGGTAACGCTCGGTACCGTTACAACGGCCATCGACTTCGGGCTCTCACAGTCCGGTGTCATCACCGGCTTGGTCACCGACACCAGCGGAACCACGCCGCCCTACGTCACGATCTATCTCTACAACGCCACCGGCCAATATCGCGGCTACGCCTCCACCGACGCAGGAGGCCACTACCAGCTCCCGAGCGAGCCCGGGACCTGGTACTTGGTCGCCTACGGTGGGTCGGAGCTCGTCGGCCAGCTCTACTCAGGGATTCGCTGCCTCGGTTCCTGCGACGTAACCACCGGCACGCCGGTGGTCGTGACGACAGGGAACACGACGGCCAACATCGATTTCGTGCTCTCGTACGCACGCGGCATCGACGGACGCGTGACCGACCACGGCCATCCCTTGTCTGGGGTCGCCATCGACCTCTGGGACGCCGCCGGCGAGCACGTCGACAGCACCCTGACAGGGCCTCAGGGGGGCTATCACTTCGTGCCCAATCCGGGAACTTACTATGCCTCGACCGACAGTGGGATGGGCGCGCTGGAAGAGGTGTGGAACAACCTGCCGTGTCCGCAGGGGCCGGCATATCAGGGTCTGTGCGATCCCACCAAGGGCACGCCGATCGCGGTCGCGAGCCACGACGCGCTGGTCGACGGCATCGACTTCGATCTCGAGAGCGTTGAGCTCTTCGTCAACGGCTTCGAGGCCGGCAATCGGCCCTGGTCGGCCGTGACTCCGTAAACGCGCGCGAGCCGTCGGCGCGGACGCCTTTGCCGGCCGCGAACGCCTGGCGCTCTCAGTCCTCGAAGATCTCGATGGCGCGTTGCGCCAGGTTGTTGCAATCGAGCATCGTCACTCCCTCGGAGGGCCCGTCGAGCGGGGAGATCGCCACCAGGATGTGGGGGTTCCATCGCCTCCCCGCGGAATCGAGCACCGGCGGGATGAGGGCGGGCATCCACTGGACGGCGACCGTCTGGCTCTCGCCAGGCGGCAGCTTGTCGATCGGGACCTCGTCGAGAAACCTCGTGCCACGACTCCACCTCCCCGGCCTGAGCACACGCGCCCTGGCGAACTCGAAGTCCTCCGGGAAACGATAAGGATCGAGCTGTCCCGCCGCGACGTAGAAGCGGACCCACGCCTCCAGGCTTTCGACGGAACCGCGATTGTGAACGCGGGCGAAGAGCCAACAGCCGCGCGACCTGGCCACCGGTCCCTCCGATGGTGAACCGTCGCCATTCACGCTGTCCACTGAGCGGGGGTCGGTATGGCCGATCCAGATGTCGGGGCTGTTCCCTAGTGGGGCGCTACGCGCGCCCCCGGCATCGTTGGCCGACTGCCGGATCATCAGGTCGCGAGGGAACTCGTATGCGATTGCATGCCTGACCGCGGCCGCGGCGTCGAGCCGGCTTGGCGCGCGGCGCCATCACCCCTCTCCCTCTTGGGTATGCCGACAGTGTATGTCACTGCAGCGGCATGGCAGAGGCGAGACCTCAGCGGCCGTCGTCCGCACTCGGTGGACAATCACCCGTCGCCTGGCTCAACCTGACGAACGGGGTGAGAATCAACAGCTAGACGACGGCGAGCTTCCTTTCGAACATCCCCGGCCGGTACTCACTGATGTAGCCGGTGAACGCCGATGCCGCTACAGTGAGCGGCGAGGCGAGGTAGAGCTTCCCCGGTCCCGAGCGGCCCTTGTAGTTGCGGTTTATGGCCGAGACCGTGACCTGCTCCGCGCTCTCGGACACACCCGGGCCGCAGCCGATACAGGCGCCGCAGCCGGGGTGGATCAAGCGCACGCCGGCTCTCTCGAAGGTGTCGAGGAAGCCGGCTTCGCGCGCGTACTCCTCCACCTCGCGCGAGCTGAACTGGATGATGAACTCGACGCCGGGAGCCACCTTCCAGCCGTGGTCGACGGCGTCCTTGCAGACCTGGTGGTAGAAGACGAAGTCGTCGATCTTGCCGGCCGTGCAACTGCCGGCGTAGGCGATGTCGATCTTCACTTCGTCGAGCTGGTCGACGTACTCGCCGTTGGTGGGGTCCGACGGCACGCCGTGGTCGGGGTCGCCGGGGTGGGCCACCATCGGCCGCAGCGCCGCGAGGTCGATGACGTGGATGCCGCCGGCGTACTCGGCGTCGGGGTCGGGCTCGACCACCTGCCCGCGCAACCTTTCGATATCGGTGCCGGGCCGCCGCGCCGCGATCCACTCCAGTGTCTTGTCGTCGGCGGCGCAGATGCCGGTGCGCGCCGCGCACTCCGTCGCCATGTTGGTCAGCGTGGCGCGCTCGTCGGGTGACAGCGATGCCAGGCCCGGTCCGGTGAACTCCATGACGCGGTTGAGCGTCTTCTCCTCGCGCGCGTAGCGCAGGAGGATGTAGAGCATGACGTCCTTCGCGGTACAGCTCGGCGGCAGCTCGCCGACCAGCTCGAAGCGGATCGACTCGGGCACCTCGACGGTGGTGAAGCCGTCGTAGACCAGGCTCGCGTACTCGGTCGAGCCGACGCCCCACGCCAGCGCGTTGTTGACGCCGCCCATGCAGGTGTGGCTGTCGGTGGCCTGCACGAACTGCCCGGGCTCGATCATCTGCTCGCGCGCCACCTCGTGGCAGATGCCGGGCGAAACGCGGTCATGGGCGGAGAAATCGCGCACACCGGTGTGACGCTGGAACTCGCGCTGAAGCTGCCGCAGCGTCTCGATCTGGTCGAGGAACGGCCGCATCTTGCGCACCTCGTCGGCGTAGACGAGGTGGTCCTCGAAGACGGCGAAACGTTCTGGATGCTGGATGCGGTAGTCGGGGCCGTACTCCTGCTGCAGGAAGTAGTGCACCTGCGCCGTGGTGAACTCGTGGCTGTAGCCGCCGTCGACGTTGACCACCACGGCGTTGCCCGGCTTGACGTAGCGCTGCTCGTCCTCGACGCCGATCATCTTCTTGGCGAGGATCTTCTCCGCCATCGTCATCGGCCGCTTGCCGCTGTTCGGCCGCGGCAGCTCGACCTCGCCGCGCGCCAGCGCTTTGGCGAACGGGAAGAGACCGCCCTGCTGCACGATGAGCTGGGTGATCGGGTCGTAGCCGCGATAGAGCTCCTCGAGCGGCACGCCCTCGCCGCGCTGCAGGCGCGCCAGCACGTCGTAGCCCGCCATCAGCACGCCCTGGTTGACGTTGTTGGCGGCGTGGATGGGCGCGAACGACTCGGCGACGGCGAGACGGATGCCGCTCCACTTCTCGGCCTGCGTCGCCGTCTCGCGCGAGCTGCCGACGCCCTTGCGCTGGCCGGAGACGATGACCTCGAAGTTGCCGGCGTAGAGCGCGTCGCGCGGGAAGACGCGGTCGCCATCGACGATCATGCCGGCATAGGCCTCGCGCGCCAGATCTTCGGGCCGGTGGTGGAAACAGACCCACGCCGGCGTCATCACGTCGGTGTTGATGTCGTCGAGCAGGTCCTCGGGCGCCCGCAGGCCGGCGAGCTCGAGGTCGAGCTCGCCGCGGAGCTGGCGGCGGATGAGGTCGGGGTCTTTGGTGAGGAAGAGGACGCGTTTGCCGGGCGTGAGCCGGAAGATCGGATCGGGCTTCATGCGTTGCCCATTCTAGAGCGGCTGCTGGTACGCATTCTGCTGGCTGTGCGGTGTGAAGAGTTTGGCTCGATGCTGATCGCCCAGGAGACACTCACCATGCCACCTAGACGTCCCCGGCTCGGGACGGGCCGCCGCCGGGCCTGGACGCTCCTCTGGGTCGTCCTCGCCGCGCTGAGCCCCGCGCTCGCCGGCGCGCAGACGGCGCAGATGCGGCTCAGCTTCACGCTGCCGAAGGAAACCCTCGCCGCCCGCGCGCGGCAAGTGCCGGTGGACGGCGGCCTGCGCGTCGCCGGCGTGCCGTTGGCAGAGCGCCAGGTGGCCCTCACCCTCGAACGCTTCGAGCTCTTCACGCCCGACGCCGTTGTGGTGGTGCACGAGAACGGCAGCAAGGTGACAACGCACGCGGTGCCGAACCGGACGTTCTTCCGGGGCGGCGTCGAAGGCGATCCGAGCTCGACGGCTTTCCTCTCCGTCGGCGAGGCCGGGGACGTGCGCGGCCTGGTCATCGCCGACGGCGCGACGTACGTTCTCGGAGCCGCGGACGCGGCCCTCGCCGGCGAGCCGCTGATCGCCAAGGCGGCGGCGGACGCGGCGCCCGACGCCCGCGGCTTCGAGTGCGACGCCGACGCGCTGCCGGTCCCCGCCACCGCTCTCGACGAGCTCGGCGCCGGCGCCGAGGCAGCTCCCTTCGAGCCGGCGGCGCCCGGTGACAAGGCCGCCGCGCTCTACTCGATCACCGTCGCCATCGAGACCGACGTCGAGCTGTTCAACCGCTTCGGCTCGGTCGACACCATGGCGGCCTACATCGGCGACCTGATGGGCGCGATGTCGGCCATCTACTACCGCGACGTCAACACCACGCTGCGCGTCAACCTGGTCTCGGCGTGGACCGGCGCCACCACCAGCGATCCCTGGACCGCCACCAGCCCATCCACGGCGCTGTGCGAGCTCGGCACCTGGTGGCACACCAACCGGCCGACGTTCCCGCGTGGCACCGTTCATTTCCTGAGCGGCAAGAGCACCACCGCCGGAATCGCCTGGATCGGCGTCCTCTGCTCGGCCGACTTCAGCGCCGGCGGCACCTGCGCCGCGGGCCAATGGGGCGGCGGCTACGGCGTCACCATGGGCATCAGCGGCACCTTCAACCCCGCCAACCCCAACGCCGTGAACTGGGACCTGCTCGGCGCCACGCACGAGATCGGCCACAACTTCAACTCGCCGCACACCCACTGCTACAACGTGCTCTTCGGCGCCGGCCAGGAGGTCGACCGCTGCTCCTCGGGCGAGCAGATGTCGGTCAACGGCACGCTGCAGGCCTGCTACTCCGGCGCCACCTGCGTGCCGTCGCTGGGGACCGCCAACTGCGGCGTGCAGGGCCAGGGCAACGGCACCATCATGAGCTACTGCCACAACATCGCGCCGAGCTTCATGAGCAACACCAGCCTGACCTTCGGCGCCACCGCGGCGGGCGTGCCGCACCCCTACGGCAACCAGCCCAACCGCGTGTCGGCGCGGATGAACGCCTTCGTCGCCGGCCTCTCGACCACCTGCCACCGGCGCCGCAACGCGCCGGCGGGCGACTTCAACGGCGACGGCCGCGCCGAGGTCTGGGTCTACCGCGGCGCCGGCGCGTGGATCGAGTTCCCGCTGTGGCCGGGCGATTGAGCGGAGACGTCACGATGAGACCACTGCGCCTCGCAAGCTTCTGGCTGCTCGCCGCCGCATCGCTCGCCGTCGCCGCGTCGCCGGCCTGGGCGCAGTCGATCGTCACCGGCGGCGGGCCCACCTGCATCCCGGCCCCCGGCGATTTCGACGGCGATGGCGACATCGACTTCGCGCAGCTCTGCTCCGGCGCCTGGCACTTTTACAATGCCAACGGCAGCTACATCAAAGGCATTTGGACGGGCGCGCCGCAGAGCGCTTTCCCGGTGCCTGCCGACTACGACGGCGACGGCATCACCGACGTCGTCTTCTTCGACGCCGGCGCCTGGCACTTCTACAATTACACCACCGGCACCTACGACAGCGCGCGCAGCCGCTGGACGGGAAGCGACCCCAGCGCTGTGCCGGTGCCGCTGGACTTCAACGGCGACGGCTTCACCGACAAGAGCCTCTACTCGCTGGGCGCCTGGCACTTCTTCAACGAGAACGGCAGCTACCTCAAGGGCATCTGGGTCGGCAACACCGCCGGCAACATCCCGGTGCCGTTCGACCGTGACGGCGACGGCGACGAGGACCCGGTGCTGTTCAACAACAACAATTCCTGGCACTTCTTCGACTTCGCGACCGGCGCCTACCAGGGCGGCGTGATGACGCCGCGGCCCGGCGGCGGCGCCTACACCAACCCCCGTCCCGCGCCGCTCGATCTCGACGGCGACGGCAAGCCCGAGCTGGGCGTCTACGAAGTGGTGGGCGGCACCGGCTTCTGGCACTTCTTCTCGGTCAACGGCACTTTCCTGCGCACCGTCAACACCGGCGCCGCCAGCACCGATCGCCCGATCTCGCGCCGCATGCTGCCCTGACCAAAACCAGAATCGCCCGCAGGGCGCCGGCTTGGAGGGCCAGCGCCGCTGCGGGCGAGAGCTCTGCGGGACCGAAGGGCTCGCCGCTTGGCTAGATGCCGGGCGACGCCACGCGCAACCGGCGCGAGATCGGATTGTCGTTGTTGGCGGCGCCGGTGTTGATCGTCTTCAGGAAGGTGCCGGTGCTCGAGAAGAAGTGCCAGAACCCGTTGCCACCGACGACCTCGTAGACGCTCAGCTCCATGTGGCCGTCACCGTCGACGTCGACCGGCGCCGGCTGCGGGTTGGTGTAGGAGCCGCCGCCCGGGCGCGCCGTGATCACCCCGCCCTGGTAGGCGCCCGTCGCGAAGTCGAAGAAGTGCCAGGTGTTGTTGTTGTTGAACAGCACCGCGTCCTCGTCGCCGTCGCCGTCGCGGTCAAACGGCACCGGGATGTTGCCCGGCGTGTCGCCCATCCAGATACCGTGGTTGTAAGTCCCGTTGTCGTTGAAGAAGTGCCAGGCGCCCTGGCCGTAGAGGCTGAGCTCGGCCGCGCCGTCGCCGTCGTAGTCGAGCGGCACCGGACGCACCTGGCTGTTGGAGCCGCCCGTCCAGTAGCCGCCGAGGTAGGCGCCGCCGGGATAGGCGAAGAAGTGCCAGGCGCCGTTGTCGAAGATGACGACGTCGGTGTCGCCGTCGCCGTCGTAGTCCGCCGGCGCCGGATAGACGTCCGGCGGCGAGCCGGTCCAGATGCCGCCCGCGTAGCTGCCGTTGGCGTTGTAGAAGTGCCACGCCCCCGAGCAGAGGCGGGAGATGTCGCTGTCGAAGTCGCCGTCGTAGTTACCCGGAGTGGGGATGCACGAGCCGCCGCTGCCGAGGGCAACCGTGTTGGCGAGGGTGCCGGTGGCGTAGTCGTAGAACAGCCACGAGCCGTTGCGCTCGAGGACGACGTCGCCGTCGCCGTCGCCGTCGAAGTCGGCGGCCATCTGCTGGCCGGTGAAGGGGACGAGCCCGATCTGGCCGGTGCGCTGCGAGGCGAACTCGTCGATCAGCAGGCGGCCGCTGAACGTCGGGCTGCCGGAAACGTAGCCCCAGCGGACGGTGTTGATGGTGTGGGTGTCGTTGTCGAGGCCGTTGGTGCCGGTCTGCGCGACGCCGTCGAGCCAGAGGTTGAGGTGGCCGTTGTTCTGGCCGGCGCCGGCGCGGGTCCACTCGATCTCGATGGCGTGCCAGCCGCTGGCGATCGAGAACGGACCGATCGCCGTCTCGCCGCCGGCGTCGAGCAACCCGAAGACGTTGAGCACGCGCGGGTTGCCGCTGCCGAGCTGGGCGCGCAGCACCGGAGTGCCGGCGGAGCTGCCGGCCGGCGGATCGCTCACCGGATCGTAGGCGGCGAAGACGTCGAAGCTGCCGGCGGTGAACGCCATCGTGCTGGTGTTGACGTAGAAGCGGACGCGGTAAGCGCCTTCGCCCGAGGGCGTGTTGTCCTGCACGTAGGCGAACGGCGCAGCGCCGGTGTCGAGCGTGACGCGCGCGCCGCAGTTGCCGCCGTAGCGGTCGTTGTTGGTGTTGTTGACGCCGCAGGTACCGCCGTGGCGGCCCGGCTGCACCGCGATCGAGTTGGCCAGCAGGCCGCTGGCGCCGGCCAGCAGCAGCGCGGCGGCCGTGGCGGTGGAACGAAGGACACTACGCATGGTCGAGCTCCTCGTGATTCTCGTCGTCTTGGGCCGGTGATTCGGCCTCATTGTATCCGTCCAGGTATGGCATGAATCTGACTGCCGGCAAGCTCGCCGTTCTCGAAGTCGACCGTCGAGATCTTCGAGCTGGCGGGCGCGACCTCGACCTCGCCGTTCGTCGACGCGACCGTGCCGTTCTCGAAGCTGGCCACGGAGATCACCTCGGGACGCGTGGGCGCCGCGGTGTGGCTGTCGGCGCGCCGCCGCGGCCGCGCGGCGCTCGCGGACGGCCTCGACGCGGAGACCGGAGCGGCGGACGGCGGCGGCGAGGCAAGTGGTGCGACGCTGGCCATGCGCACCGGCGTCGTGACCGCTGGCGCGGACGGCGGTGCCTGCCGTTGCCGTTCGGCGCTGCGCATCGGCGTGGGCCCGGCGACCCACGTCCGCGCCAGCCACGCGCTTCCCAGGATCGCGGCGACCATCGCCGCCCAGGCCAGCGGCCGCAGCACCCTGCCGCGGCTGGCGATCCGAGTCGCGCCGGCCGCGGCCACGCGCGGCTGCTCCGTCGCCGCCGCGGCGGCACGGAACACCACCAGCGTCTCGCGCGTCCGCTCGAGCTCGGCGCGGCAGCTCGGGCAGTGGATCAGGTGCTCGCGCACCTCGCACCGTTCCGCCGGCGCCAGGCTGCCGTTGAGCAGCCACGGCAGCGCCAGCGTGGTGAGGCGGCAGGGCTCGGGCGTGGAGGGTGTCACGGCAAGGGGTGCCTTCACCCCGGTTTGTCGTCGCCGGCCCGATTCCGTTACAGGTCCTCTCCGGCGAGCAGCCGCAGTCGGATGGCGAGCGCCCGCTGCCGGCAGCGGTGGACGCGCACGCGGATGGCGCCTTCGCCGACGCCCATCGCCGCGCTCATCGCCTGGTAGGACATGCCGTCGGCGATCATCTCCCAGAGCTCCCGGCAGCCCGCGGGCAGCGCGGCGACGACCCGCTGCGCCAATTCCGCGCTCTCGCGCTGCGTCAGCTCTTCGAGCGGCGATGGCGCCGCCGTGTGCAGCGCCTCGTCGTCGAGCTCGACCATGTCGCGGCGGCCGAGGGTGCGCAGGCGGTCGATGCACTTGAACCGGGCGTAGGAGTGGACGTAGGTGGCGAGCCGGCTCTGGGCGCGGAAGCGGCCGTTTGCCAGCGACTCCATCAAGTCGAGCAGCGCCTCCTGCTCGAGGTCCTCGGCGTCGCCGAGGAGCCGCGCGCGATAGCGGCCCACGGCGGCGGCGACCCAGCCACGCACCTCGGCGATGGCTGCGTCGTCTCCGGCGAGCAGCAGGGCGATGAGCCGCGCGTCGTCGTCCATCGGTGGTGGCAGGCGGCGGCAAGCCTAGCCGCTATCATGACGGCGCACTCACCATGGCGAACGCGAGCGCGGCCGGACGGCAGGCCTGGGACCAGCATTGGCGGAGCCTCGACGGCTCGGCGGTCTTCGGCCGGCTGGCGAGCTGGGTCCGCCGCGCCGTCCTGCGGCCGGCGGTGCGCCACTACACCGACCGCTGGCTGGCTGCCGAGGGCGTGCTCGTCGAAGCCGGCTGCGGCACCGGCGAGGCGTCGGCCGTCGTCCGCCGCGGGAAACGCCGCCTCGTCGGCCTCGACTTCTCGCTACCCGTCCTGCTCTCCGGCCGCGGTCTGCCGCCGTACCATTTCCGCGTCGCCGCCGATCTGCGCGCGCTGCCGTTCGCCGACGGCGCCGTCGCCGGCTTCTGGAACCTGGGCGTGCTCGAGCACTTCCCGCCGGCGGACGGTCTCGCCGTGCTGGCCGAGCTGCGCCGCGCCCTGCGTCCCGGCGGCCGCGCCGTGCTGTTCTGGCCGCCCTCCTTCGGCCTCTCGCGCTGCGTGCTGGCGCCGGTCGAGGCGCTGCGCAGCGTCGCCACCCGCCGCCGTTTCCGCTTCTTCCCGGACGAGGTGAACCGCCTCGGGTCGCGCCGCCAGGGCCGCGCCACGCTCGCCGCCGCCGGCTTGCAGCCCCTCGCCGCCGACTTCACGCCGCGCGACTCCTTCATCCACCTCGTGCTGGTGGGAATGAAGACGGCATGAGGCGGCTCGCGGTGGTCGTCGCCGCCTACGACGAGCGCGAGAACGTGGAGCCGCTCGTGCGGCGCCTGCAGGCGGCACTCTTGCCGCTCGAGGATTGGCGCTGGCAGGCGATCTTCGTCGTCGAGGGGCGCGACGGCACGCGCGAGGTGTTGGAGCGGCTCGCCGGCGAGCTGCCGCAGCTGCAGGTGCTCTATCACGAGGAGCCGTCGGGCATCGGCGCCGCCTTCCGGCGCGGCTTCGCGGCGGTGCCGCCCGACGTCGACGTGGTGGTCACCATGGATGCCGACCTCAACCACCGCCCCGAAGAGCTGCCGCGCCTGCTCGACTCGGCGGCGCGCTCGGGCTGCGACCTGCTGATCGGCTCGCGCTTCGTCGCCGGCAGCGCCGTCGAGGGCACGCCGGCGTGGAAGCGGGCGTTGTCGTGGTGCGGCAATGCCGTGATGCGCCACCTCTTCCGTCTCGAGGTCGGCGACAAGACCTCAGGCTTTCGCGTCTACCGCGCGGCGGCGCTGCGCGGTTTGTCGTTCGTCAACGACGGCTTCGCCTTTCTTCCCGAGCTGCTGCTGCAGGCCCGCGCCGCCGGCCTGGTGGTGCGCGAGGAACCGATCCACTTCGTGTTCCGCCGCCGCGGCAGGTCGAAGATGGCGATCCTCGGCACCAGCGTGAGCTACCTGGCGCTGCTGCGGCCGTGGCGGCCGCGCCCGCGCGCGATGCCGGAGCCGCGAGCGTCCGGTGCGAGCTCGGGCGCGGCGTCGAGGAGTTGAGCGGCCCGATGCCTTTGCTTTCCGATCGCGACCTGCTGGCGCGACTCGTCGCCTTCGACAGCACGAGCAGCAACAGCAACCTGCCGCTCGCGGACTTCCTCTGCGAGTACCTCGAGCGGCCGGGAGTGCGCATCCACCGCGACGCGCCGGCCGACCAGCCGAAGACCAACCTGGTGGTCGAGATGGGGCCGCCGACCGACGCGTCGACGCGGCGCGGCTTGGTGCTCTCGGGGCACATGGATGTCGTGCCCGCCGGCGACGGCTGGACGACGCCGCCCTTCGAGCTGCACGAGCGCAACGGGGCGTTCTTCGCGCGCGGCGCCGCCGACATGAAGGGTTTCCTCGCCGTCGCCGCGAACCTCGCCGCCGCGATCGAGCCCGCGTCGCTGCAGCAGCCGCTCGTGCTCGTCCTCACCTACGACGAGGAGCTCGGCACCCTCGGTGCCGCCCACCTGCACGACCACTGGCCGGCCGGCCATCCGCTGCCACGCGAGGCGGTGATCGGCGAGCCAACGGAGCTGCAGCCGGTACGCGTGCACAAGGGGCACCTCAAGGCGCGCTTCACCCTCCACGGCATCAGCGCGCACAGCGCCTACCCGCACCTGGGCAGGAACGCCATCGAGCCGGCGGGGCGGCTGATCGTCGCTCTCGCCGAGCTGGGACGCGAGCTCCAGCGCGAGCGGCTGCCCAGCTCGGCGAGCTTCCGCGAGAGCCCCGGCCCGTCGCTCAACGTCGCGCGCGTCGAGGGCGGCACGGCGATCAACGTGGTGCCCGACCGCTGCATCGTCGACGTCGGCGTGCGGCTGCTGCCGGGAATGGACGCCGCGGCGGTGGCGGCGCGGCTGCAAGAGACCGCGGCTTCGTCCACCGGCGCCGACGCGCCCGACTGGGAGCTGCTCTCCGTCTCGCACCCGATGGAGCTCGCCGCGGATGCGCCGCTGTTTCGCGAGCTCTGCGCGCTGGTTGGCGAGCCGGGCGAGACCGCAGCCGACTACGCCACCGACGCCGGCTGGCTGCAGAAGATGGGCATGGAGTGCGCGCTCTTCGGGCCCGGCTCGATCCGCGTCGCCCACAAGCCCGACGAGCACGTGCCGATCGCCGACCTCGCCGCCGCGCGCCGCGTGCTCGAGCGCCTGATCGCCGGCCGCTGTCGCGACGAGCGTGTTGCCGCGGGTCGCCACGCGTGACGCCGCGGCAGGTCGTCGCCGCCGAGCTCACCTGGAGCGACGGCGCCCTCAGGCCGGCGCTCGCGGTGTGGGTCGACGAGGACGGACGCGTGGGGCGCATCGGTCCACTCGCCGAGGCGACGGCGGCGGCCGAGGCCGCCGACGGCACGGCGCCGCCGCTGCGCCTGCTGCGGCTGCCGGGCATCGCGCTGCTCCCCGGCTTCGTCAACGCGCATTCGCACGCCTTCCAGCGCGGCCTGCGCGGCCAGGGCGAGCGATTTCCCACTGGCGCGGGCTCGTTCTGGAGCTGGCGCGAGGCGATGTACGGGCTCGTCGAGTCGCTGACGCCGGAGCGCCTCTTCGACCTCACGCTGCTCGCCTTTCGCGAGATGCGCCGCGCCGGCATCACCTGCGTCGGCGAGTTCCACTACCTCCACCACAGCGGCGGCGGCGCGGACTTCGTCGGCGACGAGGCGGTGCTCGCCGCCGGCGCCGAGGCGGGCATCCGCCTGGTGCTGCTGCAGACCTACTACAAGACCGGCGGCGTCGGGGCGCCGCTGCAAGGCGCGCAGCGGCGGTTCGAGACGGCGACGCTCGCCGGCTACTGGAAGCAGGTCGAGCAGCTCGGCGGCCGCCTCGACCTTCGCACGCAGAGCCTCGGCGTCGTCGGCCACAGCATCCGCGCCGTGCCGCTGCCGGAGCTGCGCGGCCTGCTCGCCGAGTCGCGGCGGCAGGGGCTGCCGTTCCACATCCACGTCGAGGAGCAGCAGCAGGAGATCGCCGAGTGCCGCGCCGCCTACGGCAAGCGGCCGCTGGAGCTGCTGCTCGAGCAGCCCGGCGGCCTCGACGGCGTCACCGCCGTGCACTGCACCCACAGCCGCCCCGACCAGCTCCGCCGCTTCGTGCAGCTCGGCGGCCGCATCTGCATCTGCCCGACGACCGAAGGCAACCTCGGCGACGGCATCCCGCCGCTCGCCACCGTCCCCGAGAGCCATCGCCGGCTCTGCCTGGGGAGCGACTCGAACGCACGCATCTCGCCCCTCGAGGAGATGCGCTGGCTCGAGTACGGCCAGCGGCTCAAGAGCGAGAAGCGCGGCGTGCTCGCCGGCGAGGACGACGCGGTGGCGCCGCTGCTGCTCGCCGCCGGCACGATGGGCGGCGCCGCCGCGCTCGGCGTTCCGGCCGGACGCATCGCGCCGGGCACCTGGGCGGACTTCGTCGCCGTCGACCTCGCCTCGCCGCTGCTCGCCGGCGCGGCGTCAGATGATCTGCTCGCTGCCCTCATCTTCGGCGGCGCCGAATCCGCGCTCGCCGCCACCTGCGTCGGCGGCCTATGGGATCGCGACTGGTCGCGCTAGCGACCGCGGCGAGGCGCCGCCGCGCGCGGCCTCAGGGCGGCGGGCTGAGCCAGAGGTTGGTGTTCCCCTGCTCGAAGCCGTCGCTGAAGATGAAAGGCGTGATGAGCACGACGACCGGCGCCGGCTGCGGCGTCTGCACACCATGCGAGTTGCCGAGGTCGAGGTAGACCGAGTAGACGCCGGGCGCGACGTTGACGGTCCAGTCGGCGCTGGCGCCAGAGAATGTCGCCACTTGCGTTCCGCCGGGGTCGAGGATGCGCCAGTTGAAGGTCAGCGGCGGCGCGCCATTGCCGACACCCGTCAGATGGACGGTGTCGCCCTGGACGACGGGGTTGGGGGTGGCGAGGAGACTGGTGACCGCCGGCATCGGGTCGAGCACCGACACCGACTTGACCACGGTGTTGCAGCCGCCGCTGTTGCAGGCCTGCAGCGACACCTGCTTCGTGCCCGGCGAGCTGAAGGTGACGACCGGGTTGGGCGCCGTCGAGGTGCCGGCGAACGCGGCAGCGGCGCTCGTGAGCGCGAGCACGAGCGAGCAACGGACGACGAGCGGCGGCTTTCGCGGCAAGTCTGGTTCCCGGCGGAAGGCCACATGTTGCCACAGCATTAGAATTCTGCCAAGTGGCCACGATCACAGAGCGCCGCTACCGCAGCACCGCCGCGCCGAAGCCCGTCGCGCCGTAATCGTTGCCGTTGTAGAAGAGGTAGGTGCCGTAGCGGGTGGCCTGCAGGAACGAGTAGCAGACCATCTGCGAGTCCCACCCCTCCGGCGACGGCTCGATCCCCGCCGCGTCGTCCATGCGTTCCCACGTCAGGCCATCCGGCGACTCGGCGTAGCCGAGGCGGTAGCCGGCGCTGATCGTGCGCACCGAGTACCACATACGGTAGCGGCCATCCTCGCGCAACACGAAGGGCCGCCCGAAACCATGCTCGTCGCCGCCGCGCACGTCCATGACCGGGCGGCTCGGGCCGCGCCAGCGTCGCGGGTCATCCGATTCGAGGTAGCGCAGCCCGTAGCGCGGCAGCTGCTTGCCGCGCCCCTCCACCCAGCTGTCGCCGCCGATGTACCACATCTTCCACACGCCGTCCTCGCGGCGCACGCAGGGCGCCGTGCGCACGAACAGCTCGCCGTCGGTGCGGTCGAGCAGCGGCGCCTGCGACACGCGCAGGAAGCTGTTGCCGCCGTCGTCGCTCGCGGCGAGGCCGCAGAAGAGGTAATAGCGCACGCGGGTGCCGAGCTGCCAGCCGACGTAGTAGAGGTAGAGGCGCCCTGCGTGCTCCACCAGCCAGAGCGGATTGACGCCGTTGTCGTCGAAGGTGCCCGGCGCGCCGACGTCGAGCACGGGATGCTCGGACACCGCGAGCACCTGGCGCGGATCGCGCGCCGCGACGTCGACCCAGCCGATGCGGCCCACCTTCGCCGCGTCGAGGCAGGCGACGTAGACGCGGATGCGCTCCTCGTCGAGCATCGTCGCCGTCGGCAGCGCGGCGTGCGTGCGCGCCCACGGCTGCTCTCCGCTTGCAACCCAGACAAGCCCCAGCCTCTCCCACTGCTGCCGTTCGGTGGGCGTCACAGCACCTCGTCCACCACCGCTTCCGGCTTGCGGCTCACCTCGTCGTAGATGCGCCAGAGGTACTCGCCGACGACGCCGAGCATGGCGATCACCAGGCCGAGGAGGAACGACAGCAGCACCGCCAGCGCCGCGAAGCCGGGCACCGTCTTGAGCCCGCGCAGCGCGTTGACCGCGATCGTGCCGCCGTAGCCGAAGCTCAGGAGCGCCACCACCATGCCGATGAAGGACATCGCACGCAGCGGCACGATCGAGAAGCCCACCAGGCTGTCGACGTAGAAGTTGACGCGCTTGCGGAACGTCCACCCCGACTTGCCGTGGGTGCGCCGCCGCCGCACGTAGTGGATGGTGGTGGGACGGAAGCCCAGCCAGTAGGCGAAGAGCGGCGTGTTGACGTGGCGCGCGCTGTCGAGCATGTGCGGCAGCAGCTCGCGACTCATGAGCGCGAGGTCGAAGCCGCCCAGCGGAAAGTCGCGCACGGCGAGCAGCCGCACCGAACGGTAGTGGACCCAGGAGAAGAAGCGCGACAGCAGCGAGTCCTCGCGCCGCTGCCGTACGCAGACGACGAACTTGCTGCCCTGCAGCCAGAGGTCCGCCATCTGCAGGATGAGCTCCGGCGGGTCCTGTAGGTCGGCGGCGAGGATGCAGAAGCAGCCGCCGGTGACGTAGCGGAAGCCGGTCTTGCTGGCGTGCACGGCGCCGAAGTTGCGCGACAGCTTGACCACCTTGGTGGCGGGGCGGCGGCGCTTGAGCTCGCGCAGCACGGCGAGCGAGCCGTCGGGTGAGCCGTCGTCGACGAAGATCAGCTCGAGCGCGAGGCCGCGGTCGGCGAGACCGCGTTCGATGCTGAGCAGCGCGTCGAAGAGCGCCGGCAGCGAGCCCTCGTTCCGGTAGACGGGCACCACCACCGAGACGACGGGGATCGCCGGCGGCGCCGGCTGTGCTGGCGTCGGAGGCGCCGGCGCCGCGCTCTCGGCGCCCGCCTCATCCACCATCGCGCACCGCCGCCAGGAACTCGTCGTACTCGCGCAGATACCCCGCCGGTTCGTAGGCCTCGGAGGCGAGCACCAGGCACACCGAGTTGCCGGAGAAGTTGTCGAGCTCGCGCCAGACGAGCGGCGCCACGTAGAGCCCGAAGTGCGCGCGGTTCAAGTGGAAGCGCTGCTTCTCGACGCCGTCGTCGAGCAGCACGTCGAAGGCGCCCGAGAGCGCGACGAGGAACTGCTGGCAGCTCTTGAGCGCGTGGCCGGCGCGCGTCGAGCCGCCGGGCACGTCGTAGAGGTAGAAGACACGGCGGATCTCGAACGGCAGATGGCGCTCGCCTTCGATGAAGGTGAGGTTGCCGCGCGCGTCGTTCACCTTCGGCAGGTCGATCAGCCGGCAGTCGGCGAGCGCCATCTCCCCTCCTCTCTCGCGGCCACGGCGTCGCCGCCGATCGTGAGCTCGTAGGTGTCCTGCGCCACGAGCCGCGCGCCGAGGCTCTCCTTGTACTCCAGCACGCCCCCGTTGAGCGTGCCCGGCTCCGCACCTTCCGAGGTGCCGAGGTCGAACCAGTCCTTGCCGGCGAAGACCTCGCGCAGCAGGTGATCGAAGAGCAGATCGAGGGCGGCTTCGCGACGGCCTTCCTCCGACGCCGCGATGTACTGCGCGCGCGCCACCGTCTCGCTCTCGAAGACGAGCACTCCGGCGAGCAGGGCCTGACCGCGGCGGCAGGTGAAGAGACGGATGTTGGCGGGGAAAGCGCGGCGCAGCCGCTCGATCTCTTCCAGCGTGTGCACCGGTCGGGCGTCGTAGGTCTCCTGCAGCACGGCGGTCAGCAGCTCCCAGTAGCCGGCGTGGTCGGCGCTCTCGCCGCAGACGAGGCCGCTCGCCGCGGCGCGCTTGAGGCCGCGGCGCCGCCGCGTCTGCCAGGGCAGCGGCCGCCGCTGGTCGACGACCGACAGCGGCGCGCGCCGCACGACGCGTGCGCCGAGGCGATGCAGCGCGTAGACGTCCTCGTCCGCCGGCGCGCGGTGGTAGACGTGCGGCACGGCGCGGTAGCGCAGCAGCGACACGCCGTCGCCGGCGAGCCGCTGCCCAAGCACCGCGAACAGCTCGAGCATCGCCGTCGCCGTCATCTCGGCGCCGCACACCCAGCCGCCGAAGGTGAGGCCGCCGTGGCTCTCGAGCGTCGCACCGCGGCGGTTCGCCGGCAGCAGCGCCAGCGGCGGCCCGCCGGGCCTTCGCCGCGCCAGCAGCGAGGCATCCTCGAAGCGGTCGCGGTGGTACTCCATGTAGTCGCGGAGGAAGAGGAAGTTGCCGTTCTTGCTCGCCCGCACGAAAGCGTCCCAGGCCGCGCGATCGCCGTCGCCGTAGGGCTCGAGCAGGATCACGCCAAGATCCAATTCAACTCTTGGAGCGCTTCTTGACGCCCACCACCGTCTCGCCGTCCGCGACGTCGCCGAGCACCAGCGCGCCGGCGCCGATGACGCAGCCGTTCCCCACCTCCAGGTTGTTGGCGAACGTCGAGTTGACGCCGAGGAAGCACGACTTCCCGATGTGTACGAACCCCGAGACGACGACGTGCGAGGAGATGAAGCAGTGGTCGCCGATCGAGGAGTGGTGGCCGATGTGGTTGCCGCTCCACAGCACGACGTCGTTGCCGAGCTTGACGAAGGGCTGCACGACGTTGTTCTCGAAGACGAAGCAGTGCTCGCCCAGCTCGACGTTCCGCCACACGAAGGCGCGGCTGCTGACGTAGGAGGCGGGCCGGTAGCCCTTCGCCTTCGCCGCCTCGTAGAGCCGCCGGCGCAGCGCGTTGCCCTGGGTGTAGACGAGGGCGGCGTAGAAGTCGTGGGTCGCCGGCGGGAAGCGCTCCTCCATCGTCTCGAAGTCCACGACCGGCACCCCGAACAGGTCGTCGCGCCGGCGGAAGGCACGCTCGACGGCGAAGCCGGCCACCTCGTACGGCGAGTCGTGCGTGAAGTATTCGTAGGCGACCTCGGCGAAGGCGCTGTCGCCGACGAGCACCAGCTGCGGGCTCGGGCCGCAGGCGGCGGCGTCGGTCACGGCCGCACCACGAGCAGGTCCTCGCGGCGGTTGGCCATCGGCAGCCGCGGGTCCTGCGGCACCAGGAAGCCGTGGAAGCCGGCGGCGCGCGCCCGCATCAGCAGGCCGAGCAGCACCGCGTCGTCGAGGAAGCCGGTCTCGAGCACGCCGTGCTCGACGAGGGGCGGCTGCGGGCTGTCGGTGAAGCTCTGATGGAAGCGGGCGCCGGCGGCGGAGGCGAAGAACCGCTTGCGCATCGACTGGTTGGGGATGTCGCCGATGAGCAGCGCGCCGCCCGGCGCCAGCAGCTCCATGGCGCGGTCGAGGAAGGAGAAGACGGCGCGCTCGACGAAGACGTAGTGGAGGACGCTGTAGACGAGCACCGCGTCGAAGCCGCCGCGGTGCTGCTCGACGAAGGGCAGGCAGTCATCGGGGAAGCGGCCGGCGACCTTCTCGACGTGCGCGGGCTGCGGGAGCTGCGCCAGCATCTCGGCAGAGTCGACGAGCGTGAGGCGGTGGCCGCGCGCGCCGCAGAGCTCGATGAGCGACGTGGCGACGTCGCTGCAACCGGCGCCGATGTCGAGCACGGACTTGCCGCGCGCCCGCAACGCCGGCAACTTGGCGGCGACGTCGCGCAGGATGTCCTTCGCCTTGCCCTCGCGGTAGGAGTCGGGGAAGCCGACCTTCTCGTGCGGCGAACGCGCCGGGTCCGTGGCCAGCGACTTGAAGCCTTCGAAGTCGAGGCCGGCGTAGCGCGCCGTCATGGTTCCGCCACCGCCGTGACCGTCACGCGGTCGGTCGTGTCAGCCGTGGCGCTGAAGCTCTCCACGACCTCCACCACGCGCTGGAGCTGGTCGTCGGCGAGCCCGACGAAGAGCGGCAGCGAGAGGATCTCGCTTGCGAGGCGGTCGGTCACCGCCAGCGCGCCGGCGCGCTCGCGCAGGTGGGCGTAGGCCGGCTGCGCGTGCACGGGCGCCGGATAGTGGAGCAGCGTCTGCACGCCCGCCGCGGCGAGGTGCGCGCGGAGCCGGTGGCGCTCGCGGTGGCGTACGACGTAGAGGTGATAGACGTGGTGGGCCTCGGTGCGCGCAGCGGGTGTGCGCACCGTCGTCAGGCCGCGCGAGTAGAGCTGCGCGAGGCGCCGACGCTCGGCGTTGTGCTCGTCCAACCGCGCCAGCTTCACCCGCAGCAGGGCAGCCTGCAGCTCGTCGAGGCGGCTGTTCATTCCCGTCTCGACGTGCTCGTAGCGCTCGCGCTGGCCGTAGTTGCGCAGCCGGCGCAGGCGCGCCGCGAGCTGCGCGTCGCGCGCGATCACCGCGCCGGCGTCGCCGAGGGCGCCGAGGTTCTTCGTCGGGTAGAAGCTGAAGGCGCCGAGGTCGCCGAGCGTGCCGACGGGCTGCCCGCGCCAACGCGCGCCGTGGGCCTGCGCGCAGTCTTCGACGACCGCCAACCCGTGACGGCGCGCAAGGTCGAGCACGGCATCCATGTCAGCCGGCTGGCCGTAGAGGTGCACCGGCACGATGGCGCGCGTGCGCGGCGTGATCGCCGCCTCGGCGGCGCGCGGATCGATGGTGAAGGTCGCCTCGTCGACGTCGACCAGCACCGGCGTCGCTCCGGCGCGCTCGACCGCGCAGACCGTGGCGACCGCCGTGTGCGAGACGGTGATCACCTCGTCGCCCGCGCCGATGCCGAGCGCCCGCAGCGCCAGCTCCACCGCGTCGGTGCCGTTGGCGACGCCGACCGCGTGCGGCACGCCGTGGTAGGCGGCGAATTCCGCCTCGAACGCCTCGAGCTCGGGGCCGAGGATGTACCAGCCGCTCTGCAGCACGCGGCGCGCCGCCGCCTCGAGCTCGCCGGCGAGCATCGCCTGCACCGGCTTGAGGTCGTTGAAGGGGACCGGCGCGCCGCTCACCGCTTCACTCCGCGCCGCCGCGCTTCGCCGCCCCGACGAGCAGGCGCCGCGTCAGCAGGAAGCCGAGCGGCGTCGTGAAGACGAGCGCGACGAGCGGGCCAGACCACGCCGGCCAGCCCGCCTTCTCCACCGCCAGCCAGACGACGCCGTAGCCGAGCGCGAACTGCGCCAGGTAGACGCCGGGGTACGGCAGCAGCCGCCGCCAGCTCAGCGGCACGCCGAAGACGAACCAGGAGTTGAGCAGGAACGACAGCAGGATGCCGAAGGCGAACGACGCCGTGTAGGCGAGCCGGTACGAGGTCACCTGCAGCAGCGCCACGTAGACGAGCCAGCTCCCCACCGTGTTGACGGCGCCGGCGACGAGGTAGCGCGGCACCTCGCGGGCGGGAGCGGAGAGGGTGGCGATGGACATGAGCGGCGTGATCCCTGTCAGAAAAAGTATCACTCGGTCGCCGGCGGCTCGTGGCGACTGAGCTCGTCGTAGAGACGCGCGAAAGCCGCGGCAGCGTCGCGGCTGCTCGGCATCGGCGGTGGTGGCGCTGGCACCGCGAGCCCGCCCACGACCCACTCCTGGAGCGCCGCCACTATCTCGCCGGCGCCGGCGCCTTCCGGCAGCAGATGCCCGCCGCTTGCCGCGAGCCGCTCGGCGAGCGCGCCCTGCGCCAGCGCCATCACCGGCACGCCGGCGGCCAGGCACTCGCTGAGGATGAGCGAGAACGACTCCGGCACTTGCGGCAGCAGCAGCGCCAGCTCGACACGCCGCGCACGCAGCAGCCCGCCGAGCGAGCCGTGGCGGTAGTAGCCGCGCACGCGCACGCCGGGCATCTTGCGCAGTGCCCGAAGCTGCTCCGGGCGCCCGCCGCCGAGCACTTGCCAACGCAGGGGCTGCAGGCCACGCCGCAGCCACTCGCGGATCACCGCCGCGAGCAGCAGCGAGCCTTTGTGCGCCGCGCCACCGCCGAGGAACGCGATGGTGGGCGCCGCCGAGCGCGGTGTCCATGGCCAGCGCCAGGGCTCCATTCGCGCCCCTTCGATGCCGGGCGCGATCACCCGCGCGTCCGCGCCCGCGTTGCCGAAGAGTCGAAGGTGGGCGTCGAGCAGGAACTGCGACGGATAGATGACGCAGCGGCAAGCCGCCACCAGCTCGGCGCCGCGCTCGCGCCAGCGCAGGGCGTACGCGGCGCCCGGGTGGCCGCTCGCCGCGAGCGTCGCCTGGCAGGTCGCCGCATCGGCGCAGCAGCCGCACGAAGCACCGCGGCTCTCGTCGTAAAGGTTCGCGCGCGGACAGCAGAGCGCGAAGTCGTGCAGCGCAAGGACGAGAGGACGGCGCCGCGCCAGCGCGACGAGGCCATCGAGCGGCAGCCCGGCGGCGCCTTCCACGTGCACGAGGCGCGCGCGCACGACGTCGGCGGCGCGCATCACCAGCGCCGTCCAGCTCGCGGCTTCGGTCCCGCCCTCTTCGCCGAGCGGCTTCTGGCCGTCGTACGGCTCGCCCGAAAGTGCGAGGGCGGCGTGGTCGGGGTCGAATGTCGCCGTACCGGAGAGATCCGTGGCTACGCGCCGCCCAGCCGCCACCACCTCGAGCCGCTGCCCCCCGCATTCCGGATACAACAATGCCGTGTCGCCGAGCCGCTCCTCCTCGCGCATGCGCACGCCGAGTTGCGCCGGCACGCCGCCGAGCCACGGCACCGGCGGCGCCGCTGTCACGCCCAGCACCGGCACAGCGGGCAGCTTCGCGAGGTCTTCCGCTTCGAACTGCCGCCGGCGCCGCCCCTCGGCCCAATGATCGAGCGCGCGGTCGGCTACGGCGGCGGCGCCCTCGGCCCGCAGCAGGTCGACGACCAACGAGGCGCGGCGCCGCAATCCGCGCCGCGGATCGCCGCGGTCACCCGCACCGTTCAACGCCTGCCTCGCAACGCTCGACGCCCGCCCCGCCGCGCCGCCAGCACCTCGGCGTAGAGCGCCTCGATCTCCTCGGCGTGCTCGTCCATCGACTTCGGCGCCGGCGTGCGCCGCCACGCCGCGAGGAGCTCGGGCTCGGCGACCAGCCGCCGCACCCAATGCGCGATCGCCTGCGGATCGTCAGGCTCGACGAGGGCGCCACCACGTTCGCCGTCGACCGCAGCATCGTGCACGGCCGCACCATCGCGCGGCGCTGCATCGGCGGCGAACAGCTCCGCCAGCGCGCCCCGCCGGCTCGCCAGCACCGGCACGCCCGCAGCGTGCGCCTCGCGCGCCACGAGGCCAAACGACTCCAGGCCGAGCGACGGCACGAGCAGCAGGTCGAGGCCGCGCATCACTTCGACTTCTCCACCTTCCGGGAAGCGGCCGCGGAAGCGCACCGCTGGGCCCGCCAGCGCGTGCAGGCGCTGCGTGTAGTCGAGATCGGCCGTCGGATCGCCCCACAAGTCGAGCGTCGCATCACTCGCTGCGATCGAAGCGAACGCGGCGACTGCGACGTGCGCACCCTTGTGCGCCATCAGCGAGCCGATGAAGCCGCAGCGCAGTGGTTTCACCGGACTCACATCGACGCGCGCATCAGCAACGGCGACGAGCCCGTTGGCCTCGATGCCGTAGGGAATGACGCGGATCTCGCGTCCGCCCGGTACCCATCCCAGGCGCGCGTAGCTGTCGGCGAGGAAGCGCGAGCCCGCCACTAGCACGTCGGCGGCGGCGAGCGCCTGCCGCATCCAGCGCCGTCGCAATGCGTGCAGCAGCCGGTTCCACACCGCCGCCGGCGGCCGCCGGGTGAGCGGCGCGCAGGCGGCGCAGCGGCCGATCCCCGGGCCCGGGCAGAGGTAGCCGTCGCGGTGCAGCAGGTTGACGCGCGCGCACAGCGGCCACCAGTCCTGGAGCTGCATGACGACGGGAATGCCGCGCCGCGCCGCCACCCGCACCAGCGTCGCCACATGCCCGGCAAGGTGATGCACGTGCAGCAGCGCGGGCCGTTCTTCGTCGAGGAAGTGCGCGAAGACGCGGCGCTGGCGCCGCTCGTCGAGCGCGTTGCGCGCCAGCGGGTCGCGCTGATCGAAGTTGTTGACCAGCAGCCGCACGCGCACGCCGTGGTCGAAGTGCTCGACGACATCGCCGGTCTGCCGATCGCTTCGCGCCACGCGCGCGAAGGCGGCGACGCGGTGGTGCCGCGCCTGACGCCGCGCCAATCCTTGTGCGTAGACCTCGGTGCCGGCGGTCGCGAACGGCGGCCAGCCATGGACCAAGTGCACGATCCCACCGCTGACCCTGCTGTCCCTTACCGCTCGCTCTTGCGAAGACAGGGCAGAGGGCGCTGCCTGCCAAGTCTTTTCTCCGTCTTCGTCGTCTGTGCGCGCCGGAGCGAGCGCTGCAAGCACCCTCTCCCGCACCTCCGCCAATGGATCGCGCCGCATGAAGTCGGCGATCGTCCGCGTGTAGCCCGGGTGCAGCGTTCGCATCCGCCGCTCGGCTCCGCGCATCCGCGCGGAGCGCGCGCCGCCAAAGCTGCCGTGCCCGCGGTGCCAGACATAGGTGTCGTCGGCGAGGAGGTGCACGAAGCCGGCCGCGGCGGCGCGCAGGCAGAGGTCGACCTCTTCGCCGTAGCCGAGCCCGAAGCGACCTTCGTCGAAGGTACCGACTTCGTCGAGCAGGCGCCGCCGCACCAGCATGCAGAAGCCGACGCCGGTGGGCAGGCGCGGGTAGCTCGGCGCCGCGACGCGCTCGACGAGCGCGCCGAAGCTGTCGACGTCGTAGCCGGCGGGAACATTGTTCTCTTCCAGGAAGCGCGGCAGCGAGCAGATGGTGGCGTGGTTGGAGAACGGCGTCACGGTGCCGGCGTCGGGCGTCGATGCGGCGGCGCGTTGCAGCTTGTCGAGCCAGCCCGCCGTCACCTGCGTGTCGCTGTTGAGCAATACCGTGTCGCGCTCCGAAGCGGCCAGACCGCGGTTCGCGGCCGAGGCGAAACCGCGCCGCTGCGGCTGCCGCAGCACCACGACTTCGTTCTCGGTTCGCGAAGCGACCGGCGCCAGCGCCCCCTCCACCGCTGCCTGCTGCGGCCCGTCGAGCACCACCACCAGCCGATGCCGCCCCAGCTCGCTGTGTGCCAGCACACTCGCGAGACAGCGCGACAGATCCGCGGCGGCGCCGTAGACCGGCACCACGACGTCCACGCCGTCGGGCGCGCTCACCGGCTCGATGCCGCGACCGCCGCCGGCGCCACGCCGTAGACCTGCTCGGCGATGCCTTCGACGTAGGCGAGGAACGGTTCGGCCGAGGGCGGCGCGCCGGCGGCGCGCGTCAGCAGCTCGCGCGGCGTGTAGCGGGCGCCGTGGCGGTGCACGCGCTCGCGCAGCCAGCCGAGGAGCGGCGCGAACTCGCCGCGCGCGAGCTGCTCGTCGAGGTCGCCGAGCTCGCGCCTCACCGCGTCGAAGAGCTGCACCGCCGCCAGCGTGCCGAGGGTGTAGGTCGGGAAGTAGCCGAAGAGCCCCGCCGCCCAGTGCAGGTCCTGCAGCACGCCCTGCACGACGTCGGTCGGACGCAGGCCGAGCACCTCGGCGTAGAGGTCGTCCCACGCCGCCGGCAGGTCCGCCACCTGCAGGTCGCCGTCGAAGAGCGCGCGCTCGAGCTCGAAGCGCACCAGCACGTGCAGGTTGTAGGTCGCCTCGTCCGCCTCGACCCGGATGAGTGTCGGCTTGATGGCATGGAGCGCCTTCCACACCTCGTCGAGCGAAGGCGCATAGCCGGGGAACGCCTGGCGGACGTGCGGCAGCAGCCAGCGCCAGAACGGGCGGCCGCGGCCAACGAGGATCTCCCACAGCCGCGACTGCGACTCGTGGACCGCGGTCGATGCCGGCTCGCCCAGCGGCGTCGACTCCCACTCCGCCGGCAGCCCCTGGTCGTAGAGGCCGTGCCCCATCTCGTGCAGCACGCCCATCAACGCCTGCCGCAGGTCCGCCTCCTGGCCGCGCCAGGTGAGGCGCACGTCGCGGCGGTCGATGCCGGTGCAGAACGGGTGCGTCGAGCGGTCGAGCCGCCCCGCCGACCAGTCGAAGCCGATCTCGGCGGCGACGAAGGTGCCGAGCTGCCGCTGCGCCTCCATCGGGAAGCGGCCCTGGAGCGGTGTCTCGTCGGCGGTGACGCCGCTGTCGACGACGGCGCGCACCAGTGGCACGAGCCGCGCGCGCAAGGCGGCGAAGAGCGGCACCAGCTCGGCGGCCGTGGCACCCGGCTCGTACTCGTCGAGCAGCGCGTCGTAGGCCGATCCTCCTGGTACTCCGGATGCGAGGCAGGCGGCCTGCTCGCGCTTGGCCTGCAGCAGGCGCGACAGCGGCGCCGCGAAGGGCGCGAAGTCCTGCGCCCGCCGCGCCTCCTGCCAAGCCGCGAGGCCGGCGCTCGCCGCCTCGGCCAGCTCCTCGGCCAGCCGTCGCGGCACTGCGGTGGCGCGCCGGATGCGGCGCCGCGCCTCGCGCGCCTGCGCCGCCCATTCGTCACTTCTTTCGTACCCGGTGGCGCCGGTAGCGATCGCCTCCACCGCCTCGCCGAGGGCCGGATCGCTCAGCCGCTCGTGCTCGAGACCGGCGAGGGTGCCCAGCACGCGCCCGCGCGCCGCCGCGCCGGCGGGCGGCATGTAGGTCTCCTGGTCCCACTCCAACAGCTGGCGCGCCCCCTCGAGGTCGCGCACCTGTCGCCAAAGGCGCTCGAACCGCTCCTTCGCCTCGCCGTGATCCATGCCGCCGCGATTTTACGCATATACCTTTGAGAGCCTCCCAGCGAGTCCGTCTTGCGGCTACCGCGCGGTCCCTTCCGTCGGCTCGGCAGGGTGCCTCCCACCATCTTCCACTTGGGCGCATCAAACGCCTGAAAACGAGCGTAGAATGGCCGGCCTCAAGGCCAAGGAGGACAGAGTCATGATGGATCGCAGAGTGGGTCGGAGTGTCTTCGCCTGCCTCGCAGTCGCGTTCCTCGTCGCCGTCCCGGCGATGGCGGCGCGCGGTCCGGTGGCGGACCTCGGTGTCGGCGGTGCCAGCCTCGATTGGACGCCGCGCGGCTCGTTTCAGTCGATGAAGCTGACGGTGTCGGGCCCTGGCGGCCTGATCATCGAGCAGAGCTTCGGCGCCGGCCAGGCGCCGAGCCTCAGCATCTTCGACAAGGCCGGCCAGCGCCTGCCGGACGGCCAGTATCGCTGGGAGCTCAGCGCCGCCCCGGTGCTCGGCGCGGCCGCCAAGCGCGAGCTCGCCGCCGCCCGCGTCAATGGCGACCAGCGCAACGTCGGCGGCGGCGCCGTGCAATCGGGCGCCTTCGCCATCGCCAACGGCTCCTTCGTCGCCGACGAGGGGCAGACCGAGACGCCGTCGCCGCGCGCGCGGGCGAACGGCTCGAACCGCATCGTCGAGAAGGACGTCGTCAACGCCGACGACTTCATCGTCCAGGGCAGCACCTGCGTCGGCCTCGACTGCGTGAACAACGAGTCGTTCGGCTTCGACACCGTCCGCCTCAAGGAGAACAACACCCGCATCAAGTTCGACGACACGTCGAGCTCGTCGGGCTTCCCCGCCAACGACTGGCAGCTCACCGCCAACGACTCGGCGAGCGGCGGCAGCAGCAAGTTCTCCATCGAGGACATCACCGGCTCCAAGGTGCCCTTCACCATCACCGCCGGCGCCTCGACGAACTCGATCTTCGTCGACTCCACCGGCCGCGTCGGCCTGCGCACCTCGACCCCGGTGCTCGACCTCCACATCGCCACCAGCAACACGCCGGCGATGCGCCTCGAGCAGAACAACTCGGGCGGCTTCACGGCGCAGACCTGGGACATCGCCGGCAACGAGGCGAACTTCTTCGTCCGTGACGTCACCGGCGGCTCGCGCCTGCCCTTCCGCATCCGGCCCGGCGCGCCGACCAGCTCGATCGACATCAACGCCAGCGGCAACGTCGGCATCGGCACCGCCAGCCCGAGCACCAACCTGCACGTGACCAGCAGCGCCAGCGGCACCACCGACGGCAAGGTGTTGGTCTCGAACACCAGCGGCACCACCTCGCCTCGCGAGCTGCTCGAGCTCAACAACAACGGCGGCGCCATCCTCATCCTCAAGGACACCACCGTTACGCCGCGCTGGTCGTTCGGCACCAGCAGCACGAGCTTCGTGGTCGACAACCAGGCTCACACCGGCACCGAGATGAGCCTCGACCAGAACGGCAACGTGGTGTTCTCCGGCACCGTGACGCCGAGCTCGAGCCGCACCGTCAAGCAGGGCTTCGACGGCGTCGACCCCCGAGACGTGCTCGCCAAGGTCGCCAACATGCCGATCACCACCTGGTCCTACAAGGCCGACCCCGACGTCCGCCACATGGGCCCGATGGCCGAGGACTTCCACTCGCTGTTCTCGGTCGGCGCCGATGCCAAGGGCATCTCGGTGACCGACAGCGCCGGCGTCGCCTTCGCCGCCATCCAGGGCCTGCAGCAGGAGCTGTCGGCCAAGAACGACGAGATCGGCACCCTCAAGCAGCGGCTCGCCGCTCTCGAGGCCGCGGTCGCGGCGCTCCAGAAGTAGCCGCCGTGCAACCGGGGCTTGCCGATCGGCGGGCCTCGGCTTCGCTCTCCCAGGGCCCGCCGTTCGGCGGGCCCTTCGTTTTCAGCCGCGCTTTACGATCCGTGACCGGCGAGCCCGCCGGCCCCTCGCGATCAGTCGTGGAGCAGCTGCGCGGTGAAGCCGTTGATGGCCAGACCGAGCGAGCGCCCAGCAATGCGCGGATTGCCGCCTTGGCTCACCTCGCCGCCGTAGTAGTGCGGATAGGTCCACACCGTCACCGCGTTGCCGGGCCGGGCGTCGGGCGACTCGACGCGCAGCACCAGAGTGCGCCCGCGGCAGTCGCGGACGTCCACCGGCAGCGAGACCCAGCCGTTGTCCTTGAGGTCGGCGGCGGCGAGCTCGCGGCGCCCCAGCTGCCGCCCCTTCTCGGACAGCGACAGCACGACGTGGGAGGTGTTCTGCCGCGCGTAGGTGGCGAAGACCACGGCGACGTCTTCGATCCGGCCCACCGGACAGACCAGGGTCTGCTCGACCGGCCGGCCGGGAAGGATCTCCTCCGCCGGTACGCCGTCCTGCCAATGCACCAGCAAGACGACCTCGGGAGCATCCGCGAAGGGACCCACCCGGTGCTGGCGCAGCCAGCTCGCCGCCGGCGGGACCTGCTCCAGGAAGTAGATCCCACCCAGCTCGGAAGCCGGCCGCTGGTCGAACGTCTGCAGGATGGCCTTCTGCTGGAGCTGCCAGTTGCGCCACTCGAGCGCCGCACGCAGGCCCTCGGCGTTGGCGGCGAGCAGGCCGGGCACCAGCAGGGCGAGGACGGGGACCAGGAGTCGGCGCGGGGGCGACGCCGGCTCGCTCTGCTCCACGGCGCGGGCGAGCAGCAGGTAGAGGCCGACGATCACCAGGACGGTGTCGAGCATGTAGCGTGACTGCAGCGGCGGGATGCCCTGGTAGGCAGCGCGGCCGGCGGCGATCATGGCGCCGGAGAGAGCGCCGAAGGCGATGAGGCCGGCGGCCGGTACGTCGCGACGCAGCCGTGACGGCCGGCGCCAGCGCAGGGCGACCGCCGCCGTCGCCGCAATCAGCAGCACGCCGATGACGATGCTCCAGGCGACGCTGCCGCCGGCGAGCGGCGCCCCCAGCAGCTTGATGCCGAAGCGTGCGATGCGCGCGATCGCCGCGAGCCCCAGATGCGGCAGCGGCGGCTGCCCGCCGGGCATCTGGAATCTCACGAAGTAGAGGACGAAGGCGCCGATGGAGACGGCGAGCCACACCGCGGCGGCCCTCCAGCGCCGGTAGACGAGGAGCATCCCCAACCCGAGCGGAAAGACGAGCAGGCCGTTGAGGTTGGTGAAGGCGGCGGTGAAGGCGCAGAGCACCGCGCCGGCGACCAGCAACGCGCCCGGTGCCGACAGCAGCACCAGCATCCACACCACGCCGACGACCACGAAGTACCAGCTCACCATCATGCCGTAGAGCATGTTCTCGTAGTGCCCCAGGCTGCAGACCAGCCAGGCGACGGGCGCGAAGAGCAGCAGGTCGTCGCCGCCAAGATGGCGGTAGAGACGCCAGAGGCCGAACACCGTCAGCGCCGCCAGCGCGACGCTCGCCCACATCTCGGCACGGGTGTCCCAGTTGGTGAGCAGGGCGAGCGGCACCATCAGCAGCTTCATCGGCACCACGCGGTGCTCGTTGTGCTGCAGCGTCATCCAGTGCCACCAGTTGCGGCCCTCGAACACCTCGCGGATGAAGGGCACGTAGAAGAACTCGTCCCAGAGGATGGTGTTGACGCCGAGCAGCGCCACCGCCAGCGCCTGGATGGCCACCGGCGCGGCACACAGCGCCAGGCCCAGTCGGCGCCGGCGCTGCGGCTGCGACAGCAGGGTGGTGAGTCGGGACATGCGGTCAGTCACGGTTGAGCGGCCGATCGTACTCGGGCGAGAAGACGGCGCGGTAGACGCGCCGCATGTCGACGATCGTCGCCCAGATGTTGCGCGGCGAGGTGGAGGCGCCGCGGCCGAACTGGCGCGGGAAGGTCTGGATGCCCACCTCGCCGATGCGAAAGCCCTTGAGCATCGTCTTGATGGCGATCTCGGCGCCGATGAACGGGCTCGTCGACTGCAGCTCGAGCTCGTCGGCGATCTCCTTGCGGATCAGCCGCAGACCGCAGCTGACGTCGCGGAAGCGGGTCTGAAAGACGCGCCGCAGCAGCTTGTTGTAGACGAAGGAGATGAAGATGCGCAGGTTCGAGTAGCGCTTGGCGTAGCGGAAGGTGATGACCAGGTCGTAGCGGTCGCGCAGCCGCAGCAGCTTGCGCAGGTCGTCGACCTCGTACTCGTCGTCGCCGTCGGTGAAGGCGATCCACTCGTGACGGGCGGCGCGGAAGCCGGTGCGCAGCGCGGCGCCGTAGCCGAGGTTGCGCTCGTGGTGGATGACGCGCACGTTGGGCAGCTCGCGGGCCAGCTCGTCGGCGACGTCGCCGGCGCGGTCGGGGGAGCCGTCGTCGACGATCAGCACCTCGTGGTCGGAGGCGAGCTCCTCGAGCACGCGGATCGACTTGCGCGTCACCCGCTCGACGGTGGACTCGTCGCGGTAGACGGGAAAGAAGAGGCTGACGCGCGGCCGCCCCTCGACCGCGTCCGGGCGCGGCGCGAGCGTGCGGTCAGAAGTCGAGGCGACCATAGACGGCATGGGGAAGGGCCTTGAGGGCGAGCACGAGAGGGTACCAGAAGCGCGGCAGGTACCCGACGCCGCGGTCGCGGCCCAGCCGGCGCACCACGCGGCGCGCGACGGCGGTCGGCGCGCCCTTGGGCAGCAGCAGGCGGCGGCCGAAGGCGAGGCGCGTATCGAGGTAGCCGAGCACGTAGAAGGCGACAGCCACGCCCGCCGGTTCGGCGAGGTGGCGCAGGCTCTCGAAGTAGCTGGCGAGGGCGCGCTTGGCGGCGGCGTAGACGGCGTTGCGCGAGCGTCCGCGCGCGGCGGCCACCGAACCGAAACCCACCACCGCGCCGCGGTGGCGCTCCAGCATGCCGGGCAACAGCTCGCGGACGGCGGCCGCGGGCGCCGTGAAGTTGACGTCGATCAGCCGCCGCGCGCGCGCCGGCTCGAGCAGGGGCGTGTCGCCGTCGTCGACGGTGCCGATGGGGAGCAGCAGCGCCTCCACCGGCGGCAGCTCCGCCGCGGCGGCGCGCAGCCCGGCGGCGAGCGCGTCGGCGTCGGCGGCGTCGAGCGCCAGCACCTTGGCCGCCACGCCGAAGCGCAGCGATAGGTCGCCCGCCAAGGCGTCGAGGTCGCGGCGGTCCGAAGCCACCAGCAGCAGCGGCCGCCCCGAACGCGCCAGCTCGACGGCGAGCGCGCGACCGAGGCCCGCCGATGCGCCGACGACGACCGCGGTCACAGCGCCAACCGCTCCGCGAGCTCGGAACGGTAGAGGCGGTCGGCGTCGAGGCGCAGCAGCCCGCGGCGGAAGTCGTCGAGCCGCGGATAGCAGCGCTCGACGACGGCGCGCGGCAACCGCGAGTCCTTGATCACGTTCGGGATGCCGCCGACCTCCGCCGTCAGGTCGTCGAGCCGCGCCGCGAACGCGACGCTCGTCGCGCTGCGCGGGAAGTCGACCGCCATGCAGATGCCGTCGCCGGCGAAACGGAGGTGCCCGCCGGTGGCGGTGAACAGCTTGCAGGAACCCAGCGTGGGCGCGACGCGCAAGCGCTGTACCGCCTCCTGCAGGCCGCGCGCGAAGGCCGCAAAGGCCGGCCTCGGCACCAGCACCTGATACTCGTGCAAGCCGCGGCCACCGAAGAGACGGAAGTAGGCCGCGCGCGAGGCGATCGGGAAGAGCAGGGCGAAGGGTTTCGCCTGCCGGTGCCGGCCCAGTCTCTGCAGCCCGCCGTAGGCGCGGTTGAACAGCGGCGTCACCGGCCGCCGCCAGGCGCGCAGCGGCGAGCGCGCGCACGGCGGCAGCCGCTGGTAGCGCGGCGGCGCGCCGTCCGCGCGCGCCGCATCACCGTTCACGGCGCGACCGAGGTGCAGGAAGCCGCGGCCGAACGCCGCACCCGAGGCGCAGAGGTCGTTCCAGGTGTATGCGAGCCCGGCGCCGGCGCCGCGCTCGACCAGCAGATCGACGGTGGCGAGCAGGCTCAGGGCGGCGACGTTCTCGAGCTCCCACTCGATCGGCAGCGGCCGGAGCTGCAGCGTGGCGGCGACGATGTGCCCGGTGAGGCCGTAGCCGCCGCAGGTGAGCTCGAACAGCTCGGCGTTCTCCTCGGCTGAGGCGGTCTGCAGCCCGCGCGCGGGATGGAACAGCGTCAGCTCGACTACCCAGCGGCGGAAGGTGCCGTCCAGCGCCGGGCTCTTGCCGTGGACGTCGGCGGCGATGCAGCCGCCGACGGTGATGTCGGGGTGCCCCGGCTGCACCGGCAGGTACAGCCCGCGCGCCGCCGCGAAGGCGAAGAGCTTGCCGAGCGTGATGCCCGCCTCGCAGCGCACGCGGCCGCTCTCGGCGTCGAAGCCCAGCACGCGGTCGAAGGCGCGGAAGTCCTGCACCAGCGCGCCGCCGCCGAAGCTCGCGGCGGCGTAGGAGTAGCCGCCGCCGCGCACGATGCGGCGCATGCCGTCAGGGAGCTGCTCGAGGTCGCGGTAGCGGTCGGGCCGCACCAGCCAGGCGCGCTCCTCCACGCCGCCGTCGAAGCTGCAGAGCTCGGCCTGCTGCCGCGGCAGTGGGAAGGCGTCGTCGGCCGCCATGGAAGGCTGGGATTCTAGCGGCCGCCGCAGCCGTCGCGCTCGCTACTGCTGCGGGCGGGCCGACAGCGGCTTCTCGCCGACGCCGCCCGTCCAGATGCCCTTCGCGTAGGTGCCGTTGGCGTTGTAGAAGTGCCACGGACCGCCGGCGAAGAGCGTGAAGTCGAGCGTGCCGTTGCCGTCGACGTCGAGCGGCTCGGGTGTCGTGGTGCCGCCGCTGATGTGCGGCGGCGTGCCGGTGTACACCGACTTGCCCGGCACGTAGGCGCCGGTCGCGAAGTCGTAGTACGACCACACGCCGTCGCGGAAGATCATGGCGTCGTCGTGGCCGTCGCCGTCGTAGTCGCCGGGCACCGGGAAGGCGCCGGGGCCCACCCAGATGCCCTTCACGTAGGCGCCCGCTTCGTCGAAGAAGTGCCAGGCCCCGCCGTTGTAGACGCTGAGCTCGGCCTTGCCGTCGCCGTCGTAGTCGATGGGTGCCGGGATCTGGCCGGCGCCGCTGCCGGTGAAGCGGCTGCGCGAGGCTTGGTAGTTGCCGCTCTGGAAGTCGAAGAAGCTCCAGCTGCCGTTGTTGTAGACCACCACGTCGTCCCGGCCGTCGCCGTCGTAGTCCGCCGGCACCGGCAGGTTGCCCGGGATGTCGCCCACCCAGATGCCCTTGTTGTAGCTGCCGTTGTCGTTGAAGAAGTGCCAGGCGCCGCCGCAGAGCTGGGTGAGATCGTCACGGCCGTCGCCGTCGTAATCCATCATCACCTGCCGGCAGCCGGTACCGGTGCCCGTCCACACCGAGCTCGTCTGACTGCCGGTCGTGTAGTCGAACTGGGTCCAGGCGCCGCCCGAGAAGACGAAGATCTCGGAGGCGGGATCGCCGTCGAACTCGATCGGCGCCCCCGAGTAGATGGGGACGCAGTTGGAGAACTCCGAGCTGTTGCCGTTGGGATCGGTGGCGACGGCGGTGAACACCGATCCGGCCGGCGCCTGGGCGAAGTTGGAGGACCAGCTCGCCTGCCCGCTGCCGTTGGTGGTGGTGCTCACCGTGGCCGAGGCCGACGTCCCCTCGCCGGCACCGCTGGGGTCGCAGCGCGAGCTGGTGTAGATCTCGATGTCGAAGGTGGTGTTGGGGGTGCTCGTCAGCGTGCCCGCCACCGCGGTGTTGCCGGCGCCGATCGTGGCGCTGGTGATCACCGGCCGGTTCTGCAGCAGGTTGGCGCCGTTGTCGGCGTCGCTCGCGTCGTTGGCGCTGATGCCGTCGAAGGGTAGCGCGCCGTCGGCGTCGAGGTCGATGCCCAGGCCGTAGTTGCCCGAGATCAGGTTGTGCCGGATCTCGTTGCCGTTGCCGGAGAGGATGCCGATGCCGCCGGTGCCGTTGCCGCCGTTGGCGGCATTGAAGAAAACGCCGTTGCCGCGGATGCGGTTGGCGTCCACCGAAAGCGGACCGCCGATGGTGTTGTCGACGCTGCCGGCGATCAGCACGCCCCAGCCGCCGTTGCCGATGTTGGCGCTGTCGGCGGTATTGGGGCCGATCAGGGTGTTGTGGATGGTGTTGCCGAACGACCCGGCGCCGCTGATGACGATTCCCGACTGCAAGTTGCCGCTGAAGGTGTTGCCCTTGCCGCCGACGCTCTGCCCGATGACGGTGTTCGTCGCGTTGAGGATGGTGAGGCCGTTTCCCCAGTTGCCGAGCGCCGTCATACCGGTGACGTCGACACCGACGACCAGCGCGGTGAGCGTGTTGGCGTTGCCGCCGGAGATGCGCACGCCGTCGAGGTGGTTGGCGCTGATCAACGAGGTGTCGACCGTGTTGGTCGAAGTGTTCTCGAGGAACAGGCCGTGGCCGGCATTGCCGACGCCGGTGGTGCCCAGGCCGTCGGTGCCGATCTCGTTGATGCGGATCTGGTTGCCGCTGCCGCCCGAGACGTAGATGCCGTGCCTGCCGTTGCCGCTGACGACGTTGTCCGAGCCCACCGTCGCGTCGCCGCCGACGATGACGCCGCTGGTGCCGAAGAGGGCGATGCCGTCGACGGTGTTGGGCAGCGCCGGGGTGCCCGCCACGGCGGTGCCGACGGTGTTGCCGATGACGATGGTGCCGTTGGCAGCGCCGCTGACCACGATGCCGGACCCGACGTTTCCCGACACCAGGTTGCCGTCGCCCTCGCCGCCGCCGACGGTGGTGTTCGGCGATCCCTCCACCGTGATGCCGGTGCCGCCGTTGGCGATGGCGCCGTTGCCGCTGGGGTTGGTGCCGATGTCGTTGGACTGGATGAAGTTGCCGCTGCCCGACGCCACCCGCACGCCGATGCCGCCGTTGCCCGAGATGACGTTGCCGGCGCCCGCGGCGGTGCCGCCGACGGTGTTGCCGACGGTGGCGGAGAGGAGCACGCCTACCATCGCGTTGGGCAGCGCCGTGGTCCCCGACACCGCGGTGCCGATGAAGTTGCTGCGCACGACGTTGCCGGTCGTCGACGCGCCGGAGATCGACACGCCGTTGCCGCTGTTGCCGGAGATGGTGTTGAAGTCGCCGATGGTGTTGCCGGTGCCGCCCTGGATGCTCACCCCGTCGCCGCCGTTGGGCAGGGCGGCGGTGCCGGTGGCGTTCATGCCGATCAGGTGATTGCCGCCCACCACGTTGCCGGAGCCGGCGGTGATGCGTACGCCTTCCTGCGAGTTGCCGGAGACGAGGTTGTGGTTGAGCGTGTTCGAAGAGCCCGAGATGGCGACGCCGGCCCCGGTGTTGCCCAGCGCCGCGCTCCCTCCCAGGTTGGTGCCCACGTGCGAGGAGTGCAGGGCGTTCGAGCTGCCGGTGATGACGACTCCGCCGCCGCCGTTGGCGGAGGCGAGGATGCGCTTCGGGCTGTCGTTGCTCACCCCCAAGGTGTTGGAGTTGCCGCTCACCAGGAAGCCGGCGCCGGTGTTGCCGGCGGCGGTGGTGCCGACGTTGTTGGTGCCGGAGTAGGTGCGCTCCACGGTGCAGCCGTCCGACTGCACCACCACGCCGTTGCCGCCGAAGCCCTGCACGACGACGCCGCGCAGCGTGCTGCCGTTGGAGCCCGCCGCGAAGACCAGCCCGTTGACTCCCGCGCCGGCGCCGGCGCCGTTGATCACCACCACTGGCGCGAACTGGGCGTAGCTCGGCTCGGTGGTGCCGTCGACGATCACCGCCTGCGTGAAGCTCGGCAGCGCCGAGCCCGGCGCGAACACGTGCGGGCCGGCGCCGGTGATGCTGAAGGCGATGGTGTCGGTGCCGGCGGTGGCGTTGGCCTGCTGGATCGCCGCCCGCAAGGTACAGATGGTCGGCTGGCCGGCGATCGAGCAGACGTTGTCAGCGGTGTTGGCGTCCGGCTGGTCGCCGACGTTGTTGACGGTAAAGGTCACCGCCGCCAGCGGACCGCCCGCAACCAGCACCGACAACACTGCTACCGCGATTACGGCCCGCATGCGGCTCCTCCTGGGGGATGGAAGGCGCGCAAACGGCGTGCCGTCCCATCCCCAAGCTTAGCCGCCGTCACGCCGACCTACGCGTGAGCCCCGTCACTTGGCGCCGCCGGAGGCCCGCGACGGCGCGGGGTAGGTGCCGCGGTGCTCGACTCGGTCATCCCGTGGGGCGAGCGTGAGCTCGGTGGCCGGCCGCATCTGCTCGCCCGGCCACCGCCATGACACCTGGAGCGCGGACCGCCGCCGCGCTCCAGGCTCTGCGGGTGACTCGTCTACTGGTTCGGAACGGTCTGCGTCGGCGTACCGTTGGTGACGTTGCCCGACACCTTGTTGTTGCCGAGCGAGACGATGACGCCGTTCGAGCCGGTGATCAGCCCGGTCTGATTGTCGGTCACCGCCAGGTTGCTGATGGTGACCGTCGAGCCGGGGCCGCTGGCCACGACGCCATTGGTCCCGTTGTGGGTGGCGACGCTGTTTTCGATCAGCATGCGGACCGCATCGCTGGCGGAGCCGCCCGGCGTCACCGCCGAGAATCCGCTGAAGGCGTTGCTCGCGGCGAGACTGTGGCGAATCGTGACCGCCCCATAGGTCTCTGCCTTGAGCCCGAAAACGTTGTTCTCGGATCGCAGTCCGTCGATCGCCGCGACCGGGCCTGGCGCGGCGGTCGCGAGCAAGTGAAGGCCGCCGCCGGTGGCGCCGACGCCGTTGTTGCGGAGGACCGTGTCGGTGACCGCCAGAGCGCCGCTGCCGCCCGTCGGCACGAAGTCGATCCCATAGCGGCTGAAGTTGTTGATCGTGCAGCTCTCGACGAACAGCGAGCCACCCGCGACGAAGGAAATGCCGTCTAGCCCTGCGCTCAGGCCGTCGATGGTGAGGCCGCGCAAGACGACCTTGTCGCCGGCGCCGGCATTGACGGTAATGGCGGTGCTGCCGCCGCCGGCCTGGATGCCGCCGAGGACGCCGTTGGCGACGACGGAAATCGCCTTGTTGATCGTCAGCGGCCCGAAGTCGCCGGAGTCCAAGACTCTGATCTCGCCGCCCGGAGGGCTCTTGGCGAGCGCTGTGGCAAAAGTCCGGCACGGCATGGCTCGGCTGCAGTCGTTGGCGTCCGTGCCGCCGACCGACACCCACACGGACGATCCGCCGCACCCAGGCCGGAGCGGGTCGCAGTAGGGATAGTTGAGGGCTTCGGCACCGTCCGAGCTGCCGTCACCGTCGCTGTCGGCCACCACCGGATTGGTGCCCATCAACAGCTCGAAGCCGTCGATCAAGCTGTCGCCATCGCTGTCGATGTTGGGATACGCGTAGCCGAGCACTTCGGCGAAAGCGCCCGGCGAGGTGTATCCCAGGCTCGCCATGCTGACGAGCTCCGATTCCGGAAAGATCGCATAGTCGAGGCGCGTCGAGTTGTACCGACGGTAGAGGCGCACCGCTCCCGCCGGGATGCACGAAGGCTCGGGCGTGCAGGGCTGGTAGATATAACCCTCGATTCCGTCGAGGTCGTAGCCGAAACCGTTCTTGAAGCCGAGGACCTCGGTGATGGTGGTGGCATAGCTGACGTCGCGGTTGACGTCTTGAGAATCGGCGGGTGTGAACGTCATCCGGTACAAGGGCACCAGCGGCGGAGCGCCGGCGAACGGTGGCTTCTCGCCGGCAAACACGAAGACCGAGGCTCGCGGGGGGAAGCAGGGAACGCCCGAGCACAGGGGGTCGCCGGGAAACTTCGGGTAGCCAGCAACGGCTGGGCCGGTCGGATCGTAGGCGGACCCCGAATCGAGGATCGCCGCAGCCGCCGCTTGCGGCACTGTGGTGTAGGAAAAGTCGGTGGCAATCGAGCTGTAAAGGCTGAAGAACGGAGTCAGACGGTTCGGCAGCGATTGGCTGGCCGCGAAACCCAATGCAGCCGTCACCGAGGCAGCGACATTGGGAAGGCCATACCCGAACTGCGGGCTCCAGGCGTTCGCACGGCTCGCGTAGTTGACCAACAGGCTGCGGATGGCGCCTTTCGAGAGCAGCGGATTGGCGGACCGCAACAGGCCGGCGGCGCCGGCGGCGTAGGGAGCTGACATCGACGTGCCCGTGCAGAGACCATAACCGGGGGTCGGATCGGTGCTGTCGCCACAACCCAGGGCGGTGTTCCACTCGGCGCCGGTATAGAAGGTCGACAACACCTTCTGGGCCGGGGCTACCAGGTCCTGCATCTTCGTGCCGGGCGTGACGGTGTAGTTCGAGCCGCACTCGATGGTGCCGGTGTAACCGGGCCGAGGGCAGACTTCTTCGACCCAGAACGAGCCGTCGAACTCGGTGCCGCCGACGGAAATCACCCGCGAATCGCTGGCGGGAAACTCGATGTCCATCTTGTCATTGCCCGGCGACGCGAACATGGCGATGTCGCGGTCGTCGGCCAATGCCACCGCCGTGAGGACGATGCCGAGGTTGGGATCGTTGGTCGGCCAGCCCAGGCTGGCATTGACGATCTGGGCACCGTGCCTGGCGTCCCAACTGATGGCGTTCGCGACGCTCGTCTTGCTGCCACTCATCCTGCCCATCAGCAGGCTGCAGTGCCAACAGGCACCGGCGACGCCGATACCATTGTTGGCGGTTGCGGCGACGATGCCGCTGGTGTGCGTACCGTGACCGGCCAGCGAACCACCGAAGGAGCCGTCCCCTTCGTCGACGTTGTTGTCGTTGTGGATGAAATCCCACGACAGCTGCGGCCGGAAGTTGCCGCCGTCGTAGACGTAGCTGGCCCCGGCCAAATGAAAGGCGCGCAGATCGGGGTGATTGACCTCGAGACCGGTGTCGGCCATGCCGATGTAGGCATGTCCTTCGATGCGGTCCCACGCGGCCGGCAGGTTCAGCGCATGGCTTCCCCATTGGTACTGCGTGGGGTCCGATTGCACCGGGAACTTGGGGTCGTTGGGGGTGACGGAGAACGACGCGAAAGTGTTCTCCTCGACGAGGAGCACCCAAGGGTGCCTTTCCAGGGCACGCTCGATGGCCTCGACGTTGGCGCCGGCCGGGAAGCTCAAGACGACGTAGCGCTCGAGGCGAGCGGCGGCGCTTTCGGGATGGGCACGCAGCAAGGCGAGGCTGCGCCCTGACGCACGGAAGGTGAGCGCCGTCCGTGCGCTCTGCGCCGGGACCGGCAACGGGATGCCCGGGCGTCCGTGATTGACGTCGTCGACGAAGGTCTCGGGGGTGGGAACCCCGGGGCCGGCCGCGAGCAGTACGATCAGCTCGACGGGATCGTTGCCGGTTTGCGGCGGCGGAGATGTCGGAGGACTTGCCGCCGCCGACGCGGCGAACCCCAGCGCGGCGAGGGCGGCGACCAACACACGGCGGGCGGTGAACGACGAGTAGCGGCTCATGGCGTCGTGTCGCCGTGCGCTAGATCTGCGGCACGGTCGCCGTCGGAGCGCCGTTCGTCCCGTTGGCGTAAATCTTGTTGTTGCCGAACGACTGGATCAGACCGCCATTGCTGATGCCCAGCCCGGTCGTATTGCTGGTGATGGCCATGTTGCTGATGATGGCCACAGAGGTGCCGGAGGAGATCACTCCGTACAAGTTATTGGTGGACACGCTGTTTTCGACGAACAAGCGTACGTCGCCCGTGCCGAGAGGGGTAACCGCGGTCATTCCGCTGAAGGCGTTGTTGGCCGACAGGCTGTTGCGAACGGTGACGACCCCCCAAGTCTCCGCCTTCAGACCGAACGTGTTGTTCTCGGTCCGCAAGCCGTCGAGGGAGGCGATGAAGCCCGGCGCGACGGTGGAAATCATGTGCACGCCCCCGCCTATCGATCCCACACCGGTGTTGCGCACGATGGTGTCGGTCACGAACAGCTTGCCGCTGCCGCTGGTAGGCGCGAATTCGATCCCGTAGCGGGCGAAATTGTTGATGGTGCAGTTCTCGACGTACAAGCTGCCGCCGGCGACGAAGACGATGCCGTCCTGTGCCGTGCCGAGCCCGTCGATGGTGAGGCCCCGCAGCACGATGCGGTCGGCGGCGCCAGCATTGACGGTGATAGCGGCGCTGCTGGTGGCCTGCAGCCCGCCCAGCACCCCGGGGGTCACTACCGAGACCGCCCTGTCGAGGGTAACGGCACCGAAATCACCAGAGTCGAGGACGTCGATCTCACCGCCGGAAGAGGTCTTTGCCAGCGCGCCCGTGAGCGTGCGGCAGGGAGTCGATCGGCTGCAATCATTGCCGTCGTTGCCGCTGACGGATACCCAGGCGCGCGCCGACAGGCATAAGGCGGCATGGCTGGCGGCGAGAAAGAGCACGACCCCCGTCGTCGAGACCGCGATGGCAAATCTGGAATGTTCTTTCACGATTCTCCCCCTAATTTTTCGTCGGTTTGTACACGAGTCCCCACCTCGATGAGACCGCACGGCCGGTGTCTGGGATCGCTGACATGCTAAAGGACGGATGAAGCCTGGTCAAATCGAACGATGCTTCGCCCATATTCGGATCGCTGCCGGGCCTGAGCCGGAGCGATCACCAATCGGCGTGCCGTTCGGGCGAGTGGGCCAGCGCTTCGACGGCCGCCCGGCCGATCGCCTGGGCGACCAGGCGATAGCCCTTATCGTTGTAGTGACAACAGGTGTCGTCGTAGAGCGGCTCGCGGTGATCGGCGAAGAGTCCGGTGAGATCGTGGAAGGCCACGCCGTGCGCGGCGAGCTGCTTGCCAGCCTCGACGAACGCCGGATAACAGTCCTCGAGCGGCCCTTTGTAGGGCTGCGCCGGATCGATGGCAACGAGCCTTTCCTGGCGGCCCATTGGCTTCGAACCCCGCAGATATTGATTGGGTTGCAGGAAGTGGAGGAAGGGCGTGCCGCGATCGCGGGCGAGCGCGGACATCAACGTCGAGGACCGCGCCCATTCATCCGCCAGCTGTCGGCAGACCTGCTGCCGCGGCAAGTCGCCGAATGCCGGCCCGCGGGCGGCGAAACTCTGTGCGGGCGGCTCGAGGCGGGCCAGCGCGCTTTCGGCTGCGTAGATCCGCCGCGCGAGCCGGCGGTCGAGCGCCGTCCAGAGCAGATGGCAGCTCGGGCTCCAGGCCAGGGGCCGCGAGGCGCACAGGCTGCTCCACCGCAGCCTCTCTTCCTTCGCTGCAGCGATGCGGCCGACGGTCCGTAGCGCCTCGACGGAGGGAGCGCCGGCAACCATCGCCGACCAGCCGCGCGGATAGAACGGGTAGACGCCCTGATTCAAGTTGTCGTGGATCGCCAGCGCCGCCTCGTTGGCGCCGTCGACGTCGACGACGAGGTCGAACTGGTATCCCAACGACAGCACGTAGGCGAGCGCCATCAGCTGTTGCGGCTGCTTGTAGCCGCCCATCGCCAGGCAGCGCACGACGATGGCCTTCCCCTGGACGCGCGGCGAACGCCGGAGCTCCGCCAGGAGGTCGTCCCGGCCGCGCATGCAGAGCCCGCCGGCGACGGAGCCGCCGAACAGGCCGAACACGAAGCGCGGCGTGCCCGCCGGCGGGTCGACTTCGCCCGGCCGCCGCATGAAGCCTTGCGCGTCGATGTCCCGCCAGTCGACCTTGAAGGAGGGGTTGAGCACGAAGCCGAGATAGGGATGGATCACTTGCATGCCGCCGGCTTCGATGCCGCGGGCGGCGGCGTCGGTTCCCGCCGTCGGTCCACCGCTCTCCTGCGCCACGCGCTCGCGCTGCGCGCGCCACCGGTGCGGCGACGGCAGCCCGCCGTCGCGGACGGCGAGGCCAACGAACGAGATGCCTTCGAGCACCACGACCAGTGCGGTCACGAGGAGGCCGGCGAGCGCCACCCTTCTGAGACGAGACTGGAACATCAGTCGAGCACGATCCGCTCGGCGATCGCCGCCGCGACGGCGGCGTGCCAGGCAGCATTGGGGTGGGTGTCGAGCGGGAAAAAAGCGGCGCGGTCGACGCCTAGGGGCCCGTGCGAGCGTGCCGACTCGAGAGCCCTCAGATCGACGAAGCGTATGCGGTTGCGCCGCATGTACGCGATCAACTCCTCGTCGATCGGCATCGGCGTGGCCGGATCGCCGTAGGGGAGAATGACGAGATAGAAGGCCGCCGCGCGAGCGGCGGCGGCGCGCGCCATGTGCCCGACGAGCGCCAGCGTGAGCGAGCTCTCCATGGCGACGAGCCCTGGCGCGTCGTCGTCGACGCCCAGCTCCGGGCCTGCGGTCCCTTCGTACCGCAACCGGCCGTCGACGATCTCGAAGTGGACGATGCGCCGCAGGTACCGGTTCTGAATCTTCAACCAGGAGCGTCGCAGGTAGTTGCGGCGCGCATCGGGCCAGATCCAACCGTAGATGACGACCGACGGCTTGGCAGGGCCGGCCAAGGCGTCGTCGGCAACGAGCGCCGCCTGACCGGTGCCCCAACCCAGCCCCCCACAGTTCCGGACCTTGTGCCGGCGCCAGTAGCGAGAGCCGAGGATGGCGGGATACGCATCGCCGTCAGCCACTCCTTGGCCGAAGGTGAACGAATCGCCGAGCGCGAGCACGACGCCTTTTGCCCGCGGAGGAGCTGGCGTCACGCGGCAGCCCGTGGCGTCGATCGAGTAGCGGACGTCGAACTCCGAGGTGCGGTGTCGGCCGGTCGCCAGCGGCACATACGAGTAACCGAGGCGTGCATCGTCGCGAAAGATGCCGAGCCTGGCGGCCTTGTCCGGCCACGGTGAGAGATTACGCAGACGACGCAGGTAGGTCAGCGGATCGCCGGTGGCAAGCTGCGAGCCGGCACAGAGGACAGCCAGCCCCACCAGGCTGGACGCCAGCACCAAGCCGCCCTTCGCGAGCCGGGGTCGGCGAATCAACGGGTCCGGAGCTCGTAGGTCTCGGGGTGGTAGTCGAGCTCGCGCGCGCCGGCCTGGGCCGAGAGGGCAAAGACGCGGACGACGGCCGCTGGGGCGCAGGCCGGTCCCGGCAGGCGGATCGCGAAGCCGGCGGTCGGGGCCGCCACCCGCAAGGCCTGCGCGACGTCGGGCCGCTCGATGCCGGTGGCGCCGCACGCCTGCGGACGCCCGTCGACGAAGACCACGATCGTCAAGGGCTCTCGCCCGTCGCTCGGGTCCACCGCCCAGCCCGAGACCACGAGGCCCCGCTCCGGGTCCACCGTGCCGACCTCCGCGGCGCCGCGAATGCGGTCCGACCACGGCAGCGGCGAGCCGTCGGCGGCCAGCGGCCGGCCCGCCGGCGAGAGTCCGCCGAACGCCTGCAGCTGCGCCTCGTGGCGCTGCGCCTCGCTCCTCGCGAGGCGGGCCTCGAGAGCGCTCCGCTCGGCGCGCAGCCGCGCGTTGTCCGCCAGCAGATCCCCCTGCAGGCCCGCCAGCTGCTCGGCCGCATGACGGCCGGCGGCGAGGCGCACCTCGTCCCCCGAGCGGCCGTGCACGTAGTGATCGAGGAACGAGCGGACGTTGAGGTCCACCACCGGATCGAGCACGTGCTGCAGGTCCTCCTGATACGCGACCCGGCGGTCGGAGAGCACCACCGACTCATAGGAGGGAAAGTAGTCGACGCCCTCGTGGGCGCGGCAGAAGTCCTCGGCGACGGCGCGCAGCGTCGACTTGGAGTAAGCATTCGCGACCATCACGTCCCTGCCGGTGAAGGTCTCACCCAGCGGCACTGGCGAGACCGTCATCACCATGCGCAGGCCGGGCTGCGCGAAGCGGCGCAGCAGCTCCCAGATCTCTTCGAGCGCTTCGCGGTTGGCGCGGTAGTCGAGCAGGTGGAGCACGAAGCGCCCGGGATGCTTCTTGACCGTCCGCGGGGCGGGGGCGCGGTTGAGGTAGATGCCGAGCTGCCGATCGAACCAGGCCTCGACGAGCCCCAGCGTCATCACCACCACGTCGCAGCGACGAATGCGCCCGAAGAGCTCCTGGAGGTACGGCCGGCGGGCGGCGACGACCTCGCGCGGGGCCGGCGCCACGTCGCCGACCACCTGCGGGTCGACCCATCGGTCGTCGCCTTCTTCGAGCAGGCCCTGGTCGGGAAACGGACAGCCGGGGTCGAGCGCCCAGCGCAGCTCGTTGAGCATAGAGTGCGTCGTGAACTTGCTCAGGATCAGCCGCGAGTAAGGTGGACGCAGCTCGAAACCCGGGATGTCGAACCGATAGCTGGGGACGTCGAAGCCGTGATCGACGAGGTGGTTCTCGATGGCGCGCGCGAAGCAGGAGCCGATGGTGAAGATGGTCGCCGCCGGGTCGAGCCGGAACGTGGGGCGAAGCTCCGGCAGCACGAACGCGCCCTCCAGGCGGCCGGCCGCGGATCCGGGCCGATAACGTGAGCCGGGCGCCGCGAACCAGCGAGAGTGCGGATTGCCGAGGACGTTCGCCCAAGCCGCGTCGCCCTCCCACGACACCGGAGTCGAGGGGCTCGGATCGCTGTGCATGACGGCTGCAGTATAAGTGCGGGTACCCCATCGCGGCCCCGCTTGCCCTTCACTGGCGCCCCGTCGGGCTACCAACACGAGGCGTACGCCCGCGCGCTGAGCGAGCTCGGAACCCCCCGCCTCCTGGAACGCTCCGGAGGATGGATCCTCCGACGTCGGATTCCGGGCACCGAGCGCGACGACGCGATGGGCTGCTATCCGCTGTTCGCTTGCCGGGACTGGGCCGCCCTGGCGGCCGACCTCGAGGCGCTGAGAGGCGAGCTGGTCAGTCTCACGGTCGTGGCCGACCCGTTCGGCGCCCACGACATGGCGCAGCTGACGGCGTGCTTTCCGTCGCTCCTCGCGCCCTACAAGCAGCACTACGTGGCCGACCTCGCGCAGCCCCTGGAACGCGTCGTATCGAAGCACCACCACTACTATGCGCGGCGGGCGCTGTCTCGTCTCGAGGTCGACGCCACGACGCAGGCGGGCCCCTGGCTCGACGATTGGGATCGCCTCTACGCGCACCTCGCCCTTCGCCACCGGCTCACCGGCACCCAGCGGTTCTCCCGCGAGTCGTTCCAGCGGCAGCTCGAGGTGCCGGGGCTGGTGGCTTTTCGGGCCCGCCTCGGCACCGAAGTGGTCGGTGCGCATCTGTGGTACGTCAGCGGGGAGGTGGCTTACAGCCATCTCGCAGCCTGCGATGCCACCGGCTACGAGACCATGGCCTCCTACGCGCTGCACGCGACTGCGGTGGAGCATTTCCGGGGCCGTGTGCGCTGGCTGGCGCTGGGCGCCGGAGCGGGAGTCGACCCCCGCGAGCCCTCCGGGCTGGCTGCCTTCAAGCGCGGCTGGTCGACAGGCACGCGGACCGCCTACCTGGGCGGCCGCATCTTCGACCCGGCCACCTATGCGGCGCTGACCAGCGCGCGCGCGCCATCCGGTACCGGGTACTTTCCTGCCTATCGCGACCCGCGGGCGAGCGCCGGCGGCGACCAAGGAGGGTGACGATGGCGAAGGTCGTGGTGTTCGGCGTCAGCCAGTGGGCCACCCTTGCCCACTTCTACCTCACGCACGACTCGCCTCATGACGTCGTAGGGTTCACCGTCGACCGCGAGTACATGACCAAGGAGCGCCACCACGACCTGCCGGTGGTCGCCTTCGACGAGGTCGATCGGCATTATCCCCCCGAGCACTTCGAGATGTTCCTGCCCATCAGCTTCAAGCAGATGAACCGTCTGCGGGCGGCGAAGTACGCGGAGGCCAAGGCCCGCGGCTACCGGCTGATCAGCTACGTAAGCTCGAGGAGCACTGTCTGGCCCGGTTTCCGCTGTGGGGACAATTGCTTCATCTTCGAGGACAACACCATCCAGCCGTTCGTCGAGATCGGCAACGACGTCGTGTTGTGGAGCGGCAATCATCTCGGCCACCACAGCGTGGTCGCGGACCATGTGACGATCACGTCGCACGTCGTGGTCTCCGGCTGCTGCACCATCGGTCCCTACTCGTTCCTGGGCACCAATGCCACCGTCCGCGACGGCGTCAGCGTCGCTCGCGACACCCTGGTGGGGGCGGGGGTCGTGATCCAGCGCGATACCCGGGAGGGCGAGGCTTACCGTACCCCCAACGTGGAGCCGCTGGCGTTCACCAGCCTGCAGGTGATGAACGCCTCCTATCGAACCTGAGGGACCGCATCCTGAGGGACCAAACGTGCGCTGGATCAAGCGAGGCCTCATCTTCCGCACCGACCACCACCACGACTGGATGGCACACCATGCTTGCGTGCCCATCGCCGAGCACGTCGGCCCGAGCGTCCTGCGCATCTACTTCGGCCCGCGCGACAGCCAGGGACTGACCCGTCCCACCTTCATCGAGGTCGATGCCGATCAGCCGACGCGCGTGCTCTACGTCCACGACAAGCCCCTCCTCGACCTCGGTCGACTCGGCACCTTCGACGACAGCGGTGTCATGCCCTCGTGCATCGTCGACGACGGAGAACGCAAGCTGCTCTTCTACGTCGGCTGGAACCGAACCGTCACCGTTCCCTACCGCAACTCCATCGGCCTCGCGGAGAGTCACGACGGCGGGCTCACCTTCACCCGCGTCTGCGAAGGCCCGATCGTCGATCGCACCGCCGACGAGCCCTTCCTGGCCGCATCGCCGTTCGCACTGCTCGAGGACGGCAAGTGGAAGCTCTGGTACGCCTCGGGCACGGGGTGGCTGGTGGTGGACGGCAGGCCGGAGCCGACCTACGAGATCAAATACGCCGAGTCCGCCGACGCCGTGAGATGGCAGCGTGACAACGCGACGTGCATCCGTCCCAAACTTCCTGGCGAGGCCAACGCCCGGCCCTGTGTCCTCAAGGAAGACGGTGTGTATCGCATGTGGTACTGCTACCGTGGCAGCGTCGGTTATCGAACCGATCCCACACAAAGCTATCGCCTGGGATACGCGGAGTCGGCCGACGGGCGCCGCTGGACTCGGCTCGACGAAGAGGTGGGCATCGAGCGCTCCGCGAGCGGCTGGGACGCCGGGATGCTCGCCTATCCGTTCGTCTACCACCACCGCGGCCGCAAGCACCTGCTCTACAACGGCAACGGCTTCGGCGAGTCCGGTTTCGGCTACGCCGTGCTCGAGTGACGGGCCTCACCGGTTTCCGCTCTCCCTATCGGATCGCCCGGCGCTTCCGTCACCTGCCCGGCATCGTGCGCGGCGTGCGCAGCTGGCCTCGCTTCATGTGGCACTACGCCCTGGGCACGGTCCCGCGCCGGCCCTACGTCTTTCGCGGTGGCGCCCGCTTGCAGTTGGGCCGTGCCGTCGAGCACGTTGCGGTCCTGGAAGTCTTCCTGCACGGCGACTACGGCCCGATCGCCGACGGGTGGCGGATCCTCGACATCGGCGCCAGCGTCGGGGTCTTTACCGTCTACGCCGTGACCCGTGCGCGTGGAGTGCGCGTGGAAGCCTTCGAGCCCTGCCCGGAAAGCTACTCCGTCCTGCTCGCCAACGTCGCCGGCAACGGTGCGCAGGGCCGGGTAACCTGCCACCGGTTGGCCGTGGCAGGGCGGCGAGGCCCGGCGAGCCTGAGCCGGGGCACGAGCCGCTTCGTGTTTCCTACCCTCGTCGAGGACCCGTCGTCGCTCGCCGGGGAGCGTGTCGAGGTCGACTGCACGACGCTCGACGACGTGCTCGCCGGCGGCCATTCCGCGGTCGTCGACCTGCTCAAGATGGACTGCGAGGGCTCCGAGTACGACATACTCTACCGAGCCAGCCCGACCGCTCTCCAACGCCTACGGGAGATCCGGATGGAGTACCACCAGCTCGACGGCGCGAGCCGTAACGGCGAGGCTTTGGCCGCGTACCTGACGGCCGTCGGATTCACCGTGACCAGGTTGGTTCCCGCCTCGCCGGAAGGTGGGCTGCTGTGGGCGTGCCGGCCGCCGGAGCGCCTGTCGTGAGCCTCGCCGCCTCGCAGGTCGAGAGCTATCGCCGGCAGGGCTTCCTGCTGCGGCGAGGCCTGCTCCCCGCGGAGGCGGTTGCCCGGGTGCACGACGATGCGCGTGAGGTCTTCGCTCTCCAGATGCGTCGGCTCGGGCTGCTCCCTGACGACGCGGCGGACCCGGCGGCGTTCGAGGCGGCGATGGTCGCCCTCTTCGAGCGCCACCTCGACTGCTTCGTCAACTGCGGCAAGCAGGCGCAGCACCTGGTCTCCCTCCACGCCCTGTCGCTGGACGCCCGCATCCTGGGCGTGCTCCACGAGCTCGGGCTCACCAAGCCCAACATCAGCACGCGGCCGCTGCTGTACTTCAACGATCGGCGCCTCGCCAAGAAGGAGGTCTACTGGCGGCTCTCGGCGCACCAGGACTGGCGGAGCATGCAGGGCTCGCTCGACTCGGTAGTGGTCTGGATGCCCCTGATCGACATCGACGTCGCCCGCGGCGCCCTGGAGGTGATTGCCGGCAGCCATCGCTGGGGGCTGCTGCCCGCGGAGATGCGCGACGGCTATGGCCATCCGCTCGAGACCGTCGGCGAGGAGAGCTTCGAGCCCGTCGAGGTGCGTCGCGGCGACGCGCTGTTCTTCTCGGCTTTCCTCGTCCACCGATCCGGCACCAACGTCAGCGACCGCATCCGCTGGTCGTGTCACTTCCGCTACAACAACCTGCTCGAACCAACTTTCGTCGAGCGGGGATTTCCGCACCCCTACGTCTACCATCCCCAAGAGGAGCTGATCACGCCGGGCTTCCCTGCCCGCCAGCTCCTCGCCGACCTCTTCGCTACCTAGCCCACTCGCGTGAGCAGCTCACCGCCAGCCGCCAGAGCGCGCGCCGCGCTGCAGGAGATCGCCATCCACCTGCCGGAGGCCGAGCTCACCAACGAGCAGCTCGCGGCCGAGACCGGCTGGACGGCGGAGCGCATCCTCGAACAGACCGGGGTCCGCGTGCGGCGCATCGCGGCGCCCGGCGAGCTCGCCTCCGATCTCGGCGTGCTCGCGGCGGAGAAGCTGTTCGCGACCGCGGCGTGCCGCCGCGAGGAGGTCGACTTCCTCCTCTTCTGCACGCAGAGCCCCGACTACCTGCTGCCCACGACGGCCTGCCTGGTGCACGCACGGCTCGGCCTGCGGCCCGACTGCGGCGCGCTGGACTTCAACCTCGGCTGCTCCGGCTTCGTCTACGGGCTCGGGCTGGCCAAGGGGTTGGTCGAGAGCGGCGCCGCCCGGCGGGTGCTCCTGGTGACTGCGGAGACCTACTCGAAACACATCGATCCTCGAGATCGCAGCGTCCGTACGATCTTCGGCGACGGCGCTGCCGCCACCTTGATCGGCAGCGTTCCCGGCGACGAAGAGGCCCTCGGACCCTTCGTCTTCGGCACCGATGGCCGGCGCGCCGAGGACATCATCGTCCGCGCGGGGGCCTTGCGGATGCCGCTGCCCGCGCCCTCGGCCGCCGGCGCCGCCGGTGCCGCCGAGAGCTGGCGCACCGGGCGTGAGCTGCAGATGAACGGCCCCGAGGTCTTCAACTTCAGCCTGCGCGCGGTGCCCGCTGCGGTCGACCGGCTGCTGCAGGCGGCCGGCCTGCGACGCGCGGAGGTCGACTACTTCGTGTTCCACCAGGCCAGCCGCTTCATGCTCGAGCACCTGCGACGAAAGCTCGACATCCCGCCCGAGAAGTTCTGCTTCGAGCTCGAAGGCTGCGGCAACACGGTGTCGAGCACCATACCGATCTGCTTGCGCGCCGCCCGCGATCGCGGCGAGCTCGGCGCCGGGGCCCGGGTCATGGTGGTCGGCTTCGGCGTCGGCTACTCTTGGGCCGCTGGGTTGTTGCGATGGAGCTGAGCGGCACGACGTCGGACGAGGAGCGACTGCGTAGCGGCCTCGCGGCGCTCTTCAGGGTCGCGATCGAGGACCTCGACGGCCGATTCCCGCAGCAACCCGCCGACTGGGACTCGATGGAGGTCCTCGCGACCATCGCGCTCCTCGACCAGCTCCACGGCGTCACCGTCCCCACCGACGAGCTGGTTCGCTGCCGCTCGGCCGGCGAGCTCGCGACGCTGGCTCGTCGCGCGGCCGGCCGGGAAGGCTGATCGTGCCCCTCTCCGTCGAGGTCCACGTCCCCATCAGCCCGGGGAACCGCTTCCTCACCATGCTGCGGTACCTGACGGAGTCCCTGCTCGCCAATGGCGGCTTCCCCGGAGCGGTGAAGATCGTGGTGTGGGTGAGCCCGGATGCGCCCTATCGAGACCTCGCCGCGGAGCAAGCGTGGGCCCGTCGCCTCGACCTCGAGTGGAGGTGGGTGAACCCTGAGCTTTTTCGCGAGCACGGCTACGCCGCGACCGGCACCCTGGTGCGTCTCGCGGGGCCGTTCGAGGCCGACCTCGTCCTGCTGCTCGACGCCGACGTTCTGGTGAGTGGATCGCTGGCCGCGGTCATCGAGGATGCCTGGGAGCATCAGCGGCTGCTCGGCACGATCGCCCACCTCTCGCCGTTCTCGTTCGGCCTCGAACCGCCGCTGCCGAACGAGCCATCCTGGCGACGGTTATTCGACGCCGCCGGCCTGCCGCCGCCACAGCTCTGCTGCCAGCACTCGATGTGGCCGCTGTATGCCGGGCTGCCGCGCCTCGTGGGCGACCCCGAATACCGCTACTGCCCTCCCTACTTCAACTTCGGATTCATCCTCGCCCCGCGAGCGCAGATGCAGACGCTCGGGGCGACCATCGAGCGGGACGTGGCCGCGGCCAACCAGGTATTCTCCACCCTCTTCCGCGGCCAGCTCGCGCTCACCCTGGCGCTGTCTCGCCATCGAGTGGCCTGGCGCGCGCTCGGCCTGGAGTACAACTTTCCATGCACGAAACCGCCGGCGGTCTTCGACGAGGGCACCTTCGAACGGCTCGACGAAGTCCGCGTCTGGCACTACATCGACGATGCCGAGATCAGCAAGTACCGCGACTTCGAGGGTCCGGAGACGGTGGGCAGGATCCTGCAGCGCAGCGACCTCAACCCGCTGCTCGCCGCCTTCCAGAGACAGCTCGCGCGGGTGCACGAGCGGATCATCGGCGAAGGCGCCTGAGCCCGGCGCCGCGCACCAGCGATAGTGCGGGTCGCCGATGGATGAACGGCGCCCGCGCATGATCCCGTTCGTCGAGCTGAAGCGGCCCGACTACGGCCACGTGCGCGAGCTGCTCGCCGCGAGCGAAGGGAGCGGAACCTGGTCGAACTTCGGGCCCCTGTCGCGCCGCCTCGAGCAACGGGCTGCGGAGCTGCTGGCGTTGCCGCCCGGGCGCACCGTCGTCGCTTGCGCCAACGGCACGGTGGCGCTGCACGGCCTCGTCCACCTTCACGAGCACCTCGTGGGGCGACCGCTGCGGTGGGTGGTGTCGGCCTTCACCTTTCACGCCCAGCGCCAGGGACCGCTCGGCACCGCCATCGTCGTCGACTGCGACGCGCGCGGCTATCTCGACCTGGACGCGTTGGCGGCGCTCGACCCCCGTTCGTACGACGGCATCGTGGTCACTCACCTCTTCGGCACTCCCCGCCCGGTGGCTGCCTACGAAGAGGTCGCCTCCCGTCACGGCAAGCACCTGCTGTTCGACTCCGCCACCTGCTTCGCGACCGGCTGCGAGGGAGCCCCGGTGGGCGGTGCCGGCACCGCGGAGCTCTACAGCTTCCACCACACCAAGCCCTGCGGCTTCGGTGAAGGCGGCTGCGTCGTCGTCCCCGCCGCGCTCGAGGACACCTTCCGCTCGCTCATCAACTTCGGCCTCTGCAAGGGGATCGACACCGGTGCCCGATCGGGTAACGGCAAGATGTCGGACGTGGCCGCCGCCTTCATCCTCGACCGCTGGCGCGGCCTGGAGTCGATCGCTGAAGCGCAGCGCGCGCAGTGGCGACGTCTCGCCGCGATCGCCCGCGATCTCGGCCTCGAGGTGCTCGTCGACGGCGGCGGCGAGGGATCGCTGCCCAACCTCGTGCCGATCGTCTTCCCCCGCTCGGTGACCCTCGAGCGCTTCGCCCACGCGCCGCTGGTGGCGCACAAGTACTATCGTCCGCTGGCGTCACGGCCGCGCGCCGACGACCTCCACGCGCGGGTGGTCTGTCTGCCCTGCCACGCCGGCGTGGCGACGCTATCGAACGACGCACTGCACGCGACGCTCGCCGCGGCGCTCGACTGAGGAGCGAAAGAGCCGGGCATCGGCTCCCGCGGGGCGCGGCGGGTCACGGGCGACCGTGTGTCCGCTCTGCCGTAGCAGATCCCGACCGCACCGCCGTCGGCGCGAGCGGCACTTTCTCCGCCTACTACACCAGTGAGCCGGTTTCGGTTAAGATTGCGCGTTCCCTGACACAACCCGAGGCCATCAGTCCTGAGGCCTTCATAAGGAGCCCGATCCATGGTGAGGAAGCTTGTCGTCGCGTTCGCCTGTCTGCTCGTCATCGCCATCGCCGCCGCGCCTGCCCACGCGCAGGCCACCCGCACGTGGGTCTCTGGCGTCGGCGACGACGCCAATCCCTGCAGTCGCACGGCCCCCTGCAAGACCTTCGCGGGCGCCATCTCGAAGACCGCCACCGGCGGTGAGATCAACGTCCTCGATCCGGGCGGCTTCGGCGGCGTGACCATCACCAAGTCGATCACCATCTCGTCGGAGGGCTTCGAGGCCGGCGTGCTCGTCTCCGGCACCAACGCCATCATCATCAACGCCACGTCGACCTCCAACGTCGTGCTGCGCGGCCTCGACATCGAGGGCCTCGGCACCGGCCTCGTCGGCATCAAGGTGCTGGGCTCGCTCGGCAGCCTCCACGTCGAGAAGTGCACGATCAACAACTTCCGCGGCACCAACGGCTCCGGTATCGAGATCGCCCCGTCGCCTGCCGCGGCGAGCACCACCGAGGTCCACATCGAGGACACCATCGTGCGCACCAACGGCCAGGGCACCGGCGGCGGCATCTTGATCAACCCGGGCGTCAACGCCACCGTCAAGGCCAGCCTCGACAACGTGCAGCTGCTCAACAACACCTTCGGTCTCAAGGTCTCCGGCGCCACCTCCAACGTGTCGGTCAACGACACCGTCGCCTCGGACAACGACTTCGCCGGCTTCTCCGCGGTGACCGCGGGCGGCATCCTGCAGATCGAGAAGAGCGTCATCCACGGCAACAACCCCGGCGTCTCCTGCTCGGCGGGCACCAACGTGCGCCTCGGCAACACCAGCATCACCGGCAACGCCTCGGCGATCGGCGGCACCTGCAGCTCGTACAAGAACAACGACATCGACGCGGTCGTCGGCCTGACGCCGATCAACCCGCAGTAGCTCCTTCCGCCTCGCGGCTGCAGCCGCCCGCCCTGCGGCGGCTGCAGCCCGCTTTGCCTCGTCCCCGCGCTCAGCGGCGGCGCGTGTAGATCGCCATCCGCTGGTCGCGCGGGTGGCCCCACTCCCCCACCAGCTCGAGGTCCCACGGCAACCCCGCCACGGCCTGCCGCAGGTCCGAGACCCGGTAGTGGTAGGGATCGTGCGTGGAGTAGGAGACGATGCCGCCTGGCTGGTGCACCAGCGGCTCGCCGGCCGGCCATCCCGCGGGCCACTCGAAGTAGGTGACGAAGAGGCGGCCGCCGGGCTTCACGTAGCGCTCCATCTCGCCGAGGCTGCGCCGCAGCCACGCCGGCGGCAGGTGGGTGAACAGCGAGTGCGCCAGCACGACGTCGAAGTCGACGCCGAAGCGCCACCCGGCGAGATCGTCACAGCGCAGCAGGTTGGCGGCCGGCAGCCGCGGCCGCAGCCCCGCCAGCTCGAGCTCGAGCCAGGCGGCGGCGAGCAGCGAGGCGTTGACGTCGATGCCGTAGTAGCGGCCGGGATCGAGGAAGCGCACGAGGGGGAGGCCGCCGCGCAGGCAGCCGCAGCCGAGGTCGAGGAGGCGCATCCACGGCCGCAGCCCGTGAGCGACGAGGAAGCGGAGTTGGTGGGCGCCGGCGAGGTCCCACAGGCCGCCGACGAAGTCGCGATGCCGGCCGGCGGCGATGTCGAGCGGCGAGAGCCGATGGCCGTAGACGTTGGGCGTCGGGTCGAGCGCTTCGCCGCGCTCAGCCATGGCTGTCCGGCTGCGGCTCGGCGCTCACCACGTGCAAGGCGCGCAGCAGGCCGAGCAGCCGCAGGCGCAGCCGCCAGGCGCGGCTGCCCTCCACCTCGCGCACGCGCTGCTGCCAGGCCAGCAGCTCGCGGTAGAGGTTCTCGCGCTCCTCGCGCAGGCCGCTGCGGTCGCGGTGCGCGTCGGCCCACAGCTCGACGTAGTGGCGAGTCTCGGCCGTCTGCGCGGCGAGGTCGACGCGTAGCTGCTCGCCCTCCTGGCGCGCGCGCACCAGCTCGGCGAGGCGCTCGTCGCCCTGGGCGCGCATCTCGTCCATGCCGTCGACCACCCGCTGCGTCGCCTCGCACAGCCGCGCCAGCCGCCAGATCTCGCCGGCGCCGCTCTGCGCCACGAAGACCAGCTCGTCGAGGTGGTCGAGGAAGACCTGGCGGTGCTTCGCCACCACGTAGGCGAGCACCTGCCGCCGCACCTGCGGGTCCTCGAAGGCGGTGATCATCGACTCCGGCCGCACCCGGTAGTCGAAAGCCTCGACCGGCAGGTGCACGAACGACCAACCGCGGGCGGCGGTGCCGAGCCAGAGGTCCCAGTCCTCCCACCCCGGCCGCGGCATGGCGCCGTCGAAACCGCCGCCGTCGCGCCACGCCTGCTTGCGGACGAGCGCGCAGGCATCGATGTAGTTGCCGTTGAGGAGCCGCGGCAGCTCGAACGCCGGCACGTCGACGTGGCCGTTGCGCAGCCCGAACTCGACGCGGTCGCCGTAGACGACGCCGGCGCGCGGCTGCTCGTCGAGGACGCGCAGCGCGGCGCCGACGAAGCCGGGGCGCAGGCGGTTGTCGGCGTCGAGCGGCAGCACGCAGGGCGCGCGGGCCTCCTCGATGCCGCGGTTGCGCGCCGCCGCCAGGCCGCGGTTGTCCTGGTCGAGCACGCGGTAGCCGGCGCCGCGCAGCGCGGCGAGCACCTCCAGCGTGCGCGGCTCGCGCGAGCCGTCGTTGACGACCAGCAGCTCGTAGGGCTCGCCGACGGCGCGCTCGACGCTGGCCACCGCCTCGAGCATCATCTCGCCCTGGTCGAAGCAGGGGACGACGACGGAGACGCGGGGTTCCGGCGCGTCGCGCGGCCGCAGCGGCGCCGCGCGCCAGGTGTCGCGGCCCGACAGCTCGGCCTCCTCGTCGAGCGCGGCGAGCAGCTCGGCGCAGCGCGGGCGGGTGGCGGCGACGAGCGAGACCAGCGGATCGTCCGGCGGCAGCGAATGGAAGAGCTCGGCCTCGAAACGCTCCTCGGCAAGCGGCCCCGTTACGGCGCCGGCATCGACACCCAGTCTGGTGAGCAGCAGCGGCGCCAGGCGCGACGGGTCGCGCGCCAGCGCGTCGGCGCTCAGCAGCAGCGTCCGTTCGCGGTTGGCGCGCCGGAAGCGCAGCAGGCGCTCGTTGTAAAAGGCCCAGATGCGGTAGGCGTAGTCGGGATGGCGGAGGAAGACGTCGGCGCCCAGCCGCTGCATCGAGTCGGCGACTCCCCAGGGGTGGCGGTAGACGAGCACGTACGAGACGTCCGGATGAGCCAGCCGCAGGAGCGGCTGCCAGAAGTCGAGCAGCACCGTGGTGCGCGGGTCCTTCCACCCCCAGCGCCCGCCGTCGCGCGAGGCGAGCAGCGCCCGCGCCTCGTCGGCGAAGGGCGCGAAGGCCGGCTCGTCGAGCGCCTCGCTCTCCGTCCACCCCCAGTCGCGGTGGCCGCCGTCGCCGTCGCGGGTCGCCGCCCACAGCATCCGCCTCTGCAGGGTGAGGAAGTCGACGTCCTCGAAGTAGCCGCGCGGATTGTGCGGGTCGGCGGCGAGCTGCCGCTCCCCCATCGCCACGCCGGCGGCGCCGAGCATCGAGCCGACCAGCGAGGTGCCGGAGCGGTGCATGCCGGCGACGACCACCGGGCCGCCGGCGGCGGGCCTGGGGCTCTCGGGAGGTGCCGCCATTACGCATGATCGTACCGCTTGCGGGCCGCCGGGGCGCCTATTCGCCCGATCACGATTCGCCCGATCACTGGCGAGCCGGCCGCCTGCCGGATAACATCCGACACAGAACTAGCGTGTCTTCTCCAGTCGCCTGCACCATCGTCGCCAATAACTATTTGGCGTACGCCAGGGTCTTGGCCGAGTCGTTCCTCGCTCAGCACCCGGATGGGGCGTTCCACGTCCTCATCGTCGACCGCCGCCACCCCGAGCACGACGGCGCGGGCGAGCCGTTCACCTCCTGGTTCGCCGAGGAGCTGGGCATCCCCGGCTTCCTCCACCTCGCCTTCCGCTACTCGATCCTCGAGCTGTCGACCGCGGTCAAGCCGTGGTTCCTGCGCCACCTGCATCAGCAGACCGGCGCGCCGGCCGTCGTCTACTTCGACCCCGACATCCTGGTCACCGGCAAGCTCGACGAGCTCTACGAGCGGCTGCGGCAGGCCGACCTGCTGATGACGCCGCACGTCAGCACGCCGATCGACGACGACCGCACGCCCGGCGAGCGCGACTTCCTGCTCTCCGGCATCTACAACCTCGGCTTCCTCGGCGTCGCCATGAACGAGCGCACGCTACCCTTCCTCGACTGGTGGCACCGCCGGCTCTACCGCGAGTGCCTGCACGCCGTCGAGCGCGGCCTCTTCGTCGACCAGCGGTGGATGGACTTCGCGCCCGCCTTCCTCGACCGCGTCGCCGTGCTCCGCGAGCCGGGCTGGAACGCCGCCTACTGGAACCTGCTCCACCATCGCCTCGAGCACCGCGAGGTGGCCTCGAATGGCGCTCCGGACGGCGAGTGGCGGATCGACGGCCGGCCGCTGCGCTTCTACCACTTCAGCGGCTACGCGCTGGAGCGGCCCGAGCAGATCTCGAAGTACCAGAACCGCTTCACGCTCGACGACCGGCCGGACCTGGCGCCCCTCTTCGCCGACTACGGCGAACGGCTTCGCCACGCCCGTCACGCCACGCAGCAGAAGATCCCCTACGCCTTCGGCGCCTTCGACAACGGCGCGCCGGTACCCGAGCTGGCGCGCTGGCTGCTGCGCGACGTCGACCCCGAAGGCAAGCGCTGGCCCGATCCCTTCCGCACCGGCGGCGAGGACTCCTTCTACAGCTGGATCTCCGATGCCGACGATGCCGAGGCCGAGCCCTTCATCCCCCGCCTCGCGGTGGCGCTGTGGGAGGCGCGCATGGACCTGCGCCAGGTGTTTCCCGCCCTGCGCGGCCCGTCGCGCGTCGGTTTCGCCCGCTGGCTGATCGGCCACGGCGACCACGGCTTCGGCGAGGACCTGCTGGTGCGCGTGCACGCCTCGCTGCGCCCGCCGGCCGGCACGGCGGCGGCGGGCATCGAGCAGGCGCAGCGGCGCGTCTGGCACGTGCTGGCCCGCCACGGCGCGGTGCCGCACGAAGCGCTCTCCGCCGACGAGGTGGCGTCGCTCGCCGGCGAGGCCAGCGCCGTCGACGGCGGCAGGCCGCTCTTCTCGCGGCTGGGGCTGATCCTCCACCGCATGCGCGCCGATTTGCGGGCGAGCTACCCGGATCCCGGCGGCGCCCAGCGCGTCGGCTTCGCGCTCTGGTTCGTCACCTCCGGCTGGCGCGAATACGACCTGCCCTGGGCGCTGGTATCGCCGGTGTGGCGGAGCCTCGGCTGGCGGCAGCGCGTGTGGGCGATGGCGTGGTGGACGCGCTCCTGGTGGCGGCGCCGGCCGGCGCGCCGCCAGCAGGCGCGGGCGCTGCGCGAGCACTTTGCCACCGCGCTCGCCGACCCGCCGCCGCCGCCGCCGGCCTCGCTGCCCGACGGCGTCAACGTCGTCGGCTGGACCGAGGCGAAGACCGGCGTCGGCGAGGCCTGCCGCGGCAGCCTGGCCGCGCTCGCCGCGGCGCGCGTGCCGCACGCAGTGTGGAGCCTCGTCGAGCCGGAGGCCGCGGACTCGCCGATCGCCGGCGCCGATGCGGCGCGGCGCCAGGGCGCGCCGTACGAGGTCGACCTGCTGCACGTCAACGCCGACATGATGGAGGTGGTGACCAACGCGCTGCCGCACTGGGTCACCGCCGGCCGCCACCGCATCGGCTACTGGTTCTGGGAGCTGTCCCACTTCCCGCTCTGCTTCGCGCCGTCCTTCGAACGCGTCGACGAGGTGTGGGCGCCGACCAAGTTTTGCCTCGACGCCTTCACGCCGCTCGCCACCGTGCCGGTGCGCTGGGTTCCGCCGGGAGTGCCGCGGCGCGCCGTCGAGCCGATGGTGCGCCACGACTGGGGCGTGCCGGACGACTGCTTCCTCTTCCTCTGCACCTTCGACGCCCGCAGCGTGCCGGAGCGCAAGAACCCGCGAGGCGTCCTCGCCGCGCTGGCGCGCGCCGTCGAGGAGCACCGCTCCTCGCCCAAGGCGCGTCCGCTCCACCTGCTGCTCAAGGTCAACCACGGCAGCGAGGCGCCCGAGCTGATCGCCGAGCTCAAGACGCTCGCCGCCGGCCTGCCGGTGACGCTCTCCACCGCCAGCGTGCAGCGCGAGGTCGTCGACTCGCTGCTCGCCGGCTGCGACGCCCTGCTGTCGCTCCACCGCTCCGAGGGGCTCGGGCTGCCGCTGATCGAAGCGATGCAGCTCGGCCGGCCGGTGATCGCCACCGGCTACGGCGGCTGCTGCGACTTCCTCGACGACAAGACCGGCTGGGTGGTGCGCCACAAGCTGGTGCCGCTGCGCCAGGCATACGGGCCCTATCCGCCGGGGGCGGTGTGGGCGGAGCCCGAGGTCGAGCACGCGGCCGAGCTGATGGCGCGCGTCGCCGCCGACCGCGAAGGGCGGGCGCGGCGCATCGAGACGGCGCGGCGGCGCGTCGACGAGATCTACGCCCCGGCGGCCGCCGGCGAGCGCATCCGCCGCGAGCTCGACCGCATCCTCGCCGCGCGGCGCGGCCAGCGGCTGCTACCCTTCCCGCCGGCGGCGGTGAGTGCGTCCGCGAGCGGTGCCAACGCGGGCGCTAACTCCGACGCCATCGAGAATGTGCGGCCGCTACAGCCTGTCGAGCACCGCTGAGCTCGTCCGCGAGACGTTCGACGTCGAAGAGTCGGCGGAGCTCGAGCCGCGCTGGAACGTGGCGCCGACCCAAGAAGCGCCCGTCGTGCGCCGCACGCCAGCGGCCACGCGCCGGCTAAGCCTGCTGCGCTGGGGCCTGATCGCGCGCGGTGCCACGAGCGTTGCCGGTGGACAAATCAATGCCCGCAGCGAGACGGTGGAGACCTTGCCGGCATTCCGCGACGCCTTCCGCGAGCGCCGCTGCCTGGTGCCCGCCGACGGTTTCTACGAGTGGCTGAAGCTCGAGGGGCAGCGGCACCCCTTCCACATCCGCCGCCGCGATCGCCGGCCGTTCGCGTTCGCCGGTTTGTGGAGCCGCTGGCAGCCGAAGCACGAGCTGCCGATCGACAGCTTCACCATCCTCACCTGCCCGCCGAGCGAGCTCGTGCGGCCGCTGCATGACCGCATGCCGGTGATCCTGCCTCCCGCCGCGTGGGAGCCGTGGTTGTCGCCCGACACCGCCGCCGACGAGCTGCGCGCGCTCTTCGTGCCCTGGGCCGGCGACGAGCTCGAGGCGGTGCCCGTCTCCTCCGCCGTCAACCGCGCCGACCACGAGGGCGCCGACTGCTGGCGAGAGGTGCCTCGGCCGGTGGCGAAGCAGCTCTCGCTGCTGCCGTCCTGACCGGCCGAGCTCGCGCTACCGGCCGTTTGGGTCGATGCTCGAACCCTCGTCGGCCCAGACGATCTCGCCCGTCGAATTCGTGCATGTCGGGCCGCCGTTGGGGTCGATGCTGCACCCCTTCTTCGGCTGCACGGCGCCGGTTCCGAGGCCGGTGCCGAGACCGAGACCGCCGAGCGCCAGCGCGATCCACACCGCGATCCTGAATGCCGTCATCGCCGTTCCTCCCTTGGTTGATGGGTCCCCGTTCGGGGGCTCTGGAGGACTCAGCGCAGGATCGGCGCGCCGGCAGTCACGCGGCGCGGCGCCGTCGACAGCTAACGCCGCTCGCCGCTCGCCAAACCGGCGACGATGCCCGCCATGCGCGCCGCGGCGTCGACGGTGACGATCCCCTGGACGCCGGCGGAGTCGGCGACCACCGCCGGCGACGGCGCGCCAGACTGCAGCGCGGCGACGACGTCGGCGAGCGCCGACTCCGGCGCCACCACCAGCACGCGGCGGTCCATCGCCTCGAGCACCGAGGCGGTGCGGCCCAGCCGGGCGAGCGCCGCCACCAGCTGGCCGCGCGACAGGGCGCCCACCGGCCGGCCCCAGGCGTCGATCACCGGGAAGTCCTCCTGCGGCGTGCGCAGCAGCAGCAGCGCCGCGCGCTCGAGCGGCTCCTGCGGCTGCAGGCGCTCGAAGCGCGTCGCCATGGCGTCGCGCGCGCGGCGGCCGGCGAGCGCCAGCGCCCGCTCGCCCGCGGCGCCCTGCTGCGAGGCGCCGAAGAAGAGGAGGAGGGCGAGGAGGATCAGCGGCAGCCCGCTGCCGCCGGGAAGCAGCAGCGCGAAGAGCCCGATCGCCACCGCGAAGAGCTGCCCGACGCGCGCCGTGGCGCGCGCCGCCGACGGCGCCGGCAGCAGCATGCCGAGGAGCGCCCGCAGCGCGCGGCCGCCGTCGAGCGGATAGGCGGGAACGAGATTGAAGGCGACGAGCGCGAGGTTGGCGCCCGCCACGTAGGCGAGCACGCGCACGACGGGATCGCTCGACGACGCCCATGCGGGCCCACCGACGGCGAGGAGAATGGAGCCCGCGACCAGCGCCACGCCCAGGTTGACGAGCGGTCCGGCGAGCGCGATGGCGAGCTCCGCCGCGCCGCCCGGCACGCCGCGCAGCCGCGACACGCCGCCGATCGGCAGCAGCACGATCTCCTCGGTGGTGACGCCGTGGCGGCGCGCTACCAGCGCGTGGCCGAGCTCGTGCACCGTCACCGAGGCGACGAGCACCAGCAGCCAGGCGATGGCGCCGAAGAGGCCGGCGCCGCTGCGCCCCGCCACCACCGCCAGCCACAGCGCCAGCAGCACGAAGGTGGCGTGCAGTCGGATGGGGATGCCGGCGATGGTGCCGATCTGCGGCGCCCAGGCGCCCGGTCGCACCGGACGCACCGGAGTTCCGGAGGGCCGCGGCGCGCCGCCGGCTGCCTGCCCGGGCGGCGCACCGTTGCCGGAGGGTGAGACCACGCGACTACCTCGGCGCCGCGCGCGCGGCGCCGACTACCAGCCGCACTGCCGTCCCTTGTTCTGCCCGTCGAGCCAAGTCTTGAGCGGCGCGAAGTAATCCTGGATGGCGGTGGCGTCGATGCGCGACTCGCCGGTCAGCGCCTGCAGCGCCTCCGGCCACGGCTTGCTCAAGCCCATCGACAGCATCTCGTTGAGCCGCCGTCCCGCTTCCTTCGAGCCGTAGATCGAGCAGCGGTGCAGCGGTCCCTTGTCCCCCGCGATCCGGCACAGCGCGCGCTGAAACTGGAACTGCAGGATGCGGGCGAGGAAGTAGCGCGTGTAGGGCACGTTGGCCGCGACGTGGTACTTCGCCGCCGGGTCGAAGTCCGCCTCCGTGCGCGCCACCGGCGGCGCCACGCCCTGGTACTTGAGCCGCAGGTCCCACCACGCCTGGTTGTAGTGCTCGGGGGTGATCTCGCCCGAGAACACCTTCCACCGCCACTGGTCGATGAGCAGGCCGAAGGGGAGGAAGGCGATCTTGTCGAGCGCCATGCGCAGCAGCTGCGGCGTGTCGTTGCCCGCCGGCGGCACCTTGTCGAGGAGCCCGATCTCCTTCAGGTACTCGGGCGTCACCGACAGCGCGATGGTGTCGCCGATGGCCTCGTGGAAGCCGTCGTTGGCGCTGTCCTGGAAGAGGAACGGCTGCTTGTTATAGGCGCGCTGGTAGAAGTTGTGGCCGAGCTCGTGGTGGATGGTGACGAGGTCCTCGCCGGTGGGCTCGATGCACATCTTGATGCGCAGGTCGTCCTGGTAGTCGATGCTCCAGGCGCTGGCGTGGCAGACGACGTCGCGGTCGCGCGGCTGGGTGAACAGCGAGCGCTTCCAGAAGGTCTGCGGCAGCGGGTCGAAGCCGAGCGAGGTGTAGAAGCGCTCGCCGATCTTCACCATGCCGAGGGCGTCGACCTTGTGCTGCTCGAGCAGCTTGGTGACGTCGACCGAGCTGCCCGTCCCCACCGGCGCCGAGACCACGTCGTAGACGTTGCCCCACTCCTGCGCCCACATGTTGCCGAGCAGGTCGGCGCGGATGGGGCCGGTCTTCGGCTGCACGGCGTCGCCGTACTTCTTGTTGAGCTCGGCGCGCACGTAGCAGTGGAGCGAGTCGTAGAACGGCTTCACCTGCCCCCACAGCCGGTCGAGCTCGGCGGCGAAGGCGTCGGGCGGCATGTCGTACTTGCTGCGCCACATGGCGCCGACGTCTTTGAAGCCCAGCTCGCGCGCGCCCTCGTTGGCAAGCTCGACGTAGCGCACGAAGTCCTTCTTGATCGGCGGCGAGATCGAGTGCCAGCGCGTCCATGCCTCCTGCAGCTTGGCGGGGTCGCGGCTCTCGGCGAGCACCTTCGACAGCTCGCCGATGTCGAGGCAGTCCTCGGCCGACGACTTGCCGGCCGGGCACCACTTGCCGGCGCCATAGGCCGCCTCCATCGCCGCGGCGATCTTGGTGAGCTCGGCGCGCTTGGCGGCGTCGGCCGGGGCCGGCAGCGTGAGCCCGATCTTGAGCAACATCATCTTGCGCGCGAGCTCGGGCGGCAGCTGCAAGCCGGCGAAGCGCTCGGCGCCCTGCGCCAGCTCGGTGGCGGCGGCGATGAGGCGGTCGTTGGCGACGGCGGCGAGGGCCTGCGTGTCGTCGGTGATGAAGTTGGCCTGCACCCAGGCGGCGCGGCCGGCCTCGACGGAGAGGTCGAGGAGCCGCTTCTCGGCGGCATCCATGAACTGCTGCGCCTCGGCGACCGTCGGCGTCGACTTCGCGGCGGCCGTTGCCGTTGCCGCCTGCTGCGCGGTGGCGGGGAACGCGGCGGCGAGGAGCGCCAACGCGAGGAGCCAGGCTCTGCCGATCGACTTGCTGTCCATGCTGTCTCCCTCTGAAGGTCTCGGAAAGGTTTCTGAGGTCTCGGCGGGTGATCTCTTGCGACGGAGCGGCGCGGCGCGCGGCGGCACCGGCGCTCCGGTGTGACGGTCAGGCTTGCATCAAGCGGGAGTCGCCGCGGCGCGCCGCTCGAGCCGGCGGCCGCTATCGCGGAGTGCCCCGAGGGCATGCGTCATGCGGTCGAGGCCCTCGGCCAGCGTCTCGCGCGAGCAGGCGAACGAGAGCCGCACGTGCGCGTCGGCGCCGAATGCCTCGCCCGGCACCACCGCCACGTGCGCCTCCTCGAGCAGGTAGCGCGCGACGGCGAGCGAGCCGCCGAGCTCCTCGTCGAAGCACTCGGAGACGTCCGGGAAGGCGTAGAAGGCGCCGCCCGGTGGCGCGCAGCGCACCCCCGGCATGGCGGCGAGGCGCGCGGCGACGAGGTCGCGCCGCACCTGGAACTCGGCGAGACGGCGCGCCATCTCCGCCTCCGGCTCGGCGAGCGCGGCGAGCGCGCCCGACATCGCGAACGACGTCGGGTTCGAGGTCGCGTGCCCCTGCACGCGCAGCACGCCGTCGATGATCTCCGGCGGCGCGCAGGCCCATCCCAGCCGCCACCCCGTCATCGCCCAGGTCTTCGAGAACGAGCCCACCACCACGACGGTGTCGGGGAAGCGCGCGGCGAGCGCGGCGGCGCTGGCGTGGCGGGCGCCGTCGTAGACGAACTGGTCGTAAGTCTCGTCGGCGATCACCAGCACGCCGGCGGCGGCGGCCGCCTCGACGAGGCGCTCGAGGTCGACGGCGCTCATCATGCCGCCGGTCGGATTGCACGGCGAGTTGACGATCACGGCGCGGGTGCGCGGCGTCATCGCCGCGATCAGGCGGTCGGCGTGCACGGCGAAGCCGTCGTCGGCGCGCATCGGCACCGGCACCACCGCGGCGCCGGCGAGCTCGACCTGCGGCGCGAAGCTCACCCACGCCGGCGTCGGCAGCAGCACCTCGTGGCCGGGCTCGAAGAGCGCGAGGGCGAGCTCGAAGAGCGCCGCCTTGGCGCCGACGGTGACCACCACCTGGTCGGCGCCCCACGGCGCGCCGTGGCGCCGCGCATAGCGTTCGGCGAGCGCGCGGCGCAGCTCGGGGATGCCGGCGGCGGCGGTGTAGCGGGTGAAGCCTTCGCCCAGCGCACGCTGCGCCGCCTCGACGACGAGCGGCGGCGAGGGGAAGTCCGGCTCGCCGACGCCGAGGTCGACCACCGCCACTCCCCGCGCGCGCAGCGCCGCGGCACGCCGCGACACCTCGAGCGTCGCCGACTCCTGGATCCGCGCCAGCCGTGACGCCAACATGCCGCGGCGGATGCTATCACCGGGCCCGCGGGCGAAGCCCGGGCGCGGACGCACCGAAACCCTTCACTGCTAACATCCTCGGGCGTGCGCCGCGCTCGCCTCTTCCTGCTTCTGTTGCTCGCGATCGCGGCGCCGCTCGTTGCGCTGCCGGCGGTCGAGGAGAAGGCGTCGCTCGAGCTCGACTCCGACCGCACGGCCTACGCGCCCGGCGAGGCGGGGCGCCTGGTCGCCCTCGTGCGCATCGCGCCCGGCTGGCACGTCAACAGTCACCAGCCGACGTACGAGTACCTGATCCCGACGACGGTCGAGGTGTCGCTGCCGGCCGGCTGGGAGGCGCCCAAGCTCACCTATCCGAAGGGTGAGATCGCGCGCTTCACCTTCGCCGAGGAGCCGCTGTCGGTGTTCCAGGGCGAGGTGCCGATCGTCGCCGCCTTCGAGGTGCCGCGGGCGCAGAGCGTCGGCGAGGTGCCGCTGCGCGTCAAGGTCACCTACCAGGCCTGCAACGACACGCAGTGCCTGCCGCCGGTCGAGCACGAGGAGAAGGCGGCGCTGCGCATCGGCGCGGCGGGCGAGGCGAAGGAGCTCGGGTGGTTCGCGCGCCAGGCCGCTGGCATCGCGACCGGCGCGGCGAGCGCAGGTGGCGGACAGGCGGGGCGCGGCGCGACGACCGCTGCGGGCGCCACGACTGCCCGGAGCGCGACGTCGGCCGCCGGCGCAGCGGCGACAGAAAGCGCTACGGCGCAGCCGCGTACAGTCGCCGGCGGCTCGACCACCGCCGCCGCCGCGACCGCGAGCGGCGGCCGCAGCCTCCTCTGGATCCTCGGCCTCGGCCTGCTCGGCGGCTTCATCCTCAACGCCATGCCCTGCGTGCTGCCGGTGCTGTCGATCAAGGTCTTCGCGCTCGTCAAGCACGCCAACCTCACCCGTCGCGCGGTGGCGACGGCGGGGCTCGCCACCACGTTCGGCATCCTCGCCTCCTTCTGGGCGCTCGCCGCGGCGGCGGTGTTGGCGCGCAACGCCGGCGCCGCCGTCGGTTGGGGGCTGCACTTCCAGCAGCCGGCGTTCGTGGCGCTGCTCGCCGTCGTCGTCGTCCTCTTCTCGCTCAACCTGTGGGGCATCTTCGAGATCCAGCTCCCCGGCCGCCTCGCCACCGCCGCCGGCGGCGGCGCGCGCGAGGGGATCGCCGGCCACTTCGTCACCGGCCTCTTCGCCACGCTGATGGCGACGCCCTGCTCGGCGCCGTTCCTCGGCACCGCCGTCGGCTTCGCGCTCGGGCAGCCGGCGCTCACCGTCTTCGCGGTCTTCACCGCCGTCGGCCTCGGCATGGCGGCTCCCTACCTGCTGCTCGCCGCCTGGCCGCGCGCGGCGCGGCTGCTGCCGAAGCCGGGCACGTGGATGGTGCGCCTCAAGGAGGTGATGGGCTTCCTCCTCGCCGGCGCCGCGGTGTGGCTCTTCTACGTGCTCGCTCAGCAGGTGAGCGCCGCGTCCCTGGCCTTCGTGCAGCTCGGCCTGCTGCTGCTCGCGCTCGTCGTCTGGCTGGGCCGCGGCGCCCGCACCAACCTGGCGCGCACCGCGGCGATCACGGCCGTGCTCGTCGTCGCCGCCGCCACCGTGTGGGCGGCCGCAGCGGCGCCGCCGGCGCGCCGCGGCGCGCTCGCCGAGCCGGCGCGCGGCCTCATCGCCTGGCAGCCGTTCGAGCGCGCCCGCGCCGAGCGGCTCGCGGCCGGCGGCACGCTCGTCTTCGTCGACGTCACCGCCGACTGGTGCGTCACCTGCAAGGTCAACGAGCGGCTGGTGCTCGACACGCCCGAAGTCGCCGGCGCCTTCGGCCGCAACGGCGTCATCGCCATGCGCGCCGACTGGACGACGCGGGACCGCTCCATCGGCGACTTCCTCGCTGCCCACGGCCGCTACGGCATCCCGTTCTACATGCTCTACCGCCCGGGCGAGGAGCCGCACGTCTTTCCGGAGCTGATCACGCGCGACCTGGTGATCGGCGCCGTCGAGCAGACGCGCACCGTCGCCGCGCGGTGAGGACGGCGCGGGGCTACAATCCCCGCGTGGCCGAGGCCCGCCGCACGGTCTGCCGCTGGTTGCTCGCCGCGCTGCTCGAGCGCGGACCGCAGCAGGTGATCCCGGCGCCCGAGTCGCCGCGGCTGGAGCGGGTGCTGTCGGCGCACGAAGCGCGGCGGCTGCTCGGCCCCAGCCGGCTCGCCGTCATCGTCTGAGATCCGGCGCTCGGGACATCAGGATGGCGCCGTCCCTCTTCGACGAGCTGCCCGATCCCGCAGCGACGCCGCGCGGCGACGGCGCAGCGAAGGCCGGCGCGCCGCTCGCCGAGCGCATGCGGCCGCGCACGCTCGACGAGGTGGTCGGCCAGTCGGCGCTCGTCGGCCCCACCGGTTCGCTGCGCCGCGCCATCTCGCAGGACCGCGTCCCGTCGCTCATCCTCTGGGGTCCGCCGGGCAGCGGCAAGACGACGCTGGCGCGCATCATCGCCACCGTCACCTCCAGCCGCTTCGTGCCGTTCTCGGCCGTGACCTCCGGCATCAAGGAAGTCAAGGAAGTGATGGCGGAGGCCGCGCGCCTCCACCGCGGCACCGGTGTCAAGGGTACTGGCCGCCGCACGCTGCTCTTCGTCGACGAGATCCACCGCTTCAACCGCGCGCAGCAGGACGCCTTCCTGCCCTACGTCGAGTCGGGCGAGATCGTCCTCGTCGGCGCCACCACCGAGAACCCCTCGTTCGAGCTCAACGGCGCGCTGCTTTCGCGCTGCCGCGTCGTCGTGCTCGAGCCGCTGGCGCCCGCCGACCTCGTGCAGCTCCTCGAGCGCGCGCTCGCCGACGCCGAGCGCGGCCTCGGCGGCCGCGGTCTCGCAGCCGAGCCCGAAGCGCTGGCCTCCATCGCACAGCTCGCTTCCGGCGACGCGCGGCGCGCGCTCAACCTGCTCGAGATGGCGGCGGCGGAAGCGACCGGCGCGGGCGACGGCACGCCGCGACCGATCAGCGCCGCCGACGTCACCCGCATCGCACAGCGCAAGGTCCTGCTCTACGACAAAGCCGGCGAGGAGCACTTCAACCTCATCTCGGCCTTGCACAAGTCCCTGCGCGAGAGCGACGCCGACGCCTCCCTCTACTGGCTCGCCCGCATGCTCGCCGCGGGCGAAGACCCGCGCTACATCGCCCGCCGCCTGACCCGTTTCGCCAGCGAAGACGTCGGTCTCGCCGACCCGCAAGCGCTGCCGCAGACCCTCGCCGCCTGGGACTCCTACCAGCGCCTCGGCTCCCCCGAAGGCGAGCTCGCCCTCGCCCAGGCGACCATCTACCTCGCCCTCGCCCCAAAGAGCAACGCGATCTACCGCGCCTACGGCGACGCCCGCCGCACCGTCGAAGAACGCCCCGCCGATCCCGTCCCCAAAGCCATCCGCAACGCCCCGACGAAACTGATGGACCGCCTCGGCTACGGCGAAGGCTACGTCTACGCCCCCGACACCGAAGAAGGCGTCAGCGGCCTGGACTGCCTCCCCGAGACCCTAGCCGGTACCACCTTCTACCACCCCACCGAAAACGGCTTCGAAGCCGAGCTCACCCAACGGCTGGCCAAGTTCGAAGAGCTACGCCGCCGAGCCGCGAAGCGCCACAAACGCGATGACTGACGCGCCGTCGGCACGCACGACGCTCGCGATTGCACTCGCAGCAAGCGTCAGTGGTTCGCGGTTCGGCGGTTGCGCTCGGCGGCGCCGCGCGAGAGGGCGCGCCGGGCGGAGGGCTCCCACCGCGCGCAGCAAAGCGAGCACGGTGGGATACCGACCGGCAGGCGGGGACCCACAGCGCGGCGCCGCCGAGATGCGCAACCGCCCTCTCTCGCGGTGACGCTCGCCCGCGACTCGTTCAAGCCACTGCGATCTCAGCCACCAACGCTTCGGTGAACTCGGCCGTCGTGCTGTTGCCACCGAGATCCCGCGTGAGCAGCCCCTTCTCGGACACAACGCGCGTGATCGCCCCTTCGATGCGCGCCGCCACGGCGTCTTCGCCGAGGTACTGCATCATCAACACCGCACTCCGAATCAACGCCAACGGATTCGCAAGATTTCGCCCCGCAATGTCCGGCGCGCTCCCATGCACCGCCTCGAACACCGCAGCCTTCTCGCCGATGTTCGCCCCCGGCACCACTCCCAACCCGCCCACCAGCCCAGCGACCAAGTCCGAAACGATGTCGCCGTACAAGTTCTCGCACAACAACACGTCGTACTGATGCGGATTGACGACGAGCTGCATGCACATGTTGTCGACGATGCGATCGTCCGACACCAGGTCCGAGTACTCGGCGCCCACCTTCCTGCAGCAATCGAGAAACAGCCCGTCCGAGAGCTTCATGATGTTCGCCTTGTGCACCGTCGTCACCCGCTTGCGCCCCTGCTTGCGCGCATGCTCGTAGGCGAACCGCGCGATGCGCGTCGACGCCGTGGCGCTGATGATCTTCAGGCTCTCCATGACGCCCGGCACCACCTCGTGCTCGATGCCGCTGTAGAGCCCCTCGGTGTTCTCGCGCACCACGATCAGGTCGACGTCCGCGAACCGCGCCGGCACGCCGGCGAGCGAGCGCACCGGCCGCAGGTTGGCGTAGAGCACGAGCGCCTTGCGCAACGCCACGTTCACCGAGCGGAAGCCCTTCCCCACCGGCGTCGCGATCGGACCCTTCAACGCCACGCCGTTGCGCAGGATCGAGTCGAGCACCTCCTGCGGCAGCGGGTCGCCCTTGCGCGCCAGCGCCTCGGTGCCCGCGATCTGCGGCTCCCACTCGATCTGCGCGCCGGCCGCCTCGAGCACGCGCACGGTGGCGGCGGTGACCTCGGGACCGATGCCGTCGCCGGGGATGAGCGTGATGGTTCGCGTCATAAGCCGCGAATCATCGCACGCGGGCGCTGAGGCCGAAGCTCAGTCGAGGGCGCGCAACTCGGCGAGCTTCGCCACCACGTCGCGGTAGTTGCTGTTGATGCCGTAGAGCTCGACGAAGGTCTTGCGCGCCGCCGCCTCGTCGCCCATCTGCAGGTAGACGTTGCCCATGTCGTAGAGCAGCGACAGCATCACCTCTTCGAGCAGGTTGGGAGCCGTCAGGCCGCGCTGGTACCACTTGACGGCCAGCTCGGGCAGCCCCTTCTCGAGGAACGAGACGCCGAGCATCGCGCAGCAGTCGACGAGGTGGATGGGGTCCTTCGAGGCGAGCTGGAACTCGCCGATCGCCTCGTCGAGGAGACCCATCTCGCGGTAGGCGATGCCGAGGTTGTAGTGGGTGTCGTAGTCCTCGGGCGAGAGGTTCTCCGCGACCCCCTTCTTGAAGCCCTCGACGATCTCCTCGAGCGTCGGCTCCTCGCTCTGCGCCAGGATCTCGCCGCCGATCTTCCCCTCCTCGACGCCCAGCTCCTCTTCGAGCTCGGCGGCGAGATCGAAGAACTCGTCCTCGTCGTCGAACAGCTTGTCGGGGCTCGCCGCGGCCGCCGCCTTCGGCTCCTCGCGCAGCCAGTCCATGCCGGTGTCGTCGAGGTCGGGCACCGTCGAGGGATGGCGCTCCTCGGGGAGCACGATGTCCGGCAGCTCCTCCTCGAAGCCTTCGGCGTCGTAGACGCCGCTCGGCGGCGGCGCGGGACGCGTGGGCGGCGGCGGCAAGATGGCAGGAGGCGCGGCTGACAGCGGCACGAGCGGCGGCAGCACCATCGGTGAATGCGGCGCCGCGGCGGGCGGAGCGGGCGCCGGACCGGCCGCGGCCGCGGGCCTCATCGGAGTCGCGGGAGCCGCGGGCGGTGGCGTGAGCGGCACGACGGGCGCGCTCGGCGCCGGCGGGGCCGCGGCAGCCGGTGGCGCGGCAGCGGCAGGTGGCGTCGCCGGCCGCGCCGCGGCGGGTGGCGGCGGCGCGGGCGCCGCCGGCTTCGCCTTGGGCGGCCGCTGGAAGTCCGAGGCGATGGCGGCCAGTGCGGCGTCGACCGCGGCTTTCTTCTTGTCTGCCTTCGTCGGCGCCCCGGCCTTCGACGCAGCGGCGGGCCGCGCCGCCGTGCTGGGCCGCGGTTGCTCGAGCGACTTGATGAGCTGCGAGACGCGGTCGGGCGCGGTGCGGATCGGCGCCACCGTCTCGCCGGAGAGCGTCATGCCGGCGCGCTGCAGCTTCGCTTGCACGCGGTCCCAGACGTCGGTCGCCTTCTTCGCTTCGACGACGGGGCGCAGCCGGCGCACGGCGGACTCGACGCGCGCCGGATCGCCGCCGCGGATGTGCAGGTCGACGAGGAGCTGCAGCGCGTCGAGGTTGTTGGGCTCGCGGCCGAGCACCTGGTCGAGCCGCTCGAGCGCCTTCTCCTCGAGGTTGTACTTGGCGAAGACCTCGGCCTCGGCGAGGAGGTCTTGGACGCGCGGTTCTTCCGGGGGCGCCGGCGGCGCTGCCGGCGCAGGCGGTGGAGCGGCGGCGCGCGGCGCCGGCGCCGCGGGCGGAGGCGCCGCGGCAGGCGCGGTGGGCGCGGCCGGCTCGGCCCAGCCCGTCTCCGGCTCCTCGAGCTCCAGCTCGAAACCGGCGTCGCCGTCCAGCTCCGCGAGTCCCGGCTCCGCGGCGGGCAGCTCGGGCAGCTCCGGCAGCGTGGCCGCGACGTCGGGCTCGAGCTCGAGCTGCGACAGGTCCAGCTCCAGCTCGACGCTCTCCTCCTCGACGCGTTCGGCGACGCTGTCGGCGAAACGCTCCGCGCCGGCGGCGGGCGCCAGCGGCTCGTCCCACGGCAGTAGCGTCTCCTCCGGCAACTCGAGCGACTCTTCTTCAGCTTTCGGCTCGACCGGCGCGGGCGCCGTTTCCGCCGCGCCCAGCTCGTCGAGCTCCACCTCGGGCATCTCGAGATCGGGCATCTCGAAGCTGAAGCCCGATCCGGGATCTCCGGGGAACCCAGCGCGCTCGCTGCGCCAGTCCGCGACCGCGGGCTCCTCGGCGGCCGGCCCCGCGGCCCACGGCTCCTCCGTCCGCGGCGGCGACTCGGCCGGCGGCGGCCTCCGCTCGAGCGGCCGCTGGAAGGCGGTGCCCGGCGCGTCCATATCGGCTGGCGGCGCGACCAGGCTGCCGGACGGCTCGTCGATGTCGAGCACGAAGAAGTCCTCTTCGGACTCCTGGGGCTCGAACGCGCGCGGCGGCGGCGCGGGCCGCTGCTGCTCGAACGGACGCGCCGGCGCGGCAGGCGGCGATGGCGCGGCGGCGGCGCGTGGCGGCGCGAACGGCGGCGGCAACGTCTCGCGGCCGTCGGCGCTCGGCCGCGGCCGCGGCCGCGTCGCGGCGGGCATCTGCTCCGTGGCGTCGCCGGTGCGCAGCCCCGCGAGCCGCGCCACCTTCTCCGCCTGCGGATTGGCCGCCACCGCCGAGGCGAGCAGCTTCGCCGCCGGGCCGGTGTGTCCGGCGTCCTTGATGCCCAACACCGCGTCGGTGATGAAGCCGAGGTCCTCGGGGTAGACCTCGATCGCGCGCTGGTAGACGCGCACCGCTTCTTCCACGCGGCCGTGGTGCAGCATCAGCTCGGCGATCGTGCGGTAGGACTTGAGCGCCTTGTCCCACAGCTGCCCCTGCTGGTAGAGCTCGGCGAGCTTGAGGTGGTGCGACGGGTTGTCGGGCTCGAGCTCGACCATCTTGACGAAGATGTTGATGGCCGCCGCGTTGTCGTGGTGCTTGAGGTAGTAGTCGCCCAGCACCTGGTACTGAGTGCGCGCCTCGTTGACCAGCCCCTGCTTGTGGTAGAGCGCGGCGAGGCTCTCGTAGACCTGCAGCCGCGTCGGGTCGAGCTTGATGATCTTCTTGTAGATCGCGATCGCCTTGACCAGGAAGCCGTCTTCCGTGTACTGGCCGGCGATCTGCGCAAAGAGCCGCACCGCCTCGTCGATGCGCGAGATGCGGGCGTAGAGATCCCCCAGACGGTTCAGCGTCGAAACGTCGTTGGGGTTCTCCTTGAGTACCTTCAGGTACTCCTTGATGGCGGAGTCGATCCGCCCCTTGGCGACGTACTTCTCGGCGACCTTGACGACTTGCTCGCGCTTGGTCACCGCGTCACCTCACCCGCGGGCCGGGCTTCCACCGGCAGCGGGATGTCCGCCTATGCCTCGGGCTCCGCGGCGATCTCATCGCGCCGCTCGCGGATGCGGGCCGCCTTGCCCTGCAGGTCGCGGAGGTAGTAGAGCTTGGCGCGGCGCACGCGGCCGCGGCGCACTACCTCGATGCGGTCGATGGACGGCGAGTGGAGCGGGAAAATCCGCTCGACGCCGACGCCGCCCGACACCTTGCGCGCGGTGAAGGTCTCGCGGATGCCGCCGCCCTTGCGGCCGATGACGACGCCCTGGAAGACCTGGATGCGCTCCTTGTTGCCTTCCACCACCTTGACGTGCACGCGCACGGTGTCCCCGGCGCGGAAATCCGGCAGCCCGTCCTTCAGGAACGGGGCTTCGATGACTCTCAACGCTTCCATGACGATCGCTCCTTCACGTCTTCTGCTGGCCTCGACGCCGCTGCCCTCCGGCGGTCGCCATGCCGCCCGCCGGGCTGCTCACCGGGGTGGTCGAGGACTGCATATTATCCGGTCCCGTCCGGCGACTTGCAAGTTTGGGCCTGCAGCAGGTCCGGCCGCTTCTCGGCGGTAGCGCGCAAGGCCTCCTGCTGCCGCCAGCGCTCGATGGCCGCGTGGTCGCCGGAGAGCAGCACCGGCGGCACTGCCAGGCCTTCCACCACCGCCGGCCGCGTGTAGTGCGGGTGGTCGAGCAGGCCGGTGCGGAAGCTGTCGCGCTCGACCGAGCTCTGCTGCTGGACGACGCCGGGAACGCAGCGCGACACCGCCTCGATCAGCACCATCGCGGGCAGCTCGCCGCCCGACAGCACGTAGTCGCCGATCGAGACCTCCTCGTCGACGACGAGCTGGCGCACCCGCTCGTCGATTCCTTCGTAGCGGCCGCAGAGGAGGAGCAGCTCGGGGCACGCGGCAAGCTCTTGCACCTTGGCGTCGTCGAGGCGGCGGCCCTGCGGCGAGAGCAGCACGCGACGCGGCGAGCGGCCCGCCGACAGCTCGCGCACGGCGCGCAGCCAGGGCGGCGCCGTCATCACCATGCCGCCGCCGCCGCCGTAGGGCTCGTCGTCGACCACCCGATGCGGGTCGTCGGTGAACTCGCGCAGGTCGCGCACCTCGAGCTGCAGCTTGCCGCTCTGCCGCGCACGGCCGATGAGGCTGGTCTGCAGGAACTCCCCGAAGAGCTCGGGGAAGATGGTCACGACGCCGATCCACATGCCTCGATCAACCCTTCCGGCAGGTCCCAGAGGATGCGGCGGCCGGCGACGTCCACCTCCGCCAGGTAAGCGTCGACGAACGGCAGCAGCAGCTCGCGCCCGGGCTCGTCGCCGTGCGCCGGCACGACGACGCGCAGCAGGTCGCCGCCGCCGCCTTCGACCACCTCCACCACCTCGCCCAGCTCCCCGGCGCGGCGGTCGGTGCAGCGGCAGCCGACGAGGTCGTAGTGGTAATAGCTCCCTTCCGGCGCCGGCGGCACCGCCGCGGCATCGATCTCGAGCAGCGCGCCGCGCAGCGCCTCGGCGGCGGTGCGGTCGGCGATCCCTTGCAGGCTCAACAGCAGGCGGTCCTTGTGGCGCGAGGTGAGAGGACGGCTGGATTCGACGACGACCTTGCGTGGCGCCTCGCTGCGCGCGGTCAACCAGAGCGAGGAGCCGGATGCGAAGCGGCCGGCGACGTCGGAAAAAGCGTCGACCGCCACCTCGCCGCGCAACCCGTGCGCGTTCGTCACGCGGCCAACCGCGACCCGCTCGATCGGCGCCGCCGCCTGGGCGTCTTCTCGAGGCTCAGCGCGCCGGCGACGCGGCCGCTCAGTCGCGGTCGTGCCGGTGCGGGCTTTCCCCCGGCTCGCGGATCTTGAGCTCATAGCTGATGCCGGAAGCCTCGCCGCGGTGGCGCAGCAGCGCGCGCAACGCCTGGGCGGTGCGGCCGCCGCGGCCGATGACGCTGCCCATGTCCTCCGGCGCCACCTCGAGGTCGAGCACGTGCGCGCGGCCGCGCTCCTGCTCGCGCACGCGCACCGCGTCGGGCTGATCGACCAGGTGCCGGACGACTCGGGCGAGGTCGCGGGCGGCGTCGTCCACCGCTAGGCCGAAGGTTGCGCCGCGGCCGGCTCGGCCGGCGCCGCGGCGGCCGCCGGAGGCAGGCCGCGCAGCAGCTTCGACACCGTCGGCGAGAGCAGCGCGCCGTTCTTCACCCAGTGATCCACGCGCTCGCGGTCGATCGACACCACCGCCGGCTGCTTGCGCGGATCGTAGTAGCCGATCTCGTCGAGGGCGGCGCCGGTGGGAGTCTTGCGGGCATCCGACACCACCACCCGGTAGAAAGGATGGTTGCGCGAGCCCATGCGACGGAGACGAATCTTCACCATCTGGCGATCCTCGAGTCGAGAAAGAAGTCGCGGAGGGGAAACCGGCGGGCGCACCCCGGCCGAAAGCGAACGCGGATGATAGCAGAAACCGCCCACGGCGCCCGCGGGACCGGGCCTCATGTGGCCAGCGACCGCAACTCCTTGGCCCGGCTGCGGCTGACGACCAGTCGCGTGCCGTCCTGGAGCACCGCGACGAGCTGACCCTTGCCGTGCCGCCGGAACGCGCTCACGCGATCGAGGTTGACGATCGAGGTGCGGTGAATGCGGGCGAAGCGGGCCGGGTCCAGCCGCGCCTCGAGGCGGTGCAGGGGCACGTGAAGGAGGTGACGGCCGCGCACCGCGTGCACGGCGACGTAGTCGCCCGCCGCCTCGAGCCAGAGCACGTCGTCGACGGCGACCGGGACGATCGCCGCGCCCGCCCGCGCGAAGAGCCGCCGGATGGGCGCGCCGCCAAACGTCTCCTGCAGCCGTTGAAAGGTCCCACAGGGCGGCGACGGCAACGGCTCGCCGATCGCGGCCTGCACGCGCGCGAGCGCCGCCGCCAGCCGCTCCGGGCCGAAGGGCTTGAGCAGGTAGTCGAGGGCGCCGAGCTCGAAGGCGGTGACGGCATGCTGCCCGTAAGCGGTGGTGAAGACGACGAACGGCTGATGGCGCACTCGGCGGAGCACCTCGGTGCCGAGCAGCCCCGGCATCTGCACGTCGAGGAAGACGAGGTCCGGCCGCAGCGCGTCGATGGCGGCGGCCGCCGCCGGTCCGTTCGCCGCCTCGCCGGCGCACTCGATCCACTCGTGGTCGGCCAGCATCTCGCGCAGGCCGAGGCGGGCGATCGGCTCGTCGTCGGCGATCAGGGCGCGCACCTTCACGCCGGCTCCTGCGGCACCGTCAGGGTGACGGTGAAGCCGGCGCCCGGCGCGGTGTCGACCTCCAAAGCGGCGCTCGCGCCGTAGAGCGCCCGCAAGCGATCGCGCAGGCGTTCTAGACCACTGCCCTGACCGCTGCCATCGGCGAGCGCGAGGCGCCCGGGATCGGCGCCGCCGCCGTCGTCGCGCACGACGAGCGTCAGGCGGCCGTCCGCGGTCGCCGCCTCCACCGACACCCGCGTCGCCTCGACCCGCGGCGCGGCGCCGTGTCGCACCGCGTTCTCCACCAGCGTCTGCAGCGCGAAGGAGGGCAGCAGCGCCGCCCGCGCCTCGTCGTCGAGCCGCGCCTCCACCCGCAGCCGGTCGCCGAAGCGCAGCCGTTCGAGCGCGAGGTAGCGCTCGACGAAGTCCCACTCCTCCTCCAGACTGACGACGTCGCGCTCCTCCTCGACGGTGACGCGCAGCAGCGCCGCCAGCTGCTCGGCGGCCTGCGCGGCCCGGCGCGGCTCCTGCGGGATCAGCTGCACCACCGTGTGCAGCGCGTTGAAGAGGAAGTGCGGGTGGAGTTGGCCGCGCAGCGCGGCGAGCTGCGCGCGCGCCGCCTCCGCCTCGGCGCGGGCCAGCCGTTCGGTGGCCTGCACCGCGTAGCAGACGCCGGCGACGATGAGGTAGAGCCAGACGCCGAACACCAGGAAGGAACCGAGACCGATGCCGACGACGATCACCAGCCGGTGTTCCAGCAGGCTGGCGATGAGGCTGTTGAGCAGCACGAACGCCGCCGCGAAGACGCTGGCGGCGAGCAGGTGCACGAGGACGAAACGCAGCGCGAACGGCCGCGGCCAGGGCACCCTCTCGGCGAACCGCTGCACGCCGAAGCCGAGCAGCGCCGCCGCGACGCCCAATCGCAACGCCACCCCGGCCGCCTCCGGCAGCGACACGCCGGAGTGGGCGGTGAGCAGGAGGAGCAGAAAGAGCGCCCACACCGGCAGCCAGCCGGCGAGCAGCCAGAGCCACACCAGGCGCCGCGAACGGCGCCGCCGGCTCACCGCGGCGCGGCCGCGGCCACCCGCCGCGCTTCGATCTTCAGCGTCTCGTCCCACGTCTTGCCGCCATCGTACGAGCGATCCTGCTGCCAGCGGAACGCGTTGGGCTTGACGTCGTAGAAGCGGCCGCGCATGACGTAGCGCTTGCCCTCGGCGTCGGTGCCGCTCGTGGTGAAGGTGACCTGTCCGCCCTTCGATTCTCCCGTGCTGTCGCTGAAGCGGGCGCGGTAGACGTCGAGGGTGCTGCCGCTCCACCGCCGCCTGGCGCGGTCGAAGATGCGCAGCGAGCGCGACAGCAGGAGCGGATTGCCGGTCTCGTCGGTGAGGCGGAGCTCCTCGTCGATGCCGAAGCCGTCGAGGGCGCGCCACGCCTTCCACGTCCCCACCAGCTTCGGCTGGCCGTGGAAGACGGCGACGAGGGTTGACACCTTGGGCAGCGCCACCAGCTCCCACTGGCCGACGAGGAAGTCGAGCTGGCGCGCCTCGGGCGGCGGGTTGGTGAGCAGCGGCGGTCCGGTGACTACCGGCCCGTGCTGGGCGAACGCCGCGCCGGCGGCGAGCGCGAGCGTGCAGTGACAGACGACGACGAGTCGGCGAACCATGGGCACCTCCAAGGATGGCGGCGAACGCTTCCGGCGGCCGCCTGACCAGCATCGTAGGGGCGCCGCGGCCGTTCGGCGGCGCGCGTTCGACGAGTGGTGCCGCGGTGCCGACGAGCGGGGCCGCCGACGCCGTCCGCCGGCCGTACTGTGCACCCATGAGCGAACCGCTGATCGTGATGCGCAACGTGAGCAAGCGCTACGGCACGCCGGCCGGCAGCTTCCTCGCCCTCGCCGACGTGAGCCTCACCGTCGAACGCGGCGGCTTCGTTGCCGTCGTCGGCCAGTCGGGCAGCGGCAAGTCCACCCTGCTGAGCCTGCTCGCCGGCATCGACCGGCCGTCGCAGGGCGAGATTTGGCTCGGCGGCACCGCCGTCCACCTGCTGCCGGAGCGCGCGCTGTCCGCCTGGCGCGGCCGCGCCGTCGGCATCGTCTTCCAGTTCTTCCAACTGCTGCCGACGCTGACGGCGCTCGAAAACGTCATGCTGCCGATGGACTTCTGCGCCGCCTGGCCGTCACGCGAGCGGCGGCCGCGCGCGCTCGCGCTGCTCGAACGGCTGGGCGTCGCCGACCAGGCCGACAAGCTGCCGGCGACGCTCTCCGGCGGCCAGCAGCAGCGGGTGGCGGTGGCGCGCGCGCTGGCCAACGCGCCGGCGGTGCTGCTCGCCGACGAGCCCACCGGCAACCTCGACTCGCGCACCGCCGCCGGCATGCTGGAGCTGCTCGCCGTGCTGGCGCGCGACGGGCAGACGGTGGTGATGGTCACCCACGAACGCGACGCCCTGCGCTTCGCCGGCCGCGCCATCACGCTGGTCGACGGCAGAGTCGCGGCGAACGAAGCCCTGCTAAGTAACGTGCATGGCGATGCGGTCCATGTCTAGCCTGCCGCCGCGCTGGCGCAAGGTGGGGCGCGACCTCTGGCTGCACAAGTCGCGCACGCTGCTCGTGGTGGCGGCGATCGTCGTCGGCATCGTCGGCTCCGGCGCCGTGCTCGACAGCTGGTGGCTGCTGCGCGGCGTCACCCGCGAGCAGTACCGCGCCAGCAACCCGGCCAACGCGACGCTGCGCGTCGACGGCATCGACGGCGCGCTGCTGGCGCGCGTGCGCCGCCTGCCGATGGTGCGGCAGGTGCAGGCACGGCGCACGGTGGCCGCCAGCGCCGCGGTGGAGGGCGCCTGGCGCGCCGCCATCCTCTTCGTCTACGACGACCCTCGCCGCATCGCCATCGGCGGCGTCAATCGCGAGGACGGCGCCTGGCCGCCGCCGGACGGCGCGGTGGTGGTGGAGGCCTCTTCCCGCGAGTACGCGCGCGTCGGGCTGGGCTCGACGCTGACGCTGCAGGTCGGCGGCGGTCCGCCGGCCGCCCTGCCCGTCGCCGGGGTCGCTCGCGACGTCGGGCTGGCACCGGGGTGGATGGAGAACGTCGTCTACGCCTTCGTCAGCCGCGCGACGCTCGCCCGTCTCGGCGTCGAGCCGAGCTTGGACGAGCTGCAGCTCACCGTGCGCGGCGACGCCTTCGACCGCGACGCCGTGCGCCGCACCGCGTTCGCCGTCAAGGCGGAGGTCGAGGCCGCCGGCCACCGCGTGCGCGACGTCGACGTGCCGGTGCCCGGCCGCCACGTGCACGCGGCGCAGATCAACTCCCTGCTCATGACGCAGGGCGCGTTCGGCGTGCTGGCGCTGCTGTCGAGCGGCCTGCTGGTCGTCAACCTGATCACCGCCATGCTCGCCGGGCAGGTGCGCGAGATCGGCGTCATGAAGGCGATCGGCGCCCGCGGCGGCCAGCTCGCGGCGATGTACCTCGTGCTGGCCGCGGCGCTCGGCCTCGCCGCCTGCGCCATCGGGCTGCCGGCCGCGGCGTGGATCGGCCGCCGCTACGCCGAGCTCAACGCCGAGCTGCTCAACTTCGACCTCGGCAGCGCTAGCCTGGCGCCGGCGATCATCCTGCCCCAGCTCGCCGCCGGCGCGCTGCTGCCGGTGCTGGCCGCGGCGGTTCCCATCCTTCGCGGCTGCCGCATCGCCGTCGGCGAGGCGCTGCGCGATTTCGGCATCGCGCCGCCGGCCACGCAAGCGTCGCGGCGGCCGCGGAGCAACGGCCGCCTGGCGCGGCCGCTGCTGCTGGCGCTGCGCAACGCCTTCCGCCGCCGCCAACGCACCGTGCTCACTTTGCTGACGCTGGCCGTCGGCGGCGCCGTCTACGTCGGCGCGCTGAACCTGCGCGCCGCCGTGCGCGGCTCCGTCGATCTCCTCTTCGGCGGCCAACGGTTCGACGTCGTCGTCCGGCTCGCCCGGCCCTATCCGCCGCTCGAGCTCGAGACCGCGGCGCGCGCCGTCGATGGCGTGGCGCGCGCCGAGGCGTGGGCCGGCGCCCGCGCGGTGGTGCAGCATGGCGACGGCACGCTCGGCAACGCCTTCGCGCTAACCGCGCCGCCCGCCGGCTCGCCCCTCTTCGCGCCGCGGCTCGAGCGCGGCCGCTGGGCGCGCGCGGGCGCCGCCGAGCTGGTGGTGGGGCGCCGCCTGGTCGACGACGAGCCCGGCCTGCGCGTGGGCGACGCGGTGCCGCTCCTCGTCGCCGGCCGGCCGAGCCGCTGGCGCGTCGTCGGGCTCGTCGACAGCGGCCCGTCGCCGCAGGCCTACACGACGCGCGAGGCGCTGGCGCCGCTCGTCGGCGCCGGCGTCGCGACGCTGCTCGTCGACGCGCGGCTCGACGGCGCCGCCGCGCAGGTCGACCTCCTGCAGCGGCTGCGCGGCGAGCTCGAGGCGCGCGGTCTGGAGGTGCAGTCGGGCCAGCTCATGGCGCAGCAGCGCAAGGTGATCGAGGACCACCTGCTCATGGTGGTGGCGTTCCTCGGCATCATGGGCCAGCTGACGATCCTCGTCGGCGGCCTCGGGCTCGCCTCGACGATGAGCCTGGCCGTCCTCGAGCGTACGCGCGAGATCGGCGTGCTGCGCGCCATCGGCGCCCGCCACGGCGCCATCCTCGCGCTGGTGCAGGTCGAGGGACTGGTGGTCGCGCTTGGCGGCTGGCTCGCGGCGCTGCCGCTGTCGCTCGTCACCAGCGTGCTCCTCGGCGAGGCCTTCGGCCGCGTCATGTTCCGCGTCCCGGTTCGCCTGCTGCCGGACGCCGCGGGCGTCCTGCGCTGGCTGGCGCTGGTGGTGGTCGTCTCGCTGCTGGCCTGCGCGTGGCCGGCATGGCGCGCGACCCGCATTCCCACGGCGGCGGCGCTGGCTTACGAGTGAAGGGTCAGGCGCGCCGCCCCGCCATCAGCCGCCGCAGCATCTTCCCCTGCCCGCCCTTCATCATCTTCTGCATCTGCTGATACTGCTTGAGCAGCTGGTTGATCTCCTGCACGTGCGTGCCGGAGCCCGAGGCGATCCGCTTCTTCCGCGAGCCGTCGAGCACCTGCGGCCGCCGCCGCTCGAGCGGCGTCATCGAGTCGATGATCGCCTCCACCCGCTTGAGCTGCCCGTCGTCCACCTTCATGGCGTCGAGCCCGCGCAGCGGCCCCACCTTGGGCAGCATCTCGAGAATCTGCGACATCGACCCCAGCTTGCGGATCTGCCGCATCTGGTCGCGGACGTCCTCGAGCGTGAGCTGCCCGCTGCCGATGCGGCCGGCGAGGCGCTGCGTCTCCCCCTGGTCGAGCTCGCGCTCGGCACGCTCGATGAGCGACAGCACGTCGCCCATGCCGAGGATGCGGCCAGCCATGCGGTCGGGCGAGAAGAGCTCGAGGTCGTCCGACTTCTCGCCGGTGCCGGCGAAGCGGATGGGCACCTTGGCGACGGTGCGGATCGACAGCGCCGCGCCGCCGCGCGAGTCGCCGTCGAGCTTGGTGAGGATGGCGCCGGTGAGCGGCAGCGCGGCCGCGAAGGCGCCGGCGCTCTTCACCGCGTCCTGGCCGGTCATCGCGTCGGCGACGAACAGCGTCTCCGACGGCTTGAGGCGCTCGGCGAGCCGCTTGACCTCCGCCATCAACGCCTCGTCGACGTGCAACCGTCCGGCGGTGTCGAACACCATCACGTCGTGGCCGCGGTCGCGCGCCACCTTGAGGGCGCGCTCGGCGAGCTGGTCCACCTTCTCGCCGGCTTCGGGCGCCACCACCGGCACGCCGACGCCGCGTCCCACTTGCACGAGCTGCTCGACGGCAGCGGCGCGCTGGAGGTCGCCTGCCACCAGCAGCGGATGGCGCCCGCGCCCGCGCAGCCGCTTCGCCAGCTTGCCGGCGGTCGTCGTCTTGCCCGAGCCCTGCAGACCGCACAGCAGCACCACCGCCGGCCGGCCGTCGAGCCGCAGCTCGGCTCCCTCGTCGCCGAGCAGCGCCACCAGCTCGTCGCGGACGATCTTCACCACCTGCTGGCTGCCGGTGAGGCTCTGCAGCACCTCTTCGTTCGAGGAGCGCTCGCGCACGCGGTCGACGAAGGCCTTGACCACCCGGAAGTGGACGTCGGCCTCTAGCAGCGCCATGCGGATCTGCTTGAGCGCCTCCTCGAGCACTTCCGGGGTGATCCGGCCCTCCCCGCGCAGGTCGCGGAAGACCGCTTGGAGCTTTCCTTGCAGGCCGTCGAACATCGTGGGTCCTCGCGCCTCCTCCCGCCGGGGCCGACGGCTGTCCGGCCGGCGGCTGCCCATGGTAGCAGCGGCTCGACCGCCCGCCTCCCCAGGGGGGGCCCGGCCCATCCCGCTTGACAGCGCCAGCGATTTAGCTAGGATCTTCCGCCAGTCGCGGTTCCGATCCCGCCCGCCCGGGAGGGACCAGCGCACCGGGATCAATAGAAACCAGCGCGCTAGTCGGAATCGAACCTGGATACCCATACACCAGAGAAAGCTCCTGTGATCGCACCTGCGTCCGGGAAGGCCTTGCCGGCCTTCCCGCTTGACTTAGACGTTCTTTCAAAGTTCTCCGAGTTCGAGCTTGCGAAGGCAACATGCTCGACCCTCGGCGACGGCAGGGCTGCCGGCGTCGAGAGGCCGCGTAGGCAATGGGGCTCTACGCGAGCGATTTTTTAACCGTTGGACCGAGGGAGAGTTTGATCATGAAGAAGTTCAGAGTTTGGATGCTGGCGCTGCTGATGGTGCCCGCCGTCGTGGTGCTCGCCGGCTGCCCGAAGAAGACCGAAGAGAACACCGAGACGATGGCCGAAGCGACCCCGACCCCGGCCATGGCCGAGCCGATGATGGAGGCCACCCCGGCCCCCGAGGCCACTCCGTCGATGGGCGACAACATGGCCGCCCCGACGCCGAGCCCGGCCGCTCAGTAAGACCTCAGAAAGACGCAGTAAGCCGGCTTCGAGCCAGCGAGAAGAAGCGAGAGGGCCTGCGGGCTCTCTCGCTTTTTTCTTTTTCTCCGCGCGCTCTGCGCGTCAGCTCGCCTTGGAGGTGCGCTCCACCGCTTCGGCGGGCTCCGGCAACTCTGCGCCCTCCGGCCGCTCGCTCGCCAGGAGGATGAGCCTGGCGAAGCGGACGAAGTACTCGACGCCCGAGTAAACCGTCACCACCAGCGACGCCCACAGCGACAGCGGCGCCAGGTGGCTGAACTCGCCGAGCTGGTTGTAGATGATGAGCAGGCTGATGGCGATCACCTGCACCACCGTCTTCACCTTGCCGGCGACGCTGGCGCCGATGACCACGCGCTCGGCGGCCGCGAAGCTGCGCAGCGCCGACACCGCCAGCTCGCGCGAGATGATCGCCACCACCATCCACGCCGGCACCAGGCCGGGGTTGAGCTCGACGAGCGAGATGAACGCCGCCGCGGTCAAGATCTTGTCGGCCGCCGGGTCGAGCAGCTTGCCCAGCCGCGTGATCAGCCCGAAGCGGCGCGCCACCCAGCCGTCGAGCACGTCGGTGAGCGAGGCGAGCAGGAAGACGCCGAGGCCGACGAACTCCTTGTTCTCGAACTTCGTCAGCAGCACCACCACCAGCAGCGGCACCAGCAGGATGCGGAAGAGCGAGAGGAGGTTGGGGAGGTGCCGCGGCAAGCGCATGGTAACGGCGCCGCGCGCGCACGCTCGGCGGCTCACCGCGCCGCGGATTCTAACAGCGGCTTCCGAAAGTGGATCTGGAGGTGCTCAGCCGCCGGTCGCGGGCTGCGCGAGCGCCGGCGCCGACTCGATGGGCAGGCTGGCCGGCACCACCACGTTGGCGGGCAGCGGACGCATCGCCGGCGCGGCCACCGGCACGATGGGCGCCGGCGCCGGGGCGGCGGGCGCGTAGGCGGCGATCGGCTCGGCGGGGATCGGGGCGGGCGCCGCAGCCGCGACCTGCAGCCCGGTGGGCAGCGGGTCGTTGGGCACCGGCCGCGCCGCCGGACGGATCGTGCCGTTGGCCAGCGCCCGCTGCAGCGGCGACGGCACCAACGCTTGCACCAGGCCGTTGAGCTGCAGCGCGTTGCCGCCGCTCGAGAACGCCACGTTGAGCGAGGAACCCGTGCCGCGGTAGAGCGTCAGCACGCGGTCGACGTAGTCGCGGGTCTCGGCGTAGGGCGGGATGCCGCCGTGCCGCTGCACCGCGTTGGGCCCGGCGTTGTAGGCGGCGATGGCGAGCTCGAGGCGGCCCGGGAAGAGGTCGATCATCTGCCGCAGGTAGGCGACGCCGCCCTTGATGTTCTCCTCGGCGTCGTAGCGATCACCCACCTGCAGCGTGCGCGCGGTCTCGGGCATGAGCTGCATGAGGCCGACCGCGCCGGTGCGCGACCTGGCGCGGTGGTTGTAGCCCGACTCCACCTGCACGATCGCCTGCACGAGCCGCGGATCGACGCCGTGGCGGTCGGCGTGCTCGTGGATCCAGTCGCTCCAAGCGGCGACCGGGATCGGCCGCAGCCGCAGCGTGCGCGTGGCGAGCGGGCCGCCCGGGCCGTCGTTGTAGATCTCGATGGTGCCGTCGGGGCGGACGCGGGTCTTCACCTCGCCCCGAGCGGGCGAAGAGGCGAATGCCGGCAGCAGCGCCGCCAGCGTGCAAACGAACACCACCCCCCGCGTTCTCGCCATCGCTTGTGGGTTCCCGCCTTGAAGTTTGCCGATCTTAACAGAGCGCGAGAACAGCGTCAGTGTGCCGTGCATTCCCGCGCCGCGTGCGATTCCTCACAGCGCACCTCCGACCGCAATCGGTAGTGGTGCGCCTCGCGAGGGCCTACTGCCCGCCGTAATCGGCGAGCTGGTGCGCCACTTCGTCGACCGCCGCATCGAGCGCCTGCGGCAGCTTGTCGGGCTCCTTGCCGCCGGCCTGCGCGAAGTCGGGCCGGCCGCCGCCCTTGCCGCCGGCGGCCGCCGCCGCGGCCTTGACCAGGTTGCCGGCGTGGAGCCGGCCGACGAGATCGGCGGTCACTGCCGCCACCAGCGACACCTTGCCGTCGCCGCGCGCGCCGAGCACCACGACTCCCGAGCCGAGCTTCTGCCGCAGCATGTCCGCCATGTTGCGCAGCTCGTCGGGAGGAGCCGGCGGCACCTCGCGCGCGAGCACCTTGACGCCCGCCACCTCGCGCGCCTGCTCGGCCGGCGCCGCGCCGCTGCCGGCGACGAGCTGGCGGCGAAGCTGCGCCAGCTCGCGTTCCGTGGTCGAGAGCCGCTGCTGCAGCGCGCGCGCCTCCTCGGCGCCGCGCTCGAGCGGCGCGCCCAGCGCGCCGGCGACGGTGTCGGCGACCGCCTGCCGCGCCCGCACGTGATCGACGGCGCCGCGGCCGGTCAGCGCCTCGATGCGCCGCACGCCGGAGGCGATGCCGCGCTCCGACATAACGAGGAAGAGCCCGATCTCGCCGACGTTGCGCACGTGGCAGCCGCCGCACAGCTCGAGCGAGAAGCCGGGCACTTCCACCGTGCGCACGCGGTCGCCGTACTTCTCGCCGAAGAGCGCCATGGCGCCGCGCGCCACCGCCTCCTGGTAGCCCTGCACGACGATGCGCGTCGGCAGGGCCTGGCGCACGCGCTCGTTGACGATGTCCTCGATGCGGCGCAGCTCGTCGTCGTGGAGCGGGCGGCCGAAGGTAAAGTCGAAGCGCAGCCGGTCGGGCGCCACGAGCGAGCCCGCCTGCCGCACGCCTTCGCCGAGCACCTCGCGCAACGCGGCGTGCAACAGGTGCGTCGCGGTGTGGTTGCGCTCGGTGTCGCGGCGCAGCGACTCCCCCACTTCGAGATCCACGGCGGCGCCGCGCTCGAGCCGCCCCTCTTCGACGGCGAGCTCGTGGTAATAGGTGCCGCTCGTGTCCTTGTGCACGTCGAGCACGCGCGCGCGCCCCCCCTGCCAGCGCGCCTCTCCCTGGTCGCCGACCTGGCCGCCGGACTCGGCATAGAACGGCGTGCGGTCGAACACCGCGACGCCGCTCTCGCCGGCGCCGATGCTGGGCACTTCGAGCGCCTGCCCATCGCGTTCGGCGCCGAGCCGCAGCACCTTCGCGCCCTCGACGCGCAGATCGTCGTAGCCCAGGAACTCGGTCGCCGTGCCGCCGCCGCCGCCGAGCACCTGGCGCACCGAGCCCAGCCGCTTCTGCTGCTCGCCGGTCGCTGCCCGCGAGCGCTGCCGCTGCTCTTCGAGCGCCGTCTGGAAACCGGCCTCGTCGACGGTGAAGCGCTCCTCCTCGGCGATCTCGCGGATGATCTCGAGCGGCAGCCCGTGCGTGTCGTAGAGCTGGAACGCGGCGGGACCGGCGAGCGTGCTCTTGCCCTCGCGCCGCGTCCGCTCGATCGCGTCCTGCACCTGCCGCGCGCCGGCCGCCAACGTGCCGAGAAACTTCTCCTCCTCGGCGCGCACAGTGGTGACGGTCGCCTCGCGTGAGGCGCCGAGCTCGGGGTAGAAGCCCGCCATCACCTCGCCCAACACCGGCACCAGGCGATGGAGGAACGGCTCCTCGAAGCCGAGGTGCATACCGTGCCGCACGGCGCGCCGCAGGATGCGGCGCAGCACGTAACCGCGCCCGTCGTTGCTGGGGATGACGCCGTCGGCGAGCAGGAAGCTCACGGCGCGCAGATGGTCGGCGATGACGCGCATCGCCACGTCGTCGGCGCCGTCGCCGCCCGTGTAACCGCGATGCGACAGCTCGGCCGTCGCGGCGATGATCGGCGCGAACAGATCCGTGTCGTAGTTCGACGCCACGCCCTGCAGCACCGCGGTGACGCGCTCGAGCCCGGCGCCGGTGTCGATCGACGGGTTGGGCAGCGGCGTCATCGTGCCGTCCTGCGCGCGGTCGTACTGCATGAAGACGAGGTTCCAGATCTCGAGGTAGCGCCCCGAGTCGGTGCCTTCGGCCCAGGGCACCACCGGCCGGCCGGGACGCGTGTCGACGAAGATCTCGCTGCACGGGCCGCAGGGGCCGGTGTCGCCCATCGCCCAGAAGTTGTCCTTGGCGCCGCAGCGGTGGATGCGCTCGGGCGGCAGCCCCGAGATCCGGCGCCAGAGCTCGGCCGCCTCGTCATCCTGCTCGAACACCGTCGCCGCCAGCACGTCGGGCGACAGCCCCCAGGCGCCGGTGACGAGCTGCCAGCCGAACTCGATCGCGTCGGCCTTGAAGTAGTCGCCGAACGAGAAGTTGCCGAGCATCTCGAAGAAGGTGTGGTGACGCGGGCTCGGTCCCACGTTCTCGAGGTCGTTGTGCTTGCCGGAGACGCGCAGGCACTTCTGCGCCGTCACCGCGCGCCTCGCGGGCGGCGTTTCGCGGCCGAGGAAGTAGTCCTTGAATTGCACCATTCCGGCGTTGGTGAACAGCAGCGTCGGGTCGCCGTGCGGCACCAGCGGCGCGCTCGGCACGTGCAGGTGGCCGCGGGCGTGGAAGAAGTCGACGAAGCTCTGGCGGACGTCCTTGCTCTGCATCGGGGCGCGAGGATAGCAAGGCGCCGCGGCAGGCCGGCGATTGCGGGGAGCCGTTCAGTCGCCGCCGTCGGCCTCGAGCTCGGCCGCGGCCTCTTCGCCGCCGCCGGCCTTGAGCACGGCAACGATGACGGAGCGCGAGAAGCCTTTGCTCGCCAGGTGGCGGCCCAGCGCCGCGTCGCGCTCGCGGCGAGCCAGCGGATCCGCCGCGCTCGCATCGCCGCGGTGCAGCCGTCGCCAGCGCGCCGCCGCGGTCGCGGCCCGCGCGCGCTCGTCGTCGTCGCTCACCTCGGCGAGCGCGGCGCCTACGGCTTCACTACTCGCGCCGTGCCGCCTCAGCTCGGCGGCGACGCGCGCGCGGCCCAGTCCGCGCCGATTCTGCCGCTCGGCGACGAAGGCCCGTGCAGTCGACTCGTCGTCGAGATAGCCCTCGCTCGCGCAACGCGCCAGCGCCTCGTCGACCTCCTCGGTCTCGTAACCCTTGGCGAGCAGCTTGCGCCGCAGGTCGCCGCGGAAGTGTTGGCGCTGGCCGAGCAGCCGTAACGCCCGCTCGTAGGCCGAAAGCGCCATGATCCGTCAGGCATCGAGATCGCTTCGTCGCTGCGCTCCTCGCGATGACGTCAGGTTTGTCATCGCGAGCGCAGCGAAGCGATCTCGATGCTCGCTCACCGCTCGATCTGGAACGGGCTGTCCTGCACCATCATGTCCGTCTCGGCGCCGCGCAGCGTGCTCTCCATCTCCTCGCGCGAGACGTCCGAGGTGAACTGCACGCCCTGGATCTTGAGCTTGAACTCGTCGGGGTTGGTGGCGCGCTTGAGCGCCTCCTCAAGCGTGATCAGCCCCGCCTTGTAGAGCGAGAACAGGCTCTGATCGAAGGTCTGCATGCCGTACTGGCTGGTGCCGAGCGCGATCTGTTCGCGGATGTACTTCGTCTTGTCCTTGTTCTCGATGCACTCGCGGATGTACGGCGTCACCCGCATCACCTCGACGGCGGGCACGCGGCCCATGCCGTCGGCGCGCGGCATCAGGCGCAGCGAGATGACGGCGCGCAGCACCTGGCCGAGCTGGATGCGGATCTGCTTCTGGTGGTGCGGCGGGAAGACGGCGATGATGCGGTTGATCGTCTCGGTGGCGTCGAGCGTGTGCAGCGTCGAGAACACCAGGTGGCCGGTCTCGGCGGCGAGGAGCGCCGTCTCGATCGTCTCGTAATCGCGCATCTCGCCCACGAGGATGACGTCGGGGTCCTGGCGCAACGCCGAGCGTAGGGCCTTCGAGAAGTCGCGGGTGTCGGACGAGATCTCGCGCTGGTTGACGATCGCCTTCTTGTCGCGGTGGAGGAACTCGATGGGGTCCTCGATGGTGATGATGTGGTCGGTGCGCAGCGCGTTGATGTAGTCGATCATCGCCGCCAAGGTCGTCGACTTGCCCGAGCCGGTGGTGCCGGTGCACAGCACCAGGCCGCGCGACTCGTCGCAGACGCGCTCGAGCACCGGCGGCAGCATCAGCTCGCGGATGGCGAGGATGCGCGACGGGATGACGCGCAGCACCAGCCCCACCGTGCCGCGCTGCTGGAAGATGTTGCAGCGGAAGCGGCCGAGGCCGGGCACCGAGTAGGCGATGTCGATTTCGAACTCTTCCTTGAAGAGCTGCTTCTGCCGCGCGTTCATGATCGAGAACGCCATAGCGATGGTGTCTTCCTGCATCAGCCGCTTCAGCTCGATCAGCGGCAGCAGGTCGCCGTCGACGCGGATCACCGGGTGGCTGCCCACCTTGAGGTGCAGGTCGGACGCCTTGCGCTCGACCGCGATCTTCAGCAGGTCGTTGATGTTCATGGCGGCTCCTCGCCGGGATTGGTGCGTGCCGAGTGTAGCCCGCGACGGGTCCGAGCGCGAGTGAAACGCCGCGCTACGCGGTCAGGGAACGCTGCCCGCCCACGGCTCGGTGCCGTGCTCGAAGCCGTCGCCGAAGATTGCCGCGAACGGCACCGCGAGCTCGGCGGGCGTGCCGGGCACGAACAGCGCCAGCGTGTGCGTGGAGCCGTCCTGCGGCGGCTGGTCGGCGTCGACCCAGAAGCTGAAGGTCGTCGCCCAACGCAAAGCATTGGCGTTGGCGTTGGTGCCGTAGTCGTCGGTCGACCAGGTCACCACGTTGCCGGTGACGTCGGTCGTCCAGTCCTCCGTCGTGTACGGCTCCCCGGAGTGGTGCGCGATGACGTGCGCGCCGGCGTTGAACAGCGTCGTGCCGGCCGGGAAGGCGATCGTGTAGGCCCGCGCGGCGCGCCGCGAGTTGACGTTGTGGATGGCGATCTCGTAGTGCCACGTGCCGTCGCCCTTGTCGGTGACGCGGCTGGCCGCCTCGAAGCGCTCGACGACCGTCGAAGGCGCCGTGGTGCAGTCGGCGTTGGCGATCTCCACCGCCGGGTCGACCGCCTTCCACGCATAAAGCGCCGACTACTGCGGGTCGAGATCGCTGTCGAGCACCTTGACCCGCTGCTCGGGCGCTGTCGGTTCACCTCGATCGCATGCCCAGCGGCCGCGTGCCGTTGAGGCTCGAGCCATAGGTGTCGTGCAACCGAGACCGAGCTGGTCGCCGCCGAACGGCGCACCGGCGCATGGGTGCTGCGGGTTGCACGTCGAGCTCGGCGAGTTGGTGGAGAGGAACCCGTGCTTGAGCCAGCTCAAGCCGATCTGCTCGAACCGTCCCGCCTCGAGGCGGTAGAGGTTCTGCGCGATCACCGGATGCTGATCGGCCGTGCAGTAGCCGGTGCTCGTGTTGCACCACCACACCGGTTGATCGCCGACGTTGCACGACGTGGTGCCCACCGCGTAGCCGCGATAGCCGTTCACCGCGCCGGTGGAGGTGTAGTTGCCGACGCCGGTGATGTCGAAGACGGTGACGTCAGGACCCGAGGTGGTAGCGGTCGCGACCGCGGCGGCGAGGAGGAGCAGGCCCACCGCGAGCAACGTCCGCCGGCGAGCGGGCGGCGAGAGGCTCGGTTTCATCGCTTCCCTCCACTGTGAGCGGCGCCCGGCTTCGAGCGCGGTTCGACGCCGAGGCTGGCGGCACATTCTCTACGGCAGTCGGCCAGCAAACTCCAAGCCACCGGGGGGCGAGATCCGGACCGGGGAATGGCGGCGCGATCCAGCGGCTTCGGCCCAATCCGATCCTCGCCGCGGGCGGTCATCAGGGCTTGGCGGAACGGTCGTAGTATGGATGCGCCGACTTGTCGGAGCATCGCCGCGTAGCGTTCGCGAGCCGGCCGCCCACCCGGCTGCTCCCGACGAGGGCACAACCCCATGCGATCGGCCGATCGGTTCCGGACACCGAAGGGCGCGGAGCGCGGGCTGGGCGAGGCGGGCCGATCGTGCAGAGCTCGGCTGCGACGGACACAGAGCGACGGTGATGGTCCGATGCCCTTACGCCAAGGATGCGGCAGTTAGATGCGCAACGTACGCGATACCAAGGGGTTCCCGAGTCTTAGGTCGAGCCGACCGCCAGCGTGTTACGCGTCAGATCTTGGCGCGTAACGTGTCACCGGCCCGCCCTCTACAGCACGGGCTGAGACCCATAATTCATAGTTAGGCGACTCGGTGAGCGATTGTTGACGGCGAGAACCACTGAATGAGAGACACACTCCATCTTGCGGGCTTTTTCGCGGCCCATGCCGTCTGGTGCGTCTCAACCGGCGAAGTGCTGTGCCCGATGCTAGGCGCTTGTTCGCTTGCCGGAGACCGTACCCTCACCCGATTCGAGAGTGAGAGGTACGAGCAGGCCGTCTCCGACGGGCGCGCCATTCTTGAGGCCAACCCTGAGCTCGCGCAGAGTCAGGTCCTTGTGTTCGACGGCTTCATCAAACTGCCGACTGGTCGGACAGACGCTCTGGTTGTCGAGGCTCGATGCTACACACCGACGCCGCGCAGCTTTACTATCGCTGTTCCATACAGGCCCGCTAGCAGCCCATTCGGCTTTGCTGTCCACAGACCTAAGGTGCTGACCTGGAACGCACCCGACGGGCCCGAACTCGTCCTCCAGTCCTTTCAGGAGGGCATTGACTCGCACGAAGAGGCTGCGCCAGTTTGGTCCAGCCACCTCGACCAGAGCATTTAAACATGCGCGACGAGTCGCCTAGCCCTTCGTTGCAGCGGACGACAACCGGGCGTTCGCCCGGGTGCGGCC
>DASYQD010000116.1:0-38761 GCA_036005845.1 Thermoanaerobaculia bacterium | reverse complement strand
ATCGAGATCGCTTCGTCGCTGCGCTCCTCGCGATGACGACCTACCGTCATCGCGAGGGCTGCGAAACAGCCCCCGTGTCAGTTGGCGAGGGCCGCAAGCGGCCCTCGCGGCGATCTCGATCCCTCGCGCGCCACCTTACGGCTCCCGTGATACCATCCCGGCGCTTTTTTCCGGCCCCGCGACTCACGAGCTTCCGGTGACCTGACCGGCGCGCTCGGGGCGCGGTTTCCCACGAAGTTTTCCAAAGCTTTCCAGAAGTCCGGGAGGACCGACATGCATCGATCCGTCTGCCGCCGCGCCCTGGGCCTCAGCGCCCTCACCCTGCTGCTCGCCCTCGTCGCCCCGGCGGCGCGCGCCAGCGAAGCCGAGCTGGTGGTGCCCGACCTCGGCAGCCAGAGCTTCCTCAGCGGCATCAGCGGGCACTCGCTGCTGCTCTACGGCCTCGGCATCTGCGTGCTGGGCCTGCTCTTCGGCCTCGTCATGTACACCCAGCTCAAGAACCTGCCGGTGCACAAGTCGATGCGGGAGATCTCGGAGCTCATCTACGAGACCTGCAAGACCTACCTCGTCACCCAAGGCAAGTTCATCCTGCTGCTCGAGGTCTTCATCGGCACCATCATGGTGGTGTACTTCGGCTGGCTGCGGCACTACGACGCCACGCGTGTCGCCATCATCCTGCTGATGAGCTTGATCGGCATCGGCGGCAGCTACGGCGTCGCCTGGTTCGGCATCCGCATCAACACCTTCGCCAACTCGCGCTCGGCCTTCGCCAGCCTGCGCGGCAAGCCGTTCCCGACCTACGACATCCCGCTCAAGGCCGGCATGTCGATCGGCATGCTGCTGATCTCGGTCGAGCTCGTCATCATGCTCGCCATCCTGCTCTTCGTGCCCGGCGACTATGCCGGGCCCTGCTTCATCGGCTTCGCCATCGGCGAGTCGCTGGGCGCCGCGGCGCTGCGCATCGCCGGCGGCATCTTCACCAAGATCGCCGACATCGGCTCGGACCTGATGAAGATCGTCTTCAACATCAAGGAAGACGACGCCAGAAACCCCGGCGTCATCGCCGACTGCACCGGCGACAACGCCGGCGACTCGGTGGGCCCGACGGCGGACGGCTTCGAGACCTACGGCGTCACCGGCGTGGCGCTCATCACCTTCATCCTGCTGGCGGTGGCGGACCCGGCGGCGCAGGTGCAGCTCCTGGTCTGGATCTTCGTCATGCGCATCATGATGATCGTCACCTCGGCGGTCTCCTACTGGATCAACGGCGCCATCGCCAAGGCGCGCTTCGCCCAGGCCGACGAGATGAACTTCGAGACGCCGCTGACCACGCTCGTGTGGCTCACCTCGCTGGTCTCGGTGGGGATGACCTACCTGGTGTCGCGCCTGCTCATCCCCAACGTCGGCGGCGACCCGACGCTGTGGTGGAAGCTGTCGACGATCATCACCTGCGGCACGCTGGCCGGGGCGATCATCCCCGAGCTGGTCAAGGTCTTCACCTCGACCGAGTCCAAGCACGTCGAGGAGATCGTCACCTCCTCGCGCGAGGGCGGCGCCTCGCTCAACATCCTCTCCGGCCTCGTCGCCGGCAACTTCAGCGCCTACTGGATGGGACTCTCGGTGCTCATCCTCATGGGCATCGCCTACTTCGTCAGCCTGCACGGCCTGGCGACGCTGATGATCGCGCCGGCGGTGTTCGCCTTCGGCCTGGTGGCTTTCGGCTTCCTGGGCATGGGACCGGTGACGATCGCCGTCGACTCCTACGGGCCGGTGACCGACAACGCGCAATCGGTGTACGAGCTGTCGGTGATCGAGACCCTGCCCGGCATCCGCGAAGAGGTGCAGAAGGACTTCGGCTTCGCCCCCGCCTTCGAGCGCGGCAAGCACTTCCTGGAGGCCAACGACGGGGCGGGCAACACCTTCAAGGCCACGGCCAAGCCGGTGCTCATCGGCACGGCCGTGGTGGGCGCCACGACGCTGATCTTCTCGTTGATCCTGGTGCTGACCAAGGGACTCTCTCCCGAGCTGGTGGGCAACCTGTCGCTGCTGCACCCGCCCTTCCTGCTCGGCATGCTGATGGGCGGCGCCATCATCTACTGGTTCACCGGCGCCTCCATCCAGGCGGTGGCCACCGGCGCCTACCGCGCCGTCGAGTTCATCAAGAAGAACATCCGCCTCGACGCCGGCGCCGAGAAGGCGTCGGTCGCCGACTCCAAGCGCGTCGTCGAGATATGCACCCAGTACGCGCAGAAGGGGATGTTCAACATCTTCCTGACGGTCTTCTTCTCGACGCTCGCCTTCGCCTGCCTCGAGCCCTGCTTCTTCATCGGCTACCTGATCTCGATCGCCCTCTTCGGCCTCTACCAGGCGATCTTCATGGCCAACGCCGGCGGCGCCTGGGACAACGCCAAGAAAGTCGTCGAGGTGGACTTGAAGGAGAAGGGCACGCCGCTACACGCGGCAACCGTCGTCGGCGACACCGTCGGCGACCCCTTCAAGGACACCTCTTCGGTGGCGATGAACCCGGTCATCAAGTTCACGACCCTCTTCGGCCTGCTCGCCGTCGAGCTCGCCATCGGCCTCTCGCGCCAGACCTCTCTGACGCTGGCGGCGATCTTCTTCGCCGCCTCGCTCTTCTTCGTCTGGCGCAGCTTCTACGGCATGCGCATCGGCTCTCACGCCGAGCCGGCGTCGGGCCCGCGCGGCTAGGGGTACCACTCGCCTGGCTGTTCTTGCGAGGCCCGCGGCGCCCCAGCCGCGGGCCTTTTCGCGCCGATTCAGATCTCCGGGTGGTCGGGCGAGACGAAGGGAACGACCTGCCTTCCATGCCGCCGGTAGATGCCGAAGTCCGCATCCAAGGTAAGGATCAACGGCTCGGCCAGCGTCTCGCTCATTCTCACCAGACACGCGTCGGCGAAGCTCATCGGCACGTCGGCGTATCTGTCCATCAGGCCGAGCACACGTTGGAGATGCTTGTCGAGCGAGAAGACGGAGACGAGGGCGCCTCGCGCGAGCAGCGCCGCGAGAGCAGGTCTCCCCAAGGGGCCGAGCAGGTAGAAGGCCTCGGCGAGAACCGCCTCGCAGGTAACCCAAGGCGGCGGAAAGCGATCTGTTGCCGCGTCCGCCCAGCGGTGATGGCGATCCCGGCTGGTGAGGAGCGCCACCAGAAACGCGGAATCAACGACGACGTTTGCGGCCAAAGCCTGCCCGCAGGTATTCCTTGTATCGACTACCGAGGTCGGGCGGCAGCCCGTCGACAGACCCGATGAGGTCGCGAATCGAGTCGAGCATGGCATGTGAGCCACGCGTTTGTTCGCCGGCGATCCGCAACCGCTCGCGTACGACGTCGGATTTCGACCGCCCCTGCGCCCGCGACGCGGCCTCGATCTGGGCCACCAGCTCGTCGGGGAGGCGGACCGTGAGGGTCTTCATTCGACCAGTGTAACACGACCACGACAGATGCGCGTTACATGTGGCGTGCCTACGCCATTCAATGCGGTACGATGGCCCGCCGTCCAACGGAGGTGCCAGTCGCCATGCGCCGATTCGTCACGTTGACGCTTTCGCTCGTCGCGATCACGTCGCTCAGCGCTACCAAGACCGCACTGGCAGCACCTGCCGCGGCTGCTGGGACATCGGATGCTGTGGCGCGGCTGCACGACCTCTTCGACCGCGAGTGGGCGTGGCGGCTGCGCGAGAGCCCGGAGCTGGCGAGCTCGGTCGGGGTGCACGATTACGACGACCGGCTCTCCGACCTCGCGCCGGAGACGCTCGAGCGGCAGAACCGCGAGACGGAGGCGTTCCGCTCTGAGCTCGCGGCGATCGACCGCGCCGCGCTGCCGGTTGAGGAGCAGGTCAACTACGACATCTTCGCGACCCAGCTCCGCGATCGCGTCGAGTCGTACGGGTTCGGCGAGCAGTACCTGACGATCAACGCCGACTCCGGCTTCCACAGCGGCTTCCCGCTGCTCTGGCAGTCGATGCCGTTCCAGACCGTCAAGCAGTACGAGAACTACATCGCCCGCCTGCGCGCCTTCCCGCGCTTCATGGACCAGAACATCGCGCTGATGCGCGAGGGCCTCGCGCGCGGCATGACGCCACCCAAGGTGACGCTCAAGGGCATCGAGACCTCCATCCAGCCGCTCACCGTCTTCGACCAGAACAAGAGCGCGCTGTGGACGCCGTTCACGCGCATGCCGCCGCAGATCCCGTCCGGCGAGCAGGAGCGGCTGCTCAAGGCGGGGCGCGACGCGATCCTCGAGGCGGTGGTGCCCGCCTACGCCCGCTTCCTCGACTTCATGACCAAGGAATACCTGCCGCACACGCGCGAGACGCTCGCGGCGAGCGCGCTCCCCAACGGCGACGCGTACTACAAGTTCCTCATTCGCCGCTACACGACTCGCGACGACCTCGACGCCGAGAAGATCCACCAGATCGGCCTCGACGAGGTCAAGTCGATCCGCGCCGAGATGGACGCGTTGATCGCCAAGGTCGGCTTCAAAGGCGACTTCGCGGCGTTCCTCAAGTTCCTGCGTACCGATTCGCAGTTCTACGCCAAGACGCCGGAGGAGCTGCTGATGCGCGCGGCGTGGCTCGCCAAGCAGATGGACGGCAAGCTGCCGTCGCTGTTCAAGACCCTGCCGCGCCAGCCCTACACGGTGACGCCGGTGCCGGACTTTCTGGCGCCCAAGTACACCTCCGGCCGCTACAACGGCGCGCCCATCGACTCGACGCAGCCGGGCGAGTACTGGGTGAACACCTACGCGCTCGAGACGCGGCCGCTCTACCAGCTCGAGGCGCTCACCTTCCACGAGGCGGTGCCGGGCCATCACCTGCAAGGCGCGCTGGCGCAGGAGGCGACCGGCGTGCCGCCCTTCCGCCGCTACAGCTACATCTCGGCGTTCGGCGAAGGCTGGGGGCTCTACTCGGAGTGGCTGGGCAAGACGGTCGGCTTCTACACCGACCCCTACCACGACTTCGGCCGCCTCACCTGGGCGATGTGGCGCGCCTGCCGCCTCGTCGTCGACACCGGGGTGCACGCTAAGGGCTGGACGCGCCAGCAGATGCTCGACTACATGACCGCCAACACCGCGCTGTCGCTGCACGAGATCGAGACCGAGACCGACCGCTACATCTCGTGGCCGGGGCAGGCGCTGTCGTACCGCATCGGCTACCTGAAGATCCGCGAGCTACGCACCCGGGCCGAGAAGGCGCTGGGCGAGCGCTTCGACGTGCGGCTCTTCCACGACGCGGTGCTGAAGAACGGCTCGGTGCCGCTGCCGGTGCTCGAGCGGCAGATCGACGCCTGGATCGCCGAGCAGCAGCAGACGGCGGCGGCGAAGTAGGGCTCATGGAGTCACGATCACTTTGCCGCGCGCATGGCCGGCTTCCACGTAAGCGACGGCGGCCGGGACTTCGCGCAGCGCGTAGCGGCGGTCGATGACCGGCTTCACCGTGCCGGCGGCCATGAGGTCGCGCAACGCGATCAGGTCGTCGCGCGTCCCCTTCGCCAGCATCAGCGCCAGAGGTTGCTTGACGAACGGCGACAGCAGGAGGATCGCGATCGCCCGAGGGAACGGTCCCAGCCACGCACTGCCCTGGCCACCGACCTGGACGTACCGCCCCGACGGCTGCAAGACCCGCCGGCAGTCGGCGAGCGAGTGGTTGCCGATGCAGTCGAGGATCAGGTCGTAGCGCGCCGCATCGCGCGTGAAGTCCTCGGCGCTGTAGTCGACGACGCGATCGGCGCCGAGCGAGCGCACCAAGTCGACGTTGCGCGTGCTGCAGACGCCGGTCACCTCGGCGCCGAACGACTTGGCGATTTGCACGGCGAAGGTGCCGACGCCGCCGGCGGCACCGTTGACCAAGACTCGCTGCCCCGGCTGTATCGATCCTCTGTGACGCAGCGCCTGCAGGGCCGTGTAACCCGCCACGGGCGCGGCCGCCGCCTGCTCGAACGCGACGCTCGCGGGCTTGCCGACGACCGCCGACTCCTTGCTGAGCGCATACTCGGCGAAGGCACCGCGGCAGTTGCCGAAGACCTCGTCGCCGGGCTGGAACGCAGTCACATTGCGGCCCACCGCTTCGACGACGCCGGCGGCGTCGACGCCGAGCCACGGGTTCCTGGGCTGGCGCAGCCCGAACGCCATGCGCGCGAGGTAGGGCGTACCCCTGACGAAGTGCCAGTCGAGCGGATTCACTGCGGCGGCACGCACGGCGATCAGCAGCTCGTCGTCGCCCGGCGTCGGCTGCGGACGCTCCTCGCAGCGGAGGACCTCCTCGGGTGCTCCGAAGCGGGAGTAAGTGATGGCTCTCATGATCGAAGCCTCGGCTCGCGCGCCGCGTCCTCAGACTTCCGACTCTCCGCGATTCACGTGGGAACCCCCAGACGCCTGCTCCCAGCAGCGGTCGAGCTGCTCGCGCAGCGCGGCGCGCTGCTCGGGCGTCATCTCGCGCCAGCGCCGCCAGCGGTCCCAGCGATCGCCGCGGCCCCGGTCGCGCCGGCCGTACGCCCCGGACCGCGCGTAGCCGCCGACGCCGCGGAACCCGCCGAGCAGGATCCAGGAGAGGAGCAGCAGGCCCCACGCCTGCCAGAAGGTGATCGTCGACAGGCCGAAGAGGAGCGGCATCAGCCAGTTCCACAGCGCCTTGACGGCAAAGCCGAAGACGGTGCCGAAGATGACGATGATGAACGGAGCGAGCATCAGGAGGCGCACGATGCGCGCGGTGCGGTGGCGGGCGTAATCGCGAACGGAATCGGGATCGTACATGTCGAGTCTCCTCATCGAGTCAGGAATTCGTCGTAGACGGCCCGCAGCCGCTGCCGCAGCTGCAAGACGGCCGCGTGTTTGCGCGACAGCAACGTGTTGACGCCGACGCCGGTGCGCGCGGCGATCTCCTTGAACGAGCGTCCTTCGACCTCGTGCGCGAGGAACACTTCGCGCTGCGCGTCCGGCAGCTCGGCGAGCGCGTCCTCGAGCTCCTCCACCAGCACCGAGCGCGCATAGGCGGCGTCGGGGCCGGCCTCCGGCGATGGCAATAGGTCGGCGAGGCCCAGCCGCTCGCCCTCCTCGGTGACGTGGTCGTGATCGGCGAAAGCCTCGGGCTTCTTCTTCCGCCAGCGGTCGACGAGGCGATTGCGCGCGACGCGGAAGAGCCACGCCCCCGCCTGCTCTACCGGCTGCAGCAGCCGGTAGGCGGCCACGAGCTCGTAGAAGACGTCCTGCAGCACGTCCTCGACGTCGCCCGGGTCCGCCGCCTGCCGCCGCAGCCACTGGCGCAGCCGTGGCCGCTGCTGCTCGAGCGCGTCGACGATGCGCCGGTCCTGCTCGTCGTGCATGGTGAAGGCGAGGTCCTTGGTCACCCTTGTGATGACGAACGACGCTGGCGGATATTTGACCCCTCGGGATATTTGAACCCAGAGCCGAGCGCTATGCTCTCTGCCGCCATGCCGACGCTCGCCGACACCACCGTTCTCGACGCTTTCCGCCGCTGGGGCTACCTCGAAGCGCAGCTCGATCCTCTAGGCCGTCTGACGCCGCAGCGCCACCCAGATCTCGCCGCCGACGGCCCCGAAGCCGAGGACGCGCGCCGCATCTACGCCGGCCCGATCGGCGTCGAGTTCATGCACATCGCCGATCCCAAAGTGCGCGAGTGGGTGGCGCGGCAGATGGAGGCGCCGGCGCCGCCGCCCGACCGCCGCCGCATCCTCGAGCGCCTGCTGCGTGCCGAGGCCTTCGAGCAGATGCTGCAGTCGCGCTACCTGGGCAGCAAGCGCTTCTCGATCGAGGGCCTCGCCGCGCTGGTGCCGCTGCTCGACGAAGTGGTCGCCACGCTGGCCGAGCACGACTGCGAGATGGTGGTGCTGGCGATGAGCCACCGCGGCCGCCTCACCGTGATGGCGACCGTCGTCGGCAAGGACGCGGGCGAGATCCTCGCCGGCTTCGAGGACGTCGACCCGCGCAGCACGCTCGGCGGCGGCGACGTCAAGTACCACCTCGGCGCCACCGGGACGTTCACCGCACCCGACGGCCGCGAAGTGCGCATCCACCTCGCCTCGAACCCGTCGCACCTCGAAGCCGTGGACCCGGTGATCGTCGGCCGCGTGCGCGCCAAGCAGTGCCGGCTAGGCGAAGGCGGCGTGCGGCGCGTCGTGCCGGTGATGGTGCATGGCGACTCCGCGTTCGCGGGCCAGGGGATGCTGGCCGAGGTCTTGAACCTCGCCGACATCCCGGGCTACCGCGTCGGCGGCACCGTGCACGTCGTCGCCAACAACCTGATCGGCTTCACCACCGAGCCGCGCGAGTACACCTCGACGCGCTACGCCACCGACGTGGCGCGGCGGCTGCCGGTGCCCATCTTCCACGTCAACGCCGAGGACCCGGAGGCGGCGGTGCGGGTCGGCCGCATCGCCACCGAGTTCCGCCACCAGTTCGGCACCGACGTGGTGATCGACCTCGTCGGCTACCGCCGCCACGGCCACAGCGAGGTCGACGACCCGACGATCACCCAGCCGCGCCTCTACGCCGCGATCGAACGCATGCCGCCCCTGTGGAAGAGCTACGCCGAGAAGAGCGGCGCGGATGCGGCGTGGCTCGAAGGCGTCGTGCAGCAGGTGCAGGCCGACCTCGACGCCGCGCACGCGCGCGCCGGCGCGATGGAGAAGAAACCGCGCCTGGCGACGCTGCCCGACTACTGGAACGACTACCGCGGCGGCTTCTGGGAGCCCGCGGTCGAAGTCGACACCGGCGTCTCGGCGGAGGAGTTGGCGCGCATCGGCGACGCCATCGGCACGGCGCCCGAGGGATTCCACGTCCACCCCAAGGTGTCGAAGCTCCTCGAACAGCGCCGCGAGATGGGGCGCGGCAGCCGGCCCGTTGACTACGGCATGGCCGAGGCGCTGGCCTTCGGCTCGCTGCTCGCGCAGGGCGTGCCGGTGCGGCTGACCGGGCAGGACAGCCGCCGCGGCACCTTCAACCAGCGCCACTCGGTGCTCATCGACGTCGAGGACGAGCACGAGGCGGTGCCGCTGCAGGCGCTCGCGACGGGCAACGCCTTCTTCGACGTCTTCGACTCGCCGCTCTCGGAGGCCGGCATCCTCGGCTACGAGTACGGCTACTCGCGCGACTTCCCCGAGGCGCTGGTGTTGTGGGAGGCGCAGTTCGGCGACTTCGCCAACGGCGCCCAGGTACCCATCGACCAGTTCCTCGCCGCCGGCGAGGACAAGTGGGGCCTGCTGTCGGGTCTCGTGCTGCTGCTCCCGCACGGCTACGAAGGTCAAGGGCCGGAGCACTCCTCGGCGCGCCTCGAGCGCTACCTGCAGCTCGCCGCCGAGGACAACTGGCAGGTCTGCCAGCCTTCGAACGCGGCGCAGTACTTCCACCTGCTGCGCCGCCAGGCGCTGCGCAAGTGGAGGAAGCCGCTCGTCGTGATGACGCCGAAGAGCATGCTGCGCGCGAAGGAGGCGGCCTCGCCGATCGCCGATTTCTCGCGGCCGCGGTTCCTGCCGGTGATCGACGACGCCGAGGCGCAGAATGCGGAGCGGCTGCTCTTCTGCACCGGCAAGGTCGGCCACGAGCTGCTCGCCGAGCGCCGCCGCCGGCACGACACGGCGACGGCGGTGATCTTCCTCGAGCAGCTCTATCCCTTCCCGAAGGAAGAGGTCTCGTCGCTCTTCGACCGCCGCGCCGACGCGCGCGACGTGCTGTGGGTGCAGGAGGAGCCCGCCAACCAGGGCGCGCTCGCCTACGTCGTGCCGCGGCTCGAGCGCCTGAGCGGCGGCCGCCGCGTGCGCACCGTCAAGCGCAGCGAGAGCGCCAGCCCGGCGACCGGCTCGGCGAAGGCGCACGCCCTGGAGCAGAAGACGCTCCTCGGCCTCGCCTTCGAGCGCTTCGGCAGCTGAGAACGCGAGCGCTGGCAACGTGAGCTTCGCCGACGGGATGCGCCGCGTCTGGGCCGTGCTGACCCGGCCGCGGCAGCCGCTGGTGCCGATGCTGCTCGGACGCCGCCGCCTGCGGCGCGACCTCGATGCGGCGGCTCCGACCTTCGCCATCGCGCTGCCGATCCTCGGCGCGACGAGCGCGAACTACGATGCCTCCGCGCTCATCGGTCGACTCGAAGCAGCGGGTCTGCGGCCTGACGAAGCGACGCGCTGCGTGGCCCTCCTGCCGATCGCCTTCGGCCGCGCCTGGCTCTTCAACCACGGGTGGCGGCAGTTCGGCGACGAGGTGTCCCTGTACCCCGAGGGCGGCGCACCGGTGCGGTTGCGGCTCGCCGACCAGCCGCTCTACCGCGCCGGCCTCCACGTCGCGCTCCACGCGATGCACGCCGGCACGCTCGACGAGCGGACGGTGCGCGCCATCGCGGCGATGAGCGCGGAGGTGCAGGCCACGCTCCCCGCCGTCGAGGCGGGCGAAGACGGCAGCGGCGGCAGCGCGGCCATCGGCCTCGGCTACGACCCGGCCGTCTTCGTGCGCCGCCGCCGCTGAGCGGCTGCTGGGAGCGCGGCTTGACCTGCCGCGGCGCGACGGGCTAAAACATGGGGCCCTGCCCGGCACCCTGGGAGGTCGTCTAACGGTAGGACAAACGGCTCTGGACCGTTTTATCGGGGTTCGAATCCCTGCCTCCCAGCCACTCCCGACCTGGAGTCGCCGCCCACCATGCGCCGAGCCCTTCTTGCCCTCTCGCTCCTGCTCTTTGCCTGGGGCTGCGACAACGGACCGACCGATCCGACGCGCACCCAATCGCTCACCGGCACGCTGGCGCGCTCCGGTTTCACCATCACCACGCTGTCGATGCACAGCGCCGGGAACCTGCGGGTCACCGCCGTCGACCTCGCGACGGTGGCGGCCGACGGCACCACCAGCGCGGCCAACGGCGGCATCACCTTCACCACCGGGACCGGCAACACGACGACCTGCACCGCAGCCGGGAACTTCGGGCTGATCAAGGGCTCGGTGCTTTCGCTCGGGCTCAACAAAGGCGACTACTGCCTCAAGCTCACCGAGCCGACGCTGATAGCGGAAGGCTCGTCGCTGCGGTACGACATCCAGCTCGAGATCACGGACTAGCGCGGCACCGCGTCGAGAGGGCGGCTCGGCGGCTGCACTTGCGGACTTGGTTCGCTGTGATCTCGCAAGCTCGATCTCCATGCCCGGCCGCGTCGCACTAGTCACCGCCGAGCGCGCCCGCGGGCTCGACGAGGACATGCCGCTGCTGCTGGCAGCTCTCCGCGCGCGGGGGCTCGAGGCGGAAGAGGTGGTGTGGGACGACGCGGCGGCCGAGTGGAGCGCGTTCGACCTCGTCGTCGTGCGCTCGACCTGGGACTACTTCGCGCGCCGTGAGGAGTTCCTCGCCTGGGCCGAGCGCGTCGCCGCGGTGAGCCGGCTCCATAACCCGGTGAGCGTGCTGCGCTGGAACAGCGACAAGCGCTACCTGCGCGACCTCGAGCGGGCGGAAGTGCCGATCGTGCCGACGACTTTCGTCGAGCCTGGTGATGCGGCGCCGGAGTTGCCGCACGATGATGGGCTGGACGTAATCGTGAAGCCCGCGATCTCGGCGGGCTCGAACGACACCGCCCGCTATCGCACCGGTGAGCGCGACTCCGCGCTGGCGCACATCGCACGACTCCAGGCTGCAGGCCGGGTTGCGATGGTGCAGCCCTACCAGCGCTGCGTCGACGAGCACGGCGAGACGGCGCTTCTCTACTTCGACGGCCGCTTCAGCCACGCCGTTCGCAAAGGCGCCATCTTCGCCGCCGGCCCGCAGATGGTCGGCGGCCTCTTCGCCCGCGAAGAGATTCAGCCGCGGGAGCCCTCGGCGGCCGAACGCGAAGTGGGAGATGCCGCGTTGCGCGCCGCCGCCGCGCAGTTGCCCGCCGAGACGGCGCCGCTGCTCTACGCCCGCGTCGACCTCGTGCCTCTCACCGACGGCAGCCCGGGAGTGCTCGAGCTCGAGCTCTGCGAGCCCTCGGTCTTCGTTGCCCACGCCGAGGGCAGCGCCGACCGCCTTGCGGCGGCGATCGCGCGGCGTCGCGCACGCTAGCCGTCCCGAAGCTCGCTCGAACCCTGTCGCAATAATCGCGTCGCCGCGCTGTCGGGTCGCGAAAGGGCCGGGTGCGTACGTCTCCATAGACAATGAGAGGCGAGGCTCCCGAGTCGAGAGGATGGTTGACGCCGACGGGTCACGACGGCCTGGCGGGCCTCGACGCGTCTAACACCTGGCTGGCTCGTCCCCAGGGGTTGGGGTATGTTGTCCTCGACCCCATGCTCCATCTGCAGGGCCGAAGCGGGTTGGCGCTGCCGATCGCGATCGCGCTGCCCCTGACCCTTGCCGCCGGCCGTCTGACGGCGGTGTCGGTGCCGTATTCGCCCGGGCACGCCGCACTGGCCGCCGCCGTGCGAGGCGTACGAGCGACCGAGGCGCCGTTGACCGGCGGCTTTGCGTACGCCCCATTCTCGCGGCCGGCTAGTGCCCTGTCGGCGAGCGGCGAGCCCGCGAGGCTCTTGGATCTCGCACGCGCGGCGGCCGCGATCGAGCGCGACGCGGAGGAGAGGCCGGGTGCGGAATCCGTGGCGGCGCTCGGTGTGCTCCGGCTGCATCAGGACCGCATCGAGGAAGGCATCGCCCTGCTCGCGCGCGCCAGCGAGAGCAGCCCTCACGACTCGCGCATTCTCGCGGACCTTGCCGCCGCAACGTTTGAGCGCGGCGTTCGCGATCGGCGAGTCACCGATCTTGCGCGCGCCGTTCGCGTCGCCGAGCAGGCGATCGCCCACGGCGGGGGAGAGGAGCCGCGCATGACCCGCGCGCTGGCCCTCGAGCACCTCGGCCTGAGGCGAGAGGCCGGTGCGGCTTGGGCGAGTCTGAGGCGGTCCGCGAGAGGGGGCTGGCAAGACGAGGCCCGCCGCCATGATCTCGATCTGCAGCTCCCCGACGCCGCTCAACGCTGGCGTAAGAGGCTGCTCGAGCTACGGGCACAGACCCGCGGCGGCGACGCGACCCGGATGCAGTCGGTGGTGCGGGATTTCCCGCAACAAGTGCGAACCGCGGTTGAGGACGAGTGGCTCGGACAGTGGGGAGACGCGGTCGACAGGGGAGACGACGCGGCGGCGCGCCACGTCCTCGACGCCCTCCAGGCCGCCTCGCTGGCGCTCGCCGAGACCACGCGCGACACCCTGACGCAAGACTCCGTGCGGGCCCTCGTCGAGGCGACGGAGCTGGCGGCCAAGGGCAACCGCACCCGGCTGCTCCTCCTCGCTCACGGACACCGGCTCTATCGGGATGCGCGAGTGCTGCAGGAGGCGGAGAACTACTCCCCGTCCCGTGCGCTACTGAAGGAAGCGATCCGGTTGTTCGTCGAGGCGGGCTCGCCGTTCGCGTCGTGGGCGCGCTACCGCGAAGCGGTCGCCGTCTACCACGCGCCCGACAACCGCAAGGCGTTGGCGCTCCTCGAACCGCTGGGGGCGCTGGCGACGGGCCGCGATCGCCGCGTGCTCGCCGGCCACGTCGCCTGGATGGTGGGCCTCACCCGCGAGCGCCTCGGGGAGTGGACGTCGGCGCTGGCGTCGTTCGAGCTCGCCGAGGGCGCGTTCGCCAGCAGTCAGGAAGTCGAGAACCGCGCCGCGATCCGGGCGCTACGCATCTGGGCCCTGCATGCCATGGGCCGCGACGACGACGCCGAGCATGAGATGGCGGCCGTGCTCGACGACCTGCCATGGATAGTCAAGCCGAGGCGGCTCTTCAACGTGCTCAACGACGCGGTGGACACCCTGCAGCGCAGCGGCGAGGAGTCCACGGCCCTCTACTTCCAGGACGAGGCGTTGCGGCTGGCCAAGGACGAGCGCAACCCAAACTGGATCGCCAGGGGGTACTGGCAGCATGCCGACCTGCTGCAGCGACTCGGTCTCGATGGGGCCGAGGAAGACCTCCGCCAAGCGCACCTCCACGCGTTGGACATCCCCGATCCCGAAGAGCAGCTCAACGTCGAGGTGGCCGTGCTGCAGGTGCAGGCGCGGCTTGCCGCCGCCGTCGAGCCGCAGCGCGCGCTCGGGCTGCTCAACCGAGCGATGGAGAAGGCGAAGGCCATGCAGTTCCTCCTCATCGACCTGTTCTCCGATCGCGCCGCCGTGCGCCTGCAGGCGCGCGACTTCGCGGCCGGCGCAAGCGACATCGAGGGCGGCCTCGCCGAGCTCGACCGCCAACTGCATGAGGCCGCCACCGACAAGGACCGCAACGCTCTGCGGGAACAGGGCCGGCGACTCTTCGAGATGCTGGTGCGGCTCGAGGTCGAGAAAGGCGGCACGCCGTCGGCGGGACGGCTGGCTGCCGAGCGCCTGCGAGTGCGCGGTCTCGCCGATCCGCTGGAGACGGTCGAGGCGTCGTCGATCGACCTCCTGCCCTCCGCCGTGCCGTCGACGACCCCGACGGGCACGGCGATCCTCGAGTACCTCGCGCTTCCCGACCGGCTCTACTCGTGGCTGGTGCTGCCCGACCGCGTCCTCTTCCATGAGGAGCCGCTGCCGGCGGCCACCCTGGCGGCGGCGGTTGGCGACTACGTACGCACGCTACGCGAGGAGGAGCCCACCGCGGCCGAAGCCAACGCCGAGCATCTCCGCGCCCTCCTCCTCGCCACTGTCGCGCCGCACCTCGCAGGCATCTCGGCGCTCGTCATCGTGCCCGACCGTGCGCTGTGGTCGCTCCCGTTCGCGGCGCTGACACTCGCCGACCACTCCTACCTCGCCGAGCACTACACGATCACCATCGCCGCCAGCTCCAGCCGCTACGCCGCCCGCGCGGACGCCGGTCGCACAGCCGCCGCTGCGCGCGCGGCGTCGGTGCTCGTCGTCGGCGGCGAAGGCGCGAGCGGCGGCGACGGCGAGCTGCTGCCCGGCGTTGCCAAGGAGCTGCAGGACATCGAGTCGATCTATCCGGGGGCCCTCGTGCTGCGCGGCGCGGCAGCCACTCCCGAGGCCGTGCTCCGCGAGCTGCCGCGTCACGCGCTCTTCCACTTCGCGGGACACGCGCGGGAGGCCCCAGCGGGGCTCGACCTCTATGGCGCCACTCTGGGCGCGACGGATCTGCCCCGCGGGCCGCTGGAGCGTCCCTTGCTGGCCGTTCTCGCCGGCTGCCGGTCGGCTGCCGGGACGGTGTCCGGCGCGCGCGGCGCTCAGAGCCTGGCGCGGGCCTTCCTCAGCCGCGGCGTCCCCGACGTAGTCGCCAGTCTGTGGGACGTCGAGGACAGTGCGGCGGCGAAGTTCTCCGTCGCTTTCCATGCGGCGTTGCGCCGCGGCGAGGCGCCCGCGGCCGCGCTGCGCTCGGCGCAACAGCAGTTCCTGAGCTCCACCGACCCCGCCCTGCGGCGGCCCGCGGCGTGGTCGACCTATCAATTGCTCGCCGGCGGCGTCGCCGGCGATGTGTCCGGGAGGTAACGAGATGAGAGACCGAGCCGTGGTTTTGCTGACGCTGATCTGTTCGTCGCTGGCGGCCTGTTGCGGAGGGCCGAAGTCCAACGTTCCACCGCCTCGCGAGGCCGCAGCGTCGCAGTCTTACAAGATCGAGCTCGTCGTTCAGGGCCTCGCCACCCTGTCGCCGAAGCGCGAAGGGACCTGGGTGTTTCTCGGCAACACCGACGACGTCTCCAAGCTCAAGTTCTCGACCGACCCCAGCCCAGCGGAGGGAACCGCCCTCGTGCTCCTCGCCAAGCATGAGCCGCGGCTCCTGTTTCCGAAGGTTGAAGATCTCCCCGCGGGTGTCACGCTCACCTCGGCTGGCGGGGACAGCGAGGTCACCGCCTGTGAGCCAGGCCTCAATCCACCGAAGCCAGGCCTCCCACGCACCCCACCAAAGACGTTGCGGGGACTGGACATCAGACCGCTCCACTTGACACTGGTGGGAGACATCTCCACTCCGCCGGCACCGTTCTCCGGCGGCGCGGTCGGAAAGGAGCCCTGCGAACCGGGCTCCGAGGGCTGTGAGGCTCATACCTCGTTCGCCGAGCAGCAGCAGGACTATCGGTGGGTCCGCAACCTGACCGAAACCCTGGCCCTGACCCATCAGAGCGGCGCTTTTCGCCAAGAGCTGTTCGCGCCGTCCTATCGCCCACAGAGCCCGACACCCGTGGGCGCGGAGGGCTATCCGCTGCTCGCCGCGCGCCTGTTTCTCGACAAGGGATCGCTCCAGTCCGGCCGGCTGATCCCAGGGAAGAACACCCAGTTCGCGACGTACAAGACCGAAGGAGTCAGCGATTGGGGCACACGGGCGGTGGCGGACCAGGTGCAGGTCGAGCTCGAGGCAACGGGCGACGTACAGATCATGGGCCGTAGCCTCGCCGATGCGGCACAGCCCCCGAAACCGCTGCTGACCATCTCGAGCACACAGGGGCAGACGGTGCGCCTGCTCATCGCGAACGACCCGGTGGCGGTGGCCGGGGGCGAGGAGAGCGTTGCAGCCTGCGTGGGCACCCACGTCGACTGGGTGATGGCACTCAACTACCTGGCCACAGCGCCCGCGCGCGAGCATTCGCTCGAGCTCCGCGCCGAAGACCCACCGGACACGGATCCGCGCGGCAGCTGTTCGCCGAGCACCGGCGGCTAGGAGGGCCCACCATGTCCCGTTTCGTCTGGCGAGTCACCCAACCCGAGGCTCTGGCGAGTGACGCTTCGGTTGAGCAGTACAACAAGAACCTGTTGACCGAGTTCGGCATGTCACGAGTCGAACGCGGTCCGCAAGCGGTTTTCCGCGACCTCGGCCGCGTCCTCAGTCAACGCTTCGCGCAGCAGCTCAGCGCCTTGCCTACCGAAGTCGGCAAGCCGCATGAGTATTTCGAGGCCTGGATCACCGAACCCGATCTTTTTGCGGCTTTTCTCGGCGCGAAACGCATCACCGGCATGCGCGTCGATAGCCGACCGAAGGATCGCCGCGCCCTCGTTGATGCCATCCGTCAAGGGGTCTGGCGCCTGTCGGACTCGATCGTATCGACCCTCGTGCCCCGCAGCCTGGTCAGCTCGAGCTCCCCCCAGTTCGCAGTGCAGCTAGCCACCGACCGAGTTGTCGCACCTGCGCTTCCCATGGTCATCGAGACCGCCAGTTCCTCGTTCTGCACGGAACCGACGCCGGTTACGACCGCGCGCCGTTTCCTCGTGCCGCGGCAGCGCTATCTGTTTGGCGTCGACGACACCGCCCACGGGTTGGATGTCACAGAGGCCTGGAAGTACGTGGGGGGATTCGGTGAGTCGGTCACCGTGCTGGACCTCGAGTCCGGATCCACTCCGCACGAGAGTCTGGGAGGTGAGGCGGCGCCTCGCGTCAGGAGACTGCGCCCGGGAAACGACCGCGACCCACATGGGACGGCCGTGCAGAGCCTGATCTGCGGCCGGCCGGTGCGGGTGGAGTCGACGAAAGAGTTGGTCGGTATGGTGGGGATCGCGCCCGCGGCGAGCGTCCTCTTCTCGTCCGTCAACGAGACGGACCACGGCTTGCCTTTCCTCGACCACCCGTTCGCCCTCGTCGACGCCATCGAGAGGGGCGAGCTCGCAGCCGGAGACGTGGTGGTGATCGAGATCAACATCCGCCAGAACGGCTTGATAGATGAGATGCCGATCGAGACCTATTTCGACGGCTGGCTGGCGTCGTGGATCGCCTTCCAGAACGGCATCCATGTCGTCACTGCCGCCGGCAACAGCGGGATCCCCCTGCAACGGGCGGCAGATCGCGACAACGGCGCGATCGTGGTCGGCGCCGCCTTCCCCAGCGGGCGCCGCCTGAGTCCGACCTTCCACTTCCAGTCCAATCATGGCGGGCGAGTTGACCTGCACGCCTGGGGCACTTGCGTGGTGAGCGCCGGCGGGAAGGGCAGCCCGTTCGAGTCTCTGCAGTCGAGTGATCTCGGCGCGGAATCCTACACATTCTTCGACGGCACCTCGGCGGCCGCGGCGCTGGTGGTCGCCGCTGTCGCTTCGCTGTCGGGAATTCTGAAGGCGAACAGCATTCCGCAGAACGCGGACACCGTGCTCGCGGTGCGGCGCTGCCTGCAGCTCGGCGGCACGCCGCCGCCGACGGGTGGGCCGACCGATCTCGGCAACATGATCAACATGAAGGGCGCGATTGCCAAGCTCAAGGAAGCATTTCCAGACGCCGCGTTCGCGCAACACAACGATCTCAAGGATCTCCCCGCCAACGAGGTGGCGGCGACGGTAGCGCAGCGTGCCGCCGACGGACTGCTCTGAGGGGTGAGCGGGGCCGCGGAGAAGGCAGGATCAGGCCAGCCGTAGAATGCTCGCGAGCATGTCCCGCGAGCATCTCTACCTGGCTCACCAGCGCGTCATCGAGCGGATCCTCCGCTTCATCGCGCGGCGACACCGCTGCGATCAAGAAGAGACCGAGGACTTCGCGGCGTGGGCGCGCTTGAAGCTCGTCGACAACGACTACGCGATCCTCGCCGCGTACCAGGGTAGGGCAGACATCGGGTCGTACCTGCTGGTCGTCATCCAACGATTGTTCCTCGATTACCGGATCTCGAAGTGGGGCGCCTGGCGCCCGTCGGCGGAGGCGAAGCGGTTGGGGTCGTTGGCGGTGCGCTTGGAAACGCTGCGGGCGCGCGACGGTCGGAGCTTCGAGGAGGCCTACCAGACCCTGCGAGGCGTCGATCCCGAGCTGCGCCGAGAGGTGCTGGAGGACCTGGAGGCGCGGCTGCCGGCGCGATCGCCGCGCCGGTTTGAAGGCGAGAACGCGCTGGAATCCCTGGCCGACCCGAGGGCGGCTGCGGACGAGGGCGTGATCGAGGAGGAGGTCTCGGCTCGCAAGCGCAAGGCGACCGCCGTCGTCATCGAGTTGATGCGCGAGCTTGCGCCGCAAGATCAACTCGTTCTTCGCCTGAGGTTCGCCGAAGAGATGCAGATCGCCGACGTGGCGCGGACGCTTCGCCTCGACGCGCGGCCTCTTTACCGCCGGATCGAGCGGCTGCTGGCGGACCTGCGGCGGGGGCTCGCGGAGCGCGGCCTTCGCGGCGACGACCTCGGGTGGGGTTCCGACGTGCGCACCGGCCGTGGCGCACGGCGGAGGCTCGGCGCCGACGGCGGGAAAACGGGCGGCCACGACCGTCTTAAGGAGGAATGACGAGCGTCGCCATGGACGAGCCCTGCCCAAGCGCTGAGATGCTGGCGTCGTACGGTGACGGCAAGCTGACCGCCGTCGAGCGGCGGGAAGTGGAGAGGCATCTTGCCGCCTGCGAGGACTGCTTCGAGCTGTTCGCCGGAGCGGCGGCGTTCCGGTTGGAGGAGGCCGCGGAATCGCATCCTGTCGCCGCCTTGCCGGCGCCGCGGCCAGATCGCCGCCGCTGGTGGCAAACGGCAGCCTCGGCAGCGGTTCTCGCCACCGGTGTGTGGATCGTCGTGGCCAGTAGAACCCCGGCTCCGACCATGGCCTGGATCGACGGGCTCGGTGGCCCGCAGGACTTGCAGGCGGCAGCCGTGCACGTTTGGAACGGCGGCAGCGGACTGGGCTTCAGCGGCGGACTACCTGCCGACAAGCGTGCGTTCAGGCTCGGCGTTCATCTCGTCGATGCCCGCGTGGCGCTCGGCGCGACCGACGACGAGCATTGGGACATGGCGCTCGAACAGGCGGCCACACTCGTGCCGTCGGAGAGCGAGCTCGCGCGCATCCTGAGCGAGTTGAGGGCCGGCGACGGCACGCATGACAACGGGACCGCCAAGGCGGATGAGCTCGATCAGCTCGTCAAGCGCGCGCGGGCTGGAGCACCCGAAGCCTTCGACCTCGGCGCGTGGGCGGAGGCGGGCCGGCTGGCCGCGCTCGGGCGACGGACAGGTTTCTTGGAATCCGAGCTTGCCGATCGGCTCGACGCCGCCGACTGGGCCGCCGGCCAGGATCCCGTCGTCGCGCGTGAGATCGAGGCGATTCGCGATGCGCTCGGCGATCATCGTGTTTCCACCGTGGAGCTGAGCAGATTGCAGCGCTCCTTCGAACAGCTGATCCTTGTCCATTGAGAGCGCAATCCTCACGCTTGCGCGCGGCCGCGCTCATAGTCGCCTCCACGGCGGTTCTCGCCGTCGTCTGCGCCTGCACCGCCGCTGGCGAGGGCGGCTCGCCGGCCACCGCTGCGAGCGGGCTGGCTTTCGGCGGTCCTTTCGCCGAGGGCAATGCGAGCGACAGGGGCGTTTGGTGGGTCGATACCTACGGTGCCGTGGACCCGGCGAAAGACGCTCGGGCGGCCCTCGCACAAGGCGTTTTCGAGCGGATGTCGGCCGCGGTCGACAAGCGTGGGAACCGGCTGCCGCGGCTGGTCGTTGTTGGCGCTCCCAAGGACCCCTTCGCGGTGGCCTTGCCCGACGGCAGCATCGTTCTCACCCGCGGCGCGCTCGACTTCTGCTATGGCCTGCTGCCCATGCGCAAGCCGACCGACGCACGTGGTGACTTACGCCTGGCCTTCGTGCTCGGTCACGAGCTGGCTCACCTCGCCAGCGACGACTTTTGGCACCGCGCTGCGTTCGCCGAGGCAGAGCGGATTCGTACCGGTTCTCGCGAACGCGGACCCAAGGACAGGATCATCGATCCGCCTAGCCCGCACGACCTGCAGCTTGCCGAGCTCAAGGCGGATTCCGGCGGCGTGATCACCATGGCCATGGCTGGCTATTCTCCCGACGAGCTCTTCGACGTCGATCCCAACTTCTTTCAGGGCTGGGTGCGGCAGGCGGGGGGACTCGGAGCAGCCTACGACGACGACCCGGCGCACCCGCAGCCCGAGAAACGCGCCAAGCTCGTGCTGGGACAGCTCGCGGGACTGGCGGAGGAGGTCGAGCTCTTCCACGTCGGCGTTCGCCTGGCGCAGCTCGGACGGTATACCGACGCCGTTCCGCCGCTCGAGCGTTTCTGCGACCACTTCGCGGGTCGGGAGGTGCTCAGCGACCTCGGGTACGTTCACTATCAGCTGGCGATGAAGGCCCTCGCCGCCTGCGACGGCGCACCGACCGTGCGCTTCCGCCTGCCGGTGGCGATCGACGACGAGACGCTCGCCGACCGCGCACGCCTGCGCGGCGGCTCGTCGACTTGTCTCGAGTCCGAGCCGGTGCGCAAGAGCCTGGGCGAAGCGCGGCGTTATCTCGAGCTGGCAAAGGAGAAGGACTCCGCCTATCTTCCCGCGCGGCGCAACTTGCTGGCGCTCGAGCTGATCTCTGGCAAGTCCTCGGCGGCCCTTGCCTTGGCCGAAGAGACTTTGTCAGTGGCGCCGCGCGACTCGGCTACCCTGCTGGCAAAGGGCGTTGCGCTGTATCTGTTCGGCATCGATTTCCGCATGGAAACGATCGACGAGGCGCTCAAGTTGCTAGCGGAGGCCGAGGCCGATCCAGCCCGCGCCGCGGACGCCGTCTTCGCGCGCGCCGAAATGCTCAACGAGCACGGCCGCATTGCCGGCGCGCGGGCAGCCTGGCTGCGCTTCCTGGAGCTCGAGCCGCATGGCAGTTACGCCGACTTCGCTCGCGAACGGCTCGGTCTCGCTGCGGAGGCGCCGGCTGTGCCGGGGCCGGTCCCTGCGCCGCCGATCCCCCTCGGCGTCGTCGGGCCCAAGACGAGCGCCACTCTGGCCAGGCTCGACCCGCGGCCGTTCGACATCGGACAAGGCGCCGTCTATCGGAGCCAGGGCTTATGGGTGCTCCAGCTCGGCGACGCGATCGAGGTGGTCGTGCAGTGGGTCTCCCCGACCAATCCGGGACCGCAGCCGCCGCAGGGTGGCGTCCCGGTACGGGTCGAAACCCGGCAGGGAGTCTTCCTGCGCTACCCGGGCGTGGCCTTCGACATGGTGCGCAATCGCGTGCGCGCGGTCGTCTACTTCGCGCCGGCGCGTTGAGCCGTCGACGACTCGGCGGCCAGCCGATCGGCGCTCAACTCGCGGACAACGAGGCGAGGAACCCGCGGTAGCGGCCGATGCGCGTCGCCGTCTCCTCGCGCCCCAGCACTTCGACGAGGTCGAAGAGTGGCGGTCCGGCGGTGCTGGCGGTGAGCGCCATGCGCACCGGGTGGATGAGTGCGGCCGCCTTGACGCCGCGCTCCGTCGCCAGCGCACGGAGTAACTCTTCGAGCGCCTCTTTGCGCCACTCTATGCTGCCGTCCCAGCGCTTGGCCAACTCGCCCAGCAGCTCATCGAGGCCCGCGGTCTGCAGGTATTTGCGGCTCGCCGCCTCGTCGTAGGCGAGCTCGCGCGTGAAGTATGGGCGCAGTTGCTCGGCGAGCTCCACCAGCGTGCGAGCTCGCACCTGCTGCAGCGCGACCGCCGCGGCGAAGAGCGGCGTACTGACGTGCTCGCCCAATCCAGCCGCCTCCGCGAACGGCGTCACCCGCGCGACCAGCTCCTCGACCGGCAGCTTCCACAGGTACTGCCCGTTCATCCACTGCAACTTCTCGGGGTCGAAGACGGCGGCGGCATTGCTGACGCGGTCGAGCGAGAAGGCGGCGGCGAGCTCGTCGCGGGTCATCAGCTCGCGGCCGTCGCCCGGCGACCAGCCGAGCAAGGCGAGAAAGTTGTAGAAGGCCTCGGGCAGGATGCCCTGGGCGCGGAACTCCTCGACCGAAGTCGCTCCGGTGCGCTTGCTCAGGCGCCGTTTGTCGGGCCCGAGGATGAGCGGCAGGTGGCCGAAGCGCGGCAGCTTGGCGCCAAGCGCCTCGAACAACCGAATGTGCTTCGGCGTGTTGGAGACATGGTCCTCGCCGCGCAGCACGAGGTCGATCTTCATGTCGACGTCGTCGACGACCACGGACAGGTGGTACGTGGGCGTGCCGTCGGAGCGCAGCAGCACGAAGTCGTCGAGCGCCTCGGCCGGGAACTCGACGTCGCCGCGCACGAGGTCGTGCCACCCCACCGGCGCGTCGGGCATGCGGAAGCGCACCGCGGCGGCCTCGCCCGCCGCGCGCCGCGCCGCGACTTCCTCGGTCGAGCAATGCGCGCACGTGCGCGGGTAGCGGAACGTGCGGCCCTCGCGCTCGGCCTCGCGCCGCAGCGGCTCGAGCTGCTCGCCGGTACAGAAGCAGTAATAAGCCTTGCCCGCGGCGAGCAGCCGCTGCGCCGCCTCGGCGTGGCGCGGCATGCGCTCGCTCTGCAGGAACGGTCCCTCGTCCCAGGCGACGCCGGTCCAGCGCAGCGCCTCCTCGATCTGCTTCGTCATCGCCTCGTCGGAGCGCGCGCGGTCGGTGTTCTCGATGCGCAGCACGTAGGCACCGCCCACGGACTGCCGCAGCAGATCGTTGTAGATCGCCGTGCGCGCGCCGCCGACGTGCAGGTAGCCGGTGGGCGAGGGAGCGAAGCGGAGACGCACCGGCCCGAGAAGCGGCGCCTCGGCCTGCGTGCTCGAGCTCGCGGTCGCTGTCGAGTCCTCGCCGGCCATGGGCGCGGGACGTTAGCAGACTAGGATTCCGCGTTCGCGCGCGCCGCAACCCGGCCGCGCGGCGAGGAGGCACCCACACATGGCGCGCGGCCGCTCGGGCGCGAAGGGCGAGGCGAAGCGACGGCGCGAGGGGCGGCAGCGCCCCGCCGCCGCGAGCGTTCCACGCGCCTCAGCGCCCGCCGGCGAGCCGAACGCAGCGACGCGCATCGCCGTCAAAGCCACGCCCTGGCTCTGGCACCTCGCGGCCGCGGCCACCATCTGGCTGCTGCAGTTCCAGGTGCTGTTCAACAGCGACATCTGGTTCCATCTCGCGGCGGGGCGTCTCATCGTCCACGACCGCGCGGTGCCGGCGGTCGACTCCTGGTCGTTCACCGCCTTCGGCCAGCCGTGGCAGAACCACGAGTGGCTGGCCGACGTCTTCTTCTATCTGTGGACACGCGTGCTGGGCGTCGACGGGCTCGTCATCTGGCAGTGGCTGGTCGTCGGCGTCGCGTACCTGCTGCTCTTCCGCCAGCTCCTGCGGCGCACGGCCGGCGACCACTTGGTCGCCTACCTGCTGACGACGTTCGCGCTCCTCGTCGCGGCGCCTTTCTACGACGCGCGGCCGCACCTGTGGACGGTGCTCGGCTTCGTGCTGCTCATCCGCTTCACGGTGGTCGACGAGCGGCCGCCGATGCTGTTGCCGCTGCTCTTCCTCCTGTGGATGAACCTCCACGGCGGCGCCGTGTTCGGGTTGATGGCGGCATTCGTGACGCTTGCCGCGTGGGCGTTGTTTGGCGACCGCGCCGGCGAGGATGCGGCACCGGCGCGCCGGCAGCGCATCGTGCGCGCGGCCGTGCTGTTCGGCGCGAGCTGCCTGGTCACGCTGGTCAATCCCTACGGCATCAGAGCGTGGACCTACCCGCTGAGCCTGGCGTCGCGCAACCGCTCCGCCACCCGCACGCTGCTCTCCGAGTGGCGGCCGCCGTTCGCGCCGGGCGACCTCGCCTCGCCGTTGCTGCCGTGGGCCATCGCGCTCTTCGCCGTTGCGGCGCTGGTGCTGCTGGTGCGCGGCTGGCGCGGCGATCGGCGGCGCGCCGTCGCAGCGCTCGGCCTCGGCCTGCTGACGCTGGCGATGGCGCTGCAGAGCCGCCGCTTCGTGCCGCTCTTCGCGACGGCGCTGGCGCTCGCCGCGGCTCAGGCGTGGTCCGCGCTCCGTGGCGGCGCGCCGCGCCGCCGCGCCGGCTGGTGGCAGCAACGTCCGCTCGTCGCCGCGGCGCTGCCGCTCGTGCTGCTGCTGGTCGCGAGCTGGCGCCTCGCCGCCTACCCGCTCGGCCGCCGCGCCTTCGATCCGTTGGCCTGGGCTTCGCGCATGCCGGTCGACGCGGTCACCTTCCTGCAGACCAACGGCCTGCGCGGCAACGTCTTCGCCTACTACCTGTGGGGCGGCTACCTGCACTGGCGCACCGGCGGCGCGCTGCGCGTCCACTTCGATCCGCGGTCGGAGACGCTGTTCTCCGACGCCACGATCCAGCAGCACGCGCGCGTCGCGCGCAACGATCCGGGTGCCGAGGCCATCGTCGAGCGCTCGCCGGCCGATTTCGTGCTCTGGCCGTTGAGCTCGCCGGCGTTCCGCGGGCTCGTGCAGCAGCTCCAATCCGCGGGTTGGCGGCCGCTCTACCGCGACGGCGTGTCCATCCTGCTCGCCCGCGCCACGGTGAAGCTGCCCGATCGCTTGCTGCCGACGCCCGACTCCGCCTACCGCTCGTGGGCGCTCGGCCGCCAGGCGCTCGACGAGGGACGCCTCGCCGATGGCGCGGCGCAGCTCGAGCACGCGCTCGCGCAAGATCCGCAGCTCTGGCCCGCCTGCCAGGAGCTCGCCGTCGCGTACGCTACGCAGGGTGACGCGGAACACGCGCACGCGACCGTGCGCCGCTGTCGCGCCATCTTTCCCGACCTGCAACTCGACGTCGTCGACGAGCTGCTGTCCGGCCAACCGCCACGAGGAGACTCTCCGCCATGAGCCACCGCCCCTCGCACGCTTCGCGCACCGCTTTCGCACTTGCCGCGCTCGCGCTCTGCCTCGCAGCGCTGCCCGGCGTAGCGCAAACCGGCCCGCCGCGGCCGTCGCCGAACGCCACCGTCTCGCAGGTCGCGGGCTTCACCAAGGTCTCGGTCGCCTACAGCAGCCCGGGCGTCAAGGGCCGCCCGATCTGGGGTGCGCTCGTGCCCTATGGCAAGGTGTGGCGGAGCGGCGCCAACGAGGCGACGAGCATCGAGCTGTCGACGGACGTGACCGTCGAGGGCAAGCCGCTGCCGGCCGGCAAGTACGCCCTCTTCACCATCCCCGGCGAGGGGAAGTGGACGGTGATCTTCAACAAGACCCAGCAATGGGGCGCCTTCGACTACAAGGAAGCCGATGACGCGCTGCGCGTGGAGGCCACGCCGCGCACGGCGCCGATGCGCGAGCGCCTCGCCTACCTCTTCGAAGACACCACCGACAACGGCACGACGCTGGTGCTGGCGTGGGAGAAGCTCGAGGTGCCGGTGCGCATCTTCGCCGACACCCCCAAGATGGCGCTCGCCCGCGCCGAAGAGGAGACCGCAGCCGCCGACGTCAAGCCCAACGCGCTGATCAACTGGGCGCGCTGGCTGCAGCAGCACGATCTCGCCGCCGACAAGGCGCTCGCCTGGGTCCAGCGCGCCACCGCCACCGAGCAGGGCGCCAAGAGCTACTGGGGCAAGGCCGTCGAGGCGCGTCTCCTGGCGCAAGCAGGCAAGATCGCTGAGGCAAAGGCCGCCGCGGCCGCCGCGGTGCCGCTGGCGCCCAGCGCGGCCGACTCCGACGTCGCCAAGGCCGACGCCGAGAAGCTGCAGCAGGAAGCCGCGGGCTGGAAGTAGACGCCTTACCAGGCAGCATCAGACGCGCTCCCAGCAAATCGCGACTCGCGGGCTATCCTTGTCGCAGCCAACAGCGGCGAGACAAAGGACAGCGAATGGGCACCGCGTTTTGGGGCGGGGCGAGGCGCGTCCGGACGTAGCGCCGTCGCTGTCGAGCAGAACACAACAGCGCGATGTCGATCGGCCACGTCCACCTGACGCCTCAGCTCGTCGCCGCCGTGCGCCAGGCCGCCGACGTGGTGGCGATCGCCGAGGAGCACACGCGGCTCACCAAGCGGGGCAAGAGCACAACAGGTCTCTGCCCGCTGCATCGCGAGAAGAGCCCGTCGTTCTCCGTCGATCCCGAGCGCGGCCTCTTCTACTGCTTCGGCTGCGGCCAGGGCGGCGACGCCATCAAGCTCCACATGCTGCTCTCGGGCGACGACTTCCCTGCCGCCATCGAGAGCCTGGCGCGGCGCTTCGGCGTGCCGCTGCCCACCGCCGGCGCGCGCCGCGGCCCGCACGAGCCCGACCTCGAGGCGGTGCTCGCCGAGGCGGCCCAGTGGTTCGCGCGCCAGCTCGAGCGCGCCGACGAGCCGCGGCGCTACCTCGCGCAACGCGGCATCTCGGCCGAGCTCGCGCAGCGCTACGGCGTCGGCTACGCGCCGCCGGGTTGGGACAACCTGAAGCACGCGCTGGCGCCGCGGACTCCCGAAGCGGTGCTCGAAGCCGCCGGCCTGCTGACTCCCAACGAGAAGCGGCCCGGCGAGCGCTACGACCGTTTCCGCCATCGCCTGATGTTCCCCATCCGCACCACGTCGGGCGCGCTCGTCGGCTTCGGCGGCCGCGCGCTCGGTGCGGACGACAAACCGAAGTACCTCAACACTCCCGAGACCGAGCGCTTCCGCAAGGGCACGCTGCTCTACGGTCTCGACCAGGCCAAGCGCGCCATCCGCGAGCAGGGCCGTGCCGTACTCGTCGAAGGTTACTTCGACGTGCTCGGTGCCCTCGCCGCCGGCGTCGAGGGCGCGGTGGCCAGCATGGGCACCTCGCTCACCGCCGAGCAGGCGCAGCTCCTGGGCCGCTACTGCGAGGAGGTGGTGGTGGGCTACGACGGCGATTCTGCGGGGGTGGAGGCATCGCGGCGCGCGCTCACGATCCTGCTGCCCGTCGGTCTCGCCGTGCGGCGCCTGCAGCTCCCTGCGGGCGAAGATCCCGACTCGCTGCGCATGCGCCAGGGTGGCGAGGAGCTGCAGCGGCTCGTCGCCGCGGCTCCCGACGCGGTGGAGCACGAGCTCGGCCGCCTGCTGCCGCCGGCGCCGCCCACCGATCCGCAAACGCAGGCGAAGCTCGCGGCCCCCGTCGTCGAGCTGCTCACTCCCGTCAAGGACCCCATCCTGCGCTGGGCCTACGGCCGCCGCGCCGCCGAGCGCATGGGCGTGCCCTTCGAGCTGCTCGCGCCGCGTCTCGGCCCCGGGCCGGTGCCGGTGCGCCGCGGCCCCAACCCGCGCGCCACCCCGGCGCAGCCGGGCGCCCGCGATCCGGGCCGCGACCTCGAGGAGACGGTGCTACGCCTGCTTCTCGCCATGTTGCCGGGCAGCACGACGCCGCAGCCGGAAGTCCTGCCGGCGCGAGCCGAGCTGCCGCCGTTTGACGCGTTCTGGGATGGCGCCTGCCGCAACGTCTATCGCACCTTCTGCGTCCTCTACGAAGAGCGCGACGGTGAGGCGCCGCGTCTCGATGAGCTGCGCGAACGACTGGAATCGAGCGAAGGTGGAGCGAGCGTTGATCTCGTCGCGAGGCTCGTGATACAAGGCCCCGGCGATCCAGCAGAGGCGTCGAGTCTCCCCGGCAAAGCAGCCACCGAGAGCTGCGCCGACCGGCTGCGGACACGCCTCGGTGAGCTCCACCAGCGCTGGCAGAAGCAACGCAATCGTCAGTTGAGTCGTGACATCTCCGAGGCGCAACGGACCGGCGACGAAGAGCGACTGCACAGCTTGCTGGAAGAGAAGGCAGTCATGAGCCGTGCCGTGCATGGCCGAGCAGGAGCCCACCCTTGAGCGTGAAGACCGTCCACAACGTCGAAGACCGCTACACCGCGGTCAAGCAGCTCATCGAGATCGGCAAGGAGAAGGGGTATCTCCTCTACGACGAGATCTGCGAGCTGCTCCCCGACGAGGTGCTGGCGCTCCCCGACGAGCTCGACGAGATCTACCAGCGCTTCTCGGAAGTGGGCGTCGAGCTCATCGATCGGCCCGAGCGCTACCAGAACCGCGACGAGCTCGAGGCGGTGGCCTCCGAGTTCGACAAGAAAGAGGACGAGACGGTCGACCTCGGCCTCGCCGAGCACGAGAAGACCAACGACCCGGTGCGCATGTACCTGCGCGAGATGGGAACGGTGTCGCTCCTCGACCGCGAGGGCGAGGTCGAGATCGCGCAGCGCATCGAGCATGGCGAGTGGATGATCTACGAGGCGCTGTGCGAGAACCCGGCGGTCTGCAGGCAGCTCCTGCGCCTCAACGAGATGGCGATGCGCGACCCCGAGGCGATGCGCCGCGTGCTCGCCGGCGAGATCGCCGAGCAGCCGCTCGACGGCAAGGCCAACGAGCGCATCACCGCCGCGGCCAAGACCTTCGACCGCATCAGCAAGAACGACAAGAAGATCCACAAGCTGCGCCAGCAGCAGACGCGGATGAAGTCGGGCAGCGAGAAGTTCCAGGAGGTCGAGCGCGAGGTCGACCGCGTGCTGGGCAAGATCGCCAAGGACATCCGCACCGTCGACCTGTCGCCGACGTCGCGCAACCGCATGGTCGAGCTGCTCAAGGGCATCGAGCGCGAGCTCAACCACATCGACCACGAAGAGCGCCGCAACCTGCGCGACATCAAGAAGGAGCGCAACGAAGAGCTGCGCAAGCTCAAGGAAGCGCGCATCGCCAAGTACGAGGTGCGTCGGAAGGAGCTCGAGGTCCGCTTCGGCATCCAGCTCGAAGAGATCAAGGGCACGATCAGGAAGATTCGCCAGGGCGAGGCCGAGGTCGAGCGCGCCAAGGAAGAGCTGATCGTCGCCAACCTGCGTCTCGTGGTGTCGATCGCCAAGAAGTACACCAACCGCGGCCTGCAGTTCCTCGACTTGATCCAGGAAGGCAACATCGGCCTGATGAAGGCGGTCGAGAAGTTCGAGTACCGCCGCGGCTACAAGTTCTCGACCTACGCCACCTGGTGGATCCGCCAGGCGATCACCCGCGCCATCGCCGACCAGGCGCGCACCATCCGCATCCCGGTGCACATGATCGAGACGATCAACAAGCTGACGCGCACCAGCCGGTCGCTGGTGCAGGAGCTGGGGCGCGAGCCCACTGCCGAAGAGATCGGCCAGCGCATGGACCTGCCGGCGTTCAAGGTGCGCAAGATCATGAAGATCGCCCAGGAGCCGATCTCCCTCGAGACCCCCATCGGCGAGGAGGAAGACTCGCATCTCGGCGACTTCATCGAAGACAAGAGCGGCACCTCGCCCATCGAGTCGGTGATCTTCGCCGGCTTGAAAGAGCAGACCGACGGCGTGCTCAAGACCCTGACGCAGCGCGAGGAGGAAGTGCTCCGCATGCGCTTCGGCGTCGGCGACGGAGCGGAGCACACCCTCGAAGAGGTCGGCCGCTACTTCAACGTCACTCGCGAGCGCATCCGGCAGATAGAAAGCAAGGCGCTGCGCAAGCTGCGGCATCCCACGCGCGCCACACGCCTGCGGCCGTTCCTCGACAGCACGTCGACCAACTAGAGTTCGTCGGGTTCGCGTGCGCTCCCCGCCCAGGCGCGGCGCGTGGGTACAATCCGCGAAAGCGCATGCTGAATGAAGCGGATACGTGCAGAAAGTACGTCGTCCCTCGGCTCCTCGCGGCGGGATGGGACGAGGATCCGCACTCGATCGCGGAACAGAGATCGATCACCGACGGTCGCATCGTTCCGGCAGGCAAGTCGTTCGTGCGCAAGGCGCCGAAGCGGGTGGACTACATCCTCCGTTACGAACGCAACTTTCCGCTCGCCGTGGTCGAGGCGAAGGTCGAGTGGAAGTCGGTCGGCGCGGGCATGCAGCAGGCCAAGGAGTACGCGGAGATGCTCGGCCTGCACTTCGCGTATGCGACGAACGGTCACGAGATCCTCGAGTTCGACAAGTTCACGGGCCATGAGCTGACGGTCACGAAGTTTCCGACCCCGGAGGCCCTCTGGAAGCGCTATCGCGCGGGGCGAGGTATCCACTCCGACGAAGCGGCATACCGTCTTCTGACGCCGATGAATCACTCGGTCGGCAAAGGTGAGCGCTACTACCAGGAGATCGCGGTCAATCGCGCCGTCGAAGGGATCCTCGCCGGCCGGCGTCGTCAGCTCCTCACCATGGCGACCGGCACGGGAAAGACGGCGGTGGCCTTCCAGACCTGCTGGAAGCTCTGGAACGCCGGCTGGAATGCGCCCGGCGTCCATCGCAAGCCGCGCATCCTCTACCTCGCCGACCGCAACATCCTGGTCGATCAGCCCAAGGACGGAATGTTCGCCCCGTTCGGAGACGCGCGCTGGAAGATCGAGAGCGGCGTGGCAAACCAGGGCCGCGAGATGTACTTCGCGATCTATCAGGCGCTGGCGAACGATGACATCAGGCCGGGCGTGTATCGCGAGTACGCTCGCGACTTCTTCGATCTCGTCATCGTCGACGAGTGCCATCGGGGCAGTGCCCGCGACGATTCAAACTGGCGCGAGATCCTCAACTACTTTCACCCTGCCTACCAGCTTGGTATGACCGCGACGCCGTTGCGGGAGGACAGCCGCGACACCTACCTCTACTTCGGCAACCCCATCTATCAGTACAGCCTGCGCCAAGGGATCGAGGACGGCTTCCTGGCGCCCTATCGCGTGCACCGGGTGATCACCGAGTGGGACGCCGCAGGCTGGCGGCCCAGCAAAGACGAGCTCGACCGCTACGGCCGCGAGATCCCCGACGACGAATACGAGACCAAGGATTTCGAGCGGCTGGTCGCGCTACGCGCGCGGACCGAGGCGATCGCCCGCCACTTGACTGGCTTCATGCGGCGCGATGACCGCTTCGCCAAGACCATCGTCTTCTGCGTCGACCAGGAGCATGCCGACGAGATGCGGCGCGCGCTTGGTAACCTCAACCGTGACCTGGTTCAGAAGCATCCCGACTACGTCTGCCGGGTGACGGCCGACGAAGGGGACGTCGGCCGCGGGCATCTCGGTCGCTTTCAGGACGTCGAGTCCAGAACGCCGGTGATCCTCACCACCTCTCAGCTCTTGACCACCGGGATAGACGCGCCGACCTGTCGCAACGTGGTCCTCGCCCGCATTGTCGGCTCGATGAGCGAGTTCAAGCAGATCATCGGGCGCGGTACGCGAGTGCGCGACGACTACGGGAAGCTGTGGTTCAACATCGTCGACTACACGGGCTCGGCGACGCGCCTGTTCGCCGATCCGGATTTCGACGGCGAGCCCGTGCGCGTCACCGAGGAGGAGCTCGCGGTCTTAACCGATCCCCACCCGCAGGAGGTGGCCGAGGATGTGCCCGAGGATGGGCTCGAGTTTCCGCTGCCGCCGGACCCTGATGAGAACGGCGTCATCATCGATCCGGAGCCCCTGCCACGGCGGAAATACTACTTCGACGACGGCAGCGTCGAGATCGCGGCGCATCTCGTCTACGAGCTCGATCCCGACGGCAAGCAGCTCCGCGTCGTGCGGTACACGGACTATGCGGCTGACAAGGTGCGGACGCTAGTGCCGTCGGCTCCGGATCTCCGCGCTCGCTGGGCGGACCCGGAGAAGCGCGCCGAGGTCCTGTCGCGCCTGGAGGCGATGGGCGTCAGCTTCGAGGCCCTCGCCGACACCGCGCGCCAGCCCGACGCCGACCCCTTTGACCTCCTCTGCCACCTCGCCTGGAACGCGCCGCTGCGCACGCGCCGGGAGCGCGCCCAGCGCCTGCGCAGCGAGCGCAAGGACTTCTTCGCCAAGTACGGCCCGGAGGCGCGAGCGATCCTTGATGAACTGCTGGAGAAGTACGCCGAGCACGGAGCCGCGCAGTTCCTGATGCCAGACGTCCTCAAGGTCCCGCCGGTGTCGGAGCACGGCACGGTGCAGGAGATCGCCAACCTCTTCGGCGGCGCCGATGTCCTGCGCAACGCCGTGACAGAGCTCCAGAACCTCCTCTATGCCGCTTAGAAGACCCAAGAAGGCCGCGGCTCCGCTCACCACCGCGCAGTCGCTCGCCAGCACCATCAAGTCGGCGCGCGACATCATGCGCAAAGACAAGGGGCTCTCGGGCGACGTGGACCGATTGCCGCTGCTCACCTGGGTCTTGTTCCTCAAGTTCCTCGACGACCTCGAAACCCAGCGCGAGACCGAGGCGCAGCTCGCCGGCAGCAAGTTCCGGCCGGCGATCGAGGCGCCGTACCGCTGGCGCGATTGGGCGGCCGACCCCAAGGGGATCACCGGCGCCGACCTCATCGCGTTCATCAACCAGGACGAGTACAAGCGCGCCGACAGGAAGCGCGCGCGAGGACTGTTCGCCTACCTGAAGAGCCTGTCGAGCACCAACGGCGACAACCGACGAGACGTTATCGCCACGGTGTTTAAAGGCGTGCAGAACCGCATGGTGAGCGGTTACCTGTTGCGCGACGTGATCAACAAGCTGGCGACGATCCACTTCACGTCGAGCGAGGAGCTGCACACGCTGGGCTCGCTCTACGAGTCGATGTTGCGCGAGATGCGCGACGCGGCGGGCGACGCCGGCGAGTTCTACACCCCGCGACCGGTGGTGCGCTTCATGGTGGCTGTCACCGATCCGCGCCTCGGCGAGCGCGTCCTCGACCCGGCGAGCGGGACGGGAGGCTTCCTCGTCGAGTCCTACAACCATCTCTTCGGCCAAGTGCGCACGACGCACGGCCGCAAGGTGCTGCAGGAGAAGTCCCTGTTCGGCTGCGAGCCGAAGCCGCTGCCTTATCTGCTCTGCCAGATGAACCTGCTCCTCCACGGGCTCGACGCTCCGCAGATCGACCCCGAGAACGCCCTCCGCTTCAAGCTCACCGAGATTGGCGAGAAGGACCGCGTCGACGTCATTGTCACCAACCCGCCGTTCGGCGGCGAGGAGGAGAAGGGCATCCAGTCGAACTTTCCCGAGGACCGCCAGACGGCGGAGACAGCACTCCTCTTCCTGCAGCTCATCATGCGCAAGCTGCGTAAGCAGACGCGGGCCGGCTTCCCGCCGGCGCGCGCCGCCGTCGTCGTACCGAACGGCACCCTATTCGGCGACGGCGTGTGCGCGCGCATCAAAAAGGAGTTGCTCGAGGAGTTCGACCTGCACACCATCGTGCGGCTGCCGAACGGCGTATTCGCCCCCTACACCTCGATCCCGACGAACCTGCTCTTCTTCGACCGCTCCGGCCCGACGCGCGAGGTCTGGTACTACGAGCACCCGCTCCCCGAGGGCCGAAAGAACTACACGAAGACGCAGCCGCTTCAGTACGAGGAATTCGCGCCCTGCTTGGCGTGGTGGAAGAGCCGCGAGGAGAGCGAGCGCGCATGGAAGGTGCCGGCAGCGGACTTGCTGGCTAGCGGGTGCAACCTCGACCGCAAGAATCCGCGGACGAAGGAGGACATCACCCACCTTGCGCCGGAAGTGCTGGTGGCGAGCATTCTGGAGAAGGAAAAGAGGATCTTGGAGATCGCCGAGCGGATTCAAGGGCTGCTCGCCGCACCGAGCGCGAGATGAGCACTCGAACTGTGGTTTTGGGGGAGCTGTTGAAGCGCGCTGGCCAGGCGGTCTCTCTCGAGGCCGATAGGGAGTACAGCGAAGTCACGGTTCGCTTGTGGGGCAAGGGCGTCGTCGCGCGCCGCCGCGTGGCCGGGGTCACGATGTCGGGCGCGCGCCGGTTTCTCGCTAGAGCAGGGCAATTGATTCTTTCTCGTATTGATGCGCGCAACGGTGCCATTGGCCTCGTTCCAGAAGAACTTGATGGCGCAGTGGTCTCGAACGATTTTCCGCTCTTCGATGTCAATCGGCAGCGGGTGCTTCCCGAGTTCCTCGGCTGGCTGGTTCAGACCGGAAAGTTTGTCGAGCTCTGCCGGCGAGCGAGCGAGGGGACGACGAACAGAGTACGACTTCAGGAGGATCGACTTCTGGCGCTCGAAATCTCGCTACCTTCCCTCCCGGAGCAACGGCGGGTGGTGGCGCGGGTCGAGGAGGTGGCGCGCTTCGTGGCTGAAGCGAAACGTCTTCGCTATCTGGCCAGGCTAGAACAGGAAGCGCTGGTCGTGAGTCTGCACCACAAGCTGTCCGGCGAACGACTTCGACAGTTGGGCGATTTCTTGCGTCTTGACGAGGACTCAGTCCCCATCGACACCCAGGCTTCGTATCCTCAGGTAGGTGTGAGGAGTTTCGGTGGCGGCTTGTTCGGCAAGGCGTCGGTCGACCGTGGTGGGACGAAGTACGGGCGGTTCAATCGCCTCTATAACGGCGCGTTGGTGTTGAGTCAGGTAAAGGGATGGGAAGGTGCAGTGGCGGTTTGCCCCCCTGCCCTCGCCGGCCGGTTTGTGTCGCCCGAGTACCGAACCTTCCGCTGCCTCGAAGGCGAAGCGGTCCCCGGCTACTTGGCTTCACTAGTTGCAACAGAGTGGTTCTGGGCCAAGCTTGGCGCCGCGACCCGTGGCGTCGGTGCACGCCGGGAGCGCACACGGCCGGAGCAGTTCCTCTCGATAGTCATTCCAATGCCCAGTCTTGAACTGCAGGTGGATGGTCAGAGAATCGTGGCAGAGCTGCAACCGGCGATTGACCTGCAATCCGAATCCGCTGATGCCGTCGACGCCCTCCTCCCCGCCGTGCTCGACCGGGCTCTTCGCGGGGAGTTGTAGCCTCTCAGCCCCAGCGCTACGCTAGGGCAGGCAGCTGTCCCATGGCACAGAGCTCCTCCCCGGCAGAGCTCCTCGGCCCTCTCAACGAGGTCGAGCGCAAGCACGCTCCGGCGGCGCTGTTCCATGCCGGTGACGTCGCCCTCTTGAAGCAGCGGCGAGTCGCGGTCGTGGGGTCGAGAAGCACCTCCGAGGACGGCCTGCGTCGGGCGGCACGCCTGGCGCGGGAGCTGGTCGCCGCGGAAGTCGTCGTGGTGAGCGGCCTCGCCGAGGGCATCGACACGGCGGCGCACCGCGCCGCCATCACCGCCGGCGGCCGGACGATCGCGGTGCTCGGCAACCCGCTGTCGACGTTCTACCCGCGCCAGAACCGCGAGCTCCAGGAAACCATCGCCCGCGAGCACCTCCTGCTGTCGCAGTTCACCGACGGCGTGCCGCCGCGCAAGGACAACTTCCCGATGCGCAACCGCACGATGGCCCTGGTGTCCCAGGCCACCGTAATCGTGGACGCGCAGGAGCGCAGCGGCACGGTGTCGCAAGGGTGGGAGGCGATCCGCCTCGGGCGGCCGCTCTACCTGCTGCGCTCGCTGGCGGAGAACGCCGCGCTCCAATGGCCCGGCCTCATGCTGCAGTACGGAGCCGAGGTCCTCGACGACGTCGCGGCACTCGTCGCCGATCTGCCGCCCCGAGTCGAGCCAGAGCTTGCCGAAGTTGCTTTCTAGGCTTCCCTTCGGAGCCTTCCTCGCCTACTCACCGAACGGCCCCGCGAACGAGGAGCCGCATCGATCGTCCCAGCGCCTACGGAGGGCGATCAAGGCAGACGGCATCTATCTCGGCGCGCCGGCCATCGACCTCGCCGTGCGGCGGCTCGTCGAGGAAGCGCCGGCCGAGATCCTCAGCATCCTCCACGATGCCGTGCTAGTACCCGCTCCGCGCAGCGCCCCCTTTCCCGAGGGTCTGGAGATTCCGCTCCGAGGTACGGCACGCGACTTTCTCTGGGTGCCGCGGCGAATCTGCCAGAAGCTCGTGGAGGCGAGGCTTGCCGCGGGCTGGGCTCCCATTTTGGTGCGGCGTTTCAAGGTCGCCAAGTCGGCTGGAGCCGCCAGGGGCGATCGGCCACTTCCCGCGGCACATGCCGAATCGATGGCGGTGGTGGCACAGGCGACTGCAGCCCGCCGGTTCGTGATCGTGGACGACGTCGTCACCCGCGGTGCGACGCTGCTGGCGTGTGCGTCTCTCCTCGAACAGCGGTACACCGGCGCGGACATCTCGGGCTTCGCGCTCTTGCGAACCGTGAGCAACCCAAACGAATTCAGCAACATTTTGGAGCCGGTGACGGGTTCGATAGAGCTACGGCCGACGGGAGACACGATCCGTCGTCCATGAGCCGGCACCAGCGAACCGCGCCCGCGTTCACCAAGCACTCGTCGCGTGGTAGCGTTAATCGGGCCCACGGACCGTTCCTCGACAGCACGTCCACCAACTGAGCGCGCCCGCGGGGTTCGCGGGCACTCGCATCTCGGAGGCAGCAGCCGTGAACCCCTGGAAGCTCGTCGCGCTCTCGTTGACACTCGGCATCGGCGTCGCCGCCGCAGCGGTGGCGCAGCCCGCGGAGCTGCTCGCCGATCTCTACCCCGACACCGGCTATCCCGGGCTGCCCAGCGGCCCGGTGAACAACGCCGTCTTCCACTACGTGACGGTGCAGGACAAGGCGTTCTTCTGGACGGGACAGGGACCGCTCACCGTCACCGACGGCACGCCGCTGGGGACGCAGGTGCTGCCGGTGGACCAGGTCGGCAGTTGCAACTTCGGTCCGCTGCGATTGCCGCTGGGCGTCGCCGGCAACGTCTTCTTCTGGCTCGAGTGCATCGAGGACAACGGGCGGTCCGTCATCTGGCGGTCGGACGGCAGCGCCGACGGGACGTATCAGCTCACCAACATCTACACGCTGAACGTACCCATGCCGTTGACCAGCGGCGACGAGCCGCCGGAGGAGCCGACCTACGCGCTCGTCGGCGGCGTCCTGTACTTCACCGGCTGCCTCGGGTCGCAAACCTGCGTGCTGTGGCGCACCGACGGCACCACCGCCGGCACGCGGCCGGTCAAGGAGGGCGAGACGAGCAACGGCGCCATGGCTGGCCTGGGCAACAAGCTCCTCTTCGCCGGCAGCGAGGGTTTCCAGTCCGTGCTCGCCGTCACCGACGGCACGGCGGCGGGAACGGTCCACCTGCGGAGCTTCGACTCACTGCGTCCGACACGGCTCACCACCGCCGGCGGCAAGGTCTTCTTTCTCGCCGGGCAGGGCGGCGACCTCGAGCTGTGGGTGAGCGACGGCACCGCCGCGGGCACTCGCGCGGTCAGCCACTTCGCGGCGACCGACCCCTTCGCGGCCACCGAGTGGCTGAAGCCGATCGGCAGTGCGGTCTACTTCCTCGCCGACGACGGCAGCCACGGCATCGAGCTGTGGCGCAGCGACGGCACGGCCATCGGTACGGTGCGGGTCACCGAGCTGGCGAACGTCTCGCCGTTTCCGGAGGAGATGCTTCCCGAGCAGGTGGCGGCGACGACCGGCGGCCGTGTCGTCTTCCTCGCCAGAGACGAGGACGGCCCGTTCCAGCTGTTTGCCAGCAGTGGCACTCCAGCCTCGACCACTCCGCTGACGGCCGGCGCCGACGTGGGCCGCGTCGACACGACGGTCGCGCTGCTGCCCACCGCCGGCGGCCGCGTGGTGTTCGCTCGCCTGGGCGGAGTGGGCGGCGACGAGGTGTGGAGCACCGACGGCACGCCGACGGGCACCGTCGCGCTCGCCAACTCGCTGCGCGGCAAGCCGGTGGCGCTGCTCGGCGCCGTCTACTTCGGGCGCCCGCAACCCTCGCCCTTCCGGTTGTGGCGCACCGACGGGACCGCCGCCGGCACCACGGTCTTCGCCGAGCTGCCGTTCGCCACCGAGCTGACGTTCGAGCAGCGCGAGATGGGCACCGCCGGGGGACGCATCCTCTTCCAGGCCCGCGACCGCTTCTACGGGCTGGAGGTGTGGGCGGCCGACGCCGAGGGGCACGTAACGGTGCTCGGCAATCTCACGCCCGATACGGCGCGAGGGTCTTTCCCGAACGGCTTGGTCGAGTCGCAGGGGCAGCTCTTCTTCCGCGCCAGCAGCCCGACGTCACGGTCCGAGCGCCGGATCTGGCACAGCGGCGGCACCGCCGCGACGACCGTTCCGCTCGCCGGTGTCCCGCCGCCCGGTTGCAGCAGCGACCCGTTGCAGCAGCCCTTCCGCGCCGGCGACAAGGTCTACTTCGTCGGTCCCGGCACCGGCTGCGTGTCGACGCTGTGGACCACCGACGGCACCATCGCGGGCACGCGCGCGCTGATGGCGGTACCTTTCCAGTTCCAATGGCAGGAGTTCCTCGGCGCGCTGGTCTTCCTGGCGCCGGGCGCGAGCGGTTCCACCGCGCTGTGGAGGAGCGATGGCACGCCGGCGGGCACGGTCGTCCTGTTCGACTTCCCTGCCGAGGCCCGCCAACCCGTCGAGCTCACCGCGCTGGGAGCCCAGCTCTACTTCCTCGTCGGCGACGGACTGGGCGGGTCCACGGCCTGGATCAGCGACGGCACGC
>DASYQD010000115.1:0-19071 GCA_036005845.1 Thermoanaerobaculia bacterium | reverse complement strand
TCGACCAGCGCCGGGCCGCCGGACGCCAGCCGTTCGTCGAGCCAGAGGTCGAACGCGCGCGTCGAGTCGTCGCCGCGCGAGGCGGCGAGCGCGGCCGGCAAGAGCGCGACAGCCGCCGGGCTCGCGGTGTCGCCCGTGCGTCCAACCCAGCGGCTGTAGGCATCGAGATCGGTGGAGCACTGCTCGGCGAGCCGGCGCAGACGATCCAGCGGCGCCGTCGTGCTGGCCACGTCGGGTAAGTCGACCGTGAGGTTGACGGCGCCGCCGAACGACGCGCTCGCCGGCTGGTACTGCACCTGGAGACGCGTCTTGTTCTCGCGCAACACGAGGCCATCGCCGTGCTCGTCGCGGTAGCGCGCCAGGAAGAGCTCGCGCAGCTCGTCGGGGCAGCGCTGCGCCGGCGTGCGCAACAAGATCTCCGGCGCGGTGAGCACCCACGACAGCGCCCACTCGGCCGGCAGCGGCTTGCCCTCCTTCGCCAGCGATCCGATCGCCAGCCGAACGGCCATGGGAAGCTCCCAACCCTCGCGCTGCGTCGGTGGATGGAGGCTGTCGACGTCGATCACCTTCCGCAGCAGGAGGCTCGCTCCCAACAGGCTCGAGCCGTAGCGGCGGAACGAGTGGCTGCGGTCGGCGTAGAGCGCCAGCAGCCGCTCGATCTCGCCGCGGATCGCGTCGACCTCGGAAGTCGCGACTTGGCCGCGCGCGCCGTCGGCGAGCAGCCGCCGCTCGAGGCCGTAGAAGAAGAGAAATACGTGACCGATGCCGATGTCAGGTAGCTGCCGGCCGCCCGACAGCCAATGGAGATACCCGGCCCTGGCCCGTGGCGAGATGGACGAGTAGGAAGGCCAGTACGACATCGACTCGCCGGCGAGTTCGGGATTGCGGCCCTCCACCGGCAGGGCGGGATCGATGAGGGCAGGCTCCGGATCGGAGGACCAATCCCGCAGCGTGGGAAGCCCGGTGCCGACCTAGAGCATGCCGCCCGGCAATGTCTGGCCTCTCACCACCACCGCCTCGGCGGCCTGGACCCAGCGCGCGCCCGGAGGCGGCGCGGCACGGCCCAGCGCCTGGGACGTCTTCGTCGGCTGCACGCGCGTCCGCGGCGGCAGCGACACGGCGGGTCGGGCGACGTGGGACGCAGCCCCGGCGGCGTCGGTCTGCGGCACTGGGTTCGCGGCCTCGGCAGTTGGCGGTGCAGCAGGCTGCGGGGGCGACGGCGGACGTGGTGGCTCGATCGCTCGTAGCTCGGGCGTCAACCGCGGTGTGGAGGCGGGTCCGCGTGGTCTTCGCCAGACGAGCCAAAGGAGGACCGCGGCGAGGACGGCGATGACGATCCAGAGCTGCTCCACCCTGCCTCCAGCAAACGGCGATGCGATGAGGTGCGGGAAAGTTTACGTCATCGACCAGCTACCATTTGTGGCACTTCGACTCCTGCTTTCCGAAGGGTGAGACTCCATGGAGCACGGACCAGCCGGCCTCGTTCTATCCGCCACTGACGTCGCTCGTCATCTCGCCTGCCGTCATCTGACACAGCTCGAGCTCTCGGTTGCCGCGGGCGAGCGGCCGAAGCCGCGGTTCTTTCCCGATCCCCAACTCGACGCGCTGCGCTGGCGGGGAAGCGAGCACGAGCGGGCGTTCCTCGATCACCTTCGCACGCAAGGGCTCGGCGTCGAGGAGATGCCGGCGGCTGAAGACCCGATGGCGGCAACGGCACGGACGCGCGGCGCGATCGAGCGCGGCGTCGAGGTGATCGCGCAGGGAACCCTGCTCGGCGGCGGCTGGCGCGGTCGCCCGGACGTGTTGATTCGCGTCGCCGCGCCGGAGTCCTCGCGCGGCTGGCTCTACGAGCCGTATGAGACGAAGCTGGCTCAGAGGACGCGGGCGGGCACGCTCCTGCAGCTTTGCCTATATGCCGAGCTGCTGGCGCCGCTTCAGGGCGGGTGGTCCGAGCGCATGCACGTCGTTACTCCGCGCCAGGCGTTCATGCCCGAGAGCTACCGCGTGCAGGAGTACCTCGCGTACTACCGCGTCGTCCAGAGGTCGCTCTTGGAGAGCACTCGCGGCAGGATCGGCGAACGCGAGCGGCCGCCGACCTACCCGGTGCCCTGCGCTCACTGTGACTTGTGCGGCTTCGCTGTGGAATGCGCGGCGCGGTGGCGGCAGGACGACCACCTCTGCCTCGTCGCCGGCATGCGGCGCTCCGCCGAACGCGAGCTCGTCCATGTGGAGGTGAGCACGCTCGGCGCGCTGGCCGTCTGGAGCCCAAGCACGGAGTGGCGGCCCGAGCGCGGCGCGCGTGCGTCCTACCTGGCGCTCCATGAGCAGGCGGCGCTGCAGCTCAGCTCACGCGATCTGATGGTGCCGCTGCACCATCTCCTGCCGGTCGAGGATAAGGAAGGGCTGGCGCGCCTTCCCGAGCCGTCGCCCGGCGACTTGTTCCTCGACCTCGAAGGCGATCCCTTCTGCGGCGAGGGCGGGCTCGAGTACCTCTTCGGTCTCGCGGCGGTCGCCGCGGAAGGCGACGAACAACGCTACAAGTGCTGGTGGGCGCTCGACCGCGCGGAGGAGCGCCGGGCCTTCGAGCAGACGATCGATCGGGTCATGGCCACGTGGCACGACCATCCCGGCCTCCACGTCTATCACTTCGGCCACTACGAGCCGACGGCGTTGAAGCGCCTTTCCACGCGCCACGGCACGCGCGAGGAAGAGGTCGACCGCCTGCTGCGTGCCGAACGGTTCGTGGACCTGCACCAGGTAGTTCGCCAGAGTCTTCGCGCCGGCGTCGAGAGCTATTCGCTCAAGCAGCTCGAGGGCCTCTACGACTTTCGCCGCCAGGCGCCGCTGCGCGAGGCCGGCCGGGTGCGGGCCGAGCTCGCGGCCGCGCTCGAGCGCGGTTGGGGCGGCCTGATCGAGGCGTCGGCGCGCGAGCTGGTGGAGCGCTACAACCGCGATGATTGCCTCTCCACGCAGGCGTTGCGTGACTGGCTGGAAGCGCGCCGCGGCGAGCTCCTGGCTCGCGGCGCGGAGGTGCCGCGGCCGGCGCCGGGCGGCGAGGGCCAGCCCTCGGAGCAACTCAGCGAGCGGCTCGCGCACGTGCGAGCCGTCGCAGGGCAGCTGCTGGCGGGAGTGCCGGAGACGGCGGCCCAGCGCAGCGCCGAGCAGCAGGCGGTCTGGCTGCTCGCCCATTCGCTGGAGTTTTATCGGCGCGAGCAGAAGGTGGCGTGGTGGGAGTTTTACCGGCTGGCGGAGCTCGACACGGCGTCGCGCCAGGAGGAGCCCCGCGCCATCGGCGGTCTCCGCTTCGAGAGCCGCACCGAGGGGTCGGGCCCTACGATTCTGCCGACCGACCGCTATCACTTCCCGCCGCAGGAGGTCGACGCGCGCGCCAAGAAGGCTTACGTCGACGAGGAGCGCCCGCTGGGCACGATCGTCGGGCTGGATGCGAGCCAGGGCTGGGTAGTGGTCAAGAAGACTCGCGAGTGCGTCGACGTGCATCCCGATTCCGTGTTCCTCTTCGACGACATCGGTCCGAAGCCGAAGGACGACGCCCTCCTCCGCCTCGCCGAATGGGTGTCCGGCGAAGGCGGCGTCGACGTTCACGGACGCGCGCGCGCCGGCAGGGACCTGCTGTTGCGGCGGCCGCCGCGCGGCTGCGAGCTCCACGACGGCTCGCTGCGGCTGCCGGCCGAAGAGGTCGTCGCGGCCGCCTGCCGGCTGGGGCTCGAGCTCGACGGGGGTGTCCTGCCCATCCAGGGACCACCGGGCTCGGGCAAAACCTACACCGGCGCCCGCATGATCGCCCGGCTGGTGCGCGCGGGCAGGAGGGTGGGCGTCACCGCGCTGTCGCACAAAGTGATCCGCAAGCTGCTCGACGAAGTGATGCAAGCCGCCCGTGACGAGGGGGGCGACGTGCGCTGCCTACAGAAGGTGAGCGAGCTCAGCGAGGACGCCCGCACCGTCCCGCCTCGGCCGAAGGGCGGCCGCGGCGGCGCTCCGACGCCACCGTTGCCGCCCGGCATTACCGAAACGACCAAGAACGACGACGTCGACCGCTGCCTCGCCGCCGGAGCCGTCGACGTGGTCGGCGGCACCGCGTGGCTGTGGGCACGCGCCGAGCTCGCGGAGGGCCTCGACGTGCTGTTCGTCGATGAGGCCGGCCAGATGGCGCTCGCCGACGTCCTCGCGGTGTCGGCGGCGACTCGCAACCTCGTGCTGCTGGGCGACCCACAGCAGCTCGAGCAGCCCATCCAGGGCACGCATCCGGAGGGCTGCGACGCGACCGCGCTCGAGCACCTGCTCGCCGGCGCGCCGACGGTAGCCGCCGACCGCGGGCTCTTCATCGAGCACACCCGGCGCCTACATCCCGCCGTCTGCCGCTTTACGTCGGAGCAGTTCTACGAAGGCAAGCTCCAGTCGCTTCCCGGTTTGGAGCGGCAAGCGCTCGCCGCTGCCGCGCCTTTCGATCACAGCGGCCTCTACTACTTGCCGGTGGACCACGAAGGCTGCAGCAACGCCTCGCCGGAGGAGGCTCGTGCCGTCGCCGCCCTCGTCGCACACTGGCGCGCGACCGGCGCCGAGTGGGTGGACGAGCACGGCAAGCGGCACCCACTGACCCTCAAGGACGTGCTGGTGGTGGCGCCGTACAACGCGCAAGTGGCGTTGTTGCGCGACGCCCTGCCGGAAGGAGCCCAGGTCGGCACCGTGGACAAGTTCCAGGGCCAGCAGGCCGCCGTCGTCATCTACTCGATGACTACCTCGGCTCCCGAAGAAGCGTCGCGCGGCATGGAGTTTCTCTACAGCAGGAATCGCCTCAACGTGGCGACCTCGCGCGCTCGCTGCGCCTGCGTGCTGGTGGCGAATCGCCGGCTCCTCGCGCCCGAGTGCCACACGCCGCGCCAGATGCGGCTCGCCAACGCACTGTGCGCCTACGTCGAGAGCGCCGCCGAGGTCAGCTGGCCCTTGGCAGTGGCTTCGGAAGCTTCCGCAGCTGCCGTGCCGCCTCGTACAGGTCCACCGCCTTCTGCGCGTTGAGCCAGAAACCAGGGGTGGTGCGGAACGCCGCGCCCAGCCGCAACGCCATCTCCGCCGTCAGCGCCGTGCGGCCGTTGACCAGCCGGTTGACGACCTTGACGTCGCAGCCGAGGTGGTCCGCCAGTTGCTTCTGCGTCATCCCCAGCGGCCGGAGGAATTCTTCACGCAAGATCTCTCCCGGCGTCGTGGGGCGTCGAACCATGGTCGTGGAAGCCACGGCGGGTCTCCTAGTGGTAATCGCGAATGTCGACGTCGGCCGGACCCGCAACCGTCCAACGAAAGATCACCCGCCACTGGTCGTTGATGCGGATGCTGTGAAACCCCTGAAGGTCGCCCTTCAACGCCTCGAGCCGGTTCCCCGGCGGCGATGCGAGGTCGATGAGCGCATCAGCGTACTCGAGCATGTCCAACTTGCGCAGGGCGATCTTGGCTACGGCTACCCAACCCACTCGGCGCGGTGCCCGGCCGTCGCGGAAGAACCGTTCGATCTCCGGGTCGGCGAAGCCGCGAATCCCCACGCCGGGCCTCACTATACCTTATAGAGGTATACCGCGACTAGGTACAATGGCGGCGATGCGCCGCGTCGTCCACGCCTATCGCGATGCGTACTCCGGGCTGCCCCGTGCGACGTGGGTGTTGGCGGCGGTGTGCTTCGTCAACCGCTGCGGGACGATGGTGCTGCCGTTCCTGATGCTGTACCTGACGAGCCAGCGCGGGCTCTCGGCGGCGCAGGGCGGTGTCGTGTTGTCGCTCTACGGCGTCGGCGCCGGTGTGGGCGCCTTCGGCGGCGGGGTGCTCACCGATCGGCTGGGTGCGAAGTGGGTACAGGTGGCGTCGCTGTCGCTGGCCGGCGGCGGCTTCCTACTGCTCGGGCAGTTGCACGCGCCGCTGGCGTTGCGGATCGCGGCGTTCGCGCTCGGCGCCGTCAACGAGTCGTTCCGGCCTGCCAACGGCGCCGCCTTCGCGGCCGCGGCGCCGCCCGAGCGGCTGACGCAGGCGCTGACGTTGCGGCGTCTCGCGCTCAACCTGGGCATGACGTGCGGGCCGATGCTCGGCGGCTTCCTCGCCGCGCGCGACTACTCGTGGCTCTTCGTCGTCGACGGCGGCACGTCGCTGCTGGCGGCGACGGTGCTCGCCGCCTTCGATCGCTCGCCGGCGCCGCTGCGCGCCTCCTCCACCGCCGCTCCGGCGCGCTCGCCGTGGAGCGACGGCCCGTTCCTCGCGCTGCTGCTGCTCGCCGCCGGGCACGCCGCGGTGCTCTACCAGTTCTTCTCCACCTACCCGCTCGCGCTGCACGAGGTGCACGGGCTGCCGGAGCCGCAGATCGGCAGCATCTACGCCATCAACACGCTGCTCATCGTGGTGCTCGAGATGGTGCTGGTACGGCGGCTCGCCGGCGCGCCGCCGCTGCGCGTCGCCGCCTGGGGCACGCTGCTCTTCGGTCTCGGCTTCGCGCTGCTGCCGCTCGGGCGCAGCTATGCGTTCATTGCCGCCACGGTCGTGGTGTGGACCTTCGGCGAGATGCTGAGCATGCCGTTTCTCGAGACGGTCGCCGCTTCGCGCGGCGACGAGCGCAGCCGCGGGCGTTACCTCGGCGCCTACAACTTCGCCTACTCGATCTCCTTCGCCGGCGCGCCCGCGCTGGGCGCGTGGCTCTATCAGCGGTTCGGCGCGGTGCCGCTCTTTGCCGGCATCGGCTTCTTCGGCGTGACGCTCTGGCTGGGGCTCCGCGCGCTGTCGCCGCGATTCGCGCGACGGCCGCAAACCGAGATCGCCATCGAGGACTCGACGTCCGTCGTCGCCGCGCTCGCGCCGCCCGCCCCGTGATGGAAGAGCCGCGCCTCTTCGCCGACGCCATGCTCGGCGGCCTGGCGCGCTGGCTGCGCACGCTGGGGCTCGACGTCGCCTACGACCCGGCGCTCGACGATCCCGAGCTCGTGGAGCTCGCCGCGCGCGAAGGCCGCGTCATCCTCACCCGCGACCGCAAGCTCGTCGAGCGCCGCCTGGCGCGACGCCACCTGCTCATCGCCTCCGATCGAGTGGGCGAGCAGGTGCGGCAGGTGCTCGACGCGCTCGCCATCCGCATCGATCCGCGCCGCGTGCTGTCGCGCTGCCTGCGCTGCAACGTGCCGCTCGTCGAGCTGCCCGCCGAGCAGGCGCTGGCGCGCGTGCCGCCGTTCGTGGCACGCACGCAGACGCAGTTCCGCGAGTGCCCGAGTTGCCGCCGCGTCTACTGGCCGGCGACGCACGCGGCGCGCATGCGGCAGCGCCTCGCGGCGCTCGGCATCGCGCCCGACGGTACCGCGCTGTGAAGCGTTTCATCTAGCCGGCGCCGCGGCCTCGCACGCCGCATCCGCGAGCTGGCGCGACGGAATGCGGCGTCTCGCGGCGGCGTTTTCACCCTCGGCGGCCCGACCCGGTCCACCACCACCGCACGTACATCTCGACGCCAGGAGGCCCCGATGCCCCGACTCGTTATTCCCGCGCTTGCGCGTCGTCTCGCTCTCGCGCTGCTGGCCCTCGCCTCGCTCGGCTCCGCGCGGCCGCTTCACGCCACGAGCTTCGTGATGATCTCCGACGCCGCGCTCGCCGACCAGGCGATGGTGGTCGTCGACGCCCGCGTCACCGACGCCCAGCCGGCGGCCGACTTCGACCGCGCACCGGCGACGGACTATCGCGTCGAGGTGGAGCGCGTGCTCAAGGGCGACGTGCCCGGCAGCGTCCTCGTCGTGCGCGTGCCGGGCGGCGTCGATGCTGCGACCGGTCTCGGCCTCAAGGTCTACGGCGCGCCCCAGTTCGCGCCCGACGAGCGGGCGCTGCTCTTCCTGCGCCCCGCCGGCGACGGCACCTACCACGTGCTGCACCTGATGCTCGGGGTCTTCCACCTGCGCTCCTACGGCAGCCGCAACGTGGCGGTGCGCGACCTCTCCGACGCGCACGAGGTCGAGCTGCCCGGCCGCGCGGCCTCCGGTGGCGACGACCTGCGCGACTTCGACGCCTTCTCCACCTGGGTCGAGGAGCGCGCCGAGGGCGCTCCCGCCGCGCGCGGCTACGTGCTCGGCAAGGCGCCGGCGCAGCTCGAGTCGGCGAGCCCTCTGGATTCGGCAGAAGCCGGCTATACCTTCCTGAGCGGCAACGACGACCTCCCCGTCCGCTGGTTCGGCTTCGAGAGCGGCCGCACGATCCCCTGGCGCGTCCACTCGGGCGGCCAGCCGGGGCTCGGCGAGGCGGCCACGGTGGCGGCGTTCCAGACCGCGCTCGCGGCGTGGAACGACGACCCGCGCACCAACATCCAGTACGCCTACGCGGGGACGACCGGCGCCGGCGGCGGCCTCGCCAAGTCCGACGACACCAACGCCATCCTCTTCGACGATCCCTACCGCGACGACCCGCGCGAAGCGGTCGAGGGCAGCTTCGACTGCGCCAGCGGCGGCGTCATCGCCATGGGCGGCCCGTTCTTCTACACCAGCACGCGCACCTTCCAGGGCCAGCGCTACCACGAGGCGGCCGAGGCCGACATCGTCACCAACGACGGCACCTCCTGTTTCTTCCAGAACAACCCGCGCGTCGCCGAGGAGGTGTTCGCGCACGAGCTCGGCCACACGCTCGGCCTCGGCCACTCCACCAACCACGACGCGCTGATGTACGCCAACGCACACGACGACGGGCGCGGCGCGCGGCTCACCGACGACGACCGCGCGGCGATCGAGGCGCTCTACGGCAGCGCGAGCACCGGCGGTGCGCGGCTCGCGGCGCCGAAGCGCCTGGTGGCGCGGGCGCAGTCGCCGACTTCGGTGCTCCTCACTTGGCGCGACAAGGCGCTGGGCGAGGAGGGCTACGTCGTCGAGGTGCGTGCGCAGCGCGGCGCCTGGCAGCAGGCCAAGGCGCTGGGCGCCGACAGCAGCTCGACGGTCGTCGCCGGCCTGCAGCCGGGCACCAGCTACAGCTTCCGCGTGCGCGCGGTAGCGGGCGGCAGCGGCTCGCCGTACAGCAACGTGGCGGTGGTGACCACGCCGCGCTGAACGGCGTCGCGGAGGCGTCAGCCGGCCGTGCCGAGCGCGCGGCCGGCAAGCGCCAGGACCTCGTCGGCGCAGCCCCAGGCGACGGTGTGCCCGGCACCGCCGTGGCCGTAGCAGTGGATCACCGGCGGCATGAGCGGTGGTCGCGCCTCGGCTGGAGATGACTCGGCTGGAGGTGACTCGAGCTCGAGCCGCACCGCCGGCCGGCCCGGGCGCAGGCCGACGCGCACGCCGAGCCGACGCGCATCGGCGAGCGACGGCACCAGGCGCGCGGCGCAGGCGACGATCGCTTCCGTCACCGCCGCGTCGGGCGCGAGCGACTCGACGCCGGCCTCGGCGGTGCCGCCGAGCACACAGTCGTCGCGGCGCGGGATGACGTAGATGGGCGCCGCCGGATCGTCCTCGTCGAGCAACACGCGATCGAGACCGGGGTTCTCGACCAGCACCACCTGGCCGCGCACCGGCACCATCGTCGCGTCGCCGGCGAGAGTGCGCGCGCCGAGGCCGCTGCAGTTGACGACCAGGGCCGCGCCGGCTGCCGCGGCGGCGAGAGTGGGCACGCCCTCGGGTCGCACCTCGATCGCGCCGCCGGCGCGTGCGAATCGCGCCGCGAGCCAGGGCAGGTAGCGAGGAGTCTCCGCCACCGGGACGCGCGCGCACCAGCCATCGGCGTAGCCGGCCGGCAGCTCTGCGGGCGTCAGCCGCCGGAAGCCGTCGACCGCGTCACGCCAGCTCGGCTCCGCGACGGCGCGGCGCGAGTAAGCCGCCAGCTCGCGCATGGTGACGCCGCTCTCGGGCTCGTCGTTGGCGAGCCGGATCAGCTCGCGGTACGTGCGCGCCGCCCAGGCGTCCACGCGCTCCGGCGGCTCGACGCGATAGGGAAACCACACCGCCGCCGCCACCGCCGACGTCGTCTCGAGCGGCGCCTCCCGCGTCACCACCCGCACGTGGTGCCCAGCCTCGGCGAGCCGCACCGCGCAGGTGAGACCAACGATGCCCGCGCCGACGACGACCACGGTCATGCGGACGAGCCCCTCGAACGAAGCGCGGTCGGGCGGGGGCGCCCCCTGCCCTGGCTTTCAAAGCCAGAGGGGCAGGGGGCCAGGGGGGTCAGGGGTGAGATCAAACCCAGGGGAGGGGGTCGGTTGGGCGGGGGCGGCGCGCTTTGCGCGCGGGGTCAGGCATACCGCGTCCAGCGCCAGATCTCCTTGATCGACGGCTTCTTCCCGTACATCAAGATGCCGACGCGGTAGACGCGCGCGCAGAGCCACACCATGCCGAGATCGGCGAGCAGGGTCAGCGTGTACGCCAGCGCCAGCTGCCACGCCGGCGGCATCTTCACCGCGATGCGCAGCATCATGATCATCGGCGTGAAGAGCGGGATGAGCGAGATCACCGTCGCCATCGTCGAGTCGGGGTCGTTGAGCACCGGCATGAACACCATCCAGGGCACGACGACGAAGAAGACGCCGATGCTGGCGAGCTGCTGCGCCTCCTGCGGGCTGTTGAAGGCGGCGCCGATGAGCGCATACCACGAGGCGTAGAGGACGAAGCCGAGCAGGAAGAGCGCGATGAAGTGGGCGATGATCGTCGGCGACAGCGTCGGCAGGTTGGCGCTGGCGCCGGCCGGCAGGCGAGCCGCCATCAGCGGCCCGGTGACCACCGCCGCCGACAGCAGCCAGACGCCGATCTGGGTGAGCGCCACGCCGCAGATGCCCACCAGCTTGCCGGCCATGAGCTGCGCCGGCGTGGTGGTGGAGACGATCACCTCGACGACGCGGTTGGCCTTCTCCTCGAGCACCCCGTGCATCATCATCTGGCCGTAGATGATGATCGTCATGTAGAGGATGATGAACAGGCCGGCGGCGAGGATGATGTCGCCGATCCCGCCTCCCGCTCTGCCACCCTTTTCGGTGACCTGTGTTTTGGCGAGGTCGACGCCCTCCACCAGCTTCTCCACCTTCTTGGCGTCGTAGCCGGCGGCCGCCAAACGCTGCTCGCGCACGACGCGAGTGAGCAGGCGCTCGACGCGCTCGAGGGTGATGAAGTTGGAGAGCGTGCGGCCGTGGTACTCGACTTTGTTGTCGTCGAACACCTTGGGCGTGATCCACAGCCAGGCGTCGATCTCGTCGCCGAGAGCGCGGCGGTCGAGCTCCTTGCGCTGGGCCCCGGCGTCCGCCGCCGGCGGCTCGATCTTTAGCGTCAAGTCGATCTTCGGGCCCTCGGCGCCAGAGACGCCGGCGATCTCTTTCGCCAGCACCGGCGCCACCTTGCCCGTCTCGTCGACGACGGCGAGGCGCAGTCCGCCGCGGCTCTTCGACATGATGAGGCTCGGCAGCACCACCCACCCGCTCATCAGCAGCGGCAGGATCACCGTGGTGATCCAGAACGCCGGCGTGCGCACGCGCGACAGGTAGTCGCGCTTGGCGATGACCAGGATGCGATCAAAGTTGGGCATCGCCTACCGCCTCCACGAAGATCTCCTCGAGCGTCGGCTCGGCGGAGCGGAACTCACGGACGGAGAGGAAGGACACCAATTCGCGCAGCAGCGCGCCGCCGTCGGTGCCGGGCGCGGCGGTCACTTCGACATGGCCGTTCTTCGCCGCCACCGCGGCGACGCCGGCGATGCCGCGCACCTTGTCGACGTCGCCGTCGGCGACCAGGCGATAGCGGTCGGCGCCGCGCTCGCGCTTGATCGCCGCGAGATCGCCGCCGAGCACGACGCGGCCGGCGGCGATCAAGGCGATGTGGTCGCAGAGCTTCTCGGCCTGCTCCATGACGTGGGTCGAGAAGAGCAGCGTCTTGCCCGCCGCCTTGTGCGCCGCCAGCACGTCCTTGAAGAGCGCCTGGTTGATGGGGTCGAGGCCGGAGAACGGCTCGTCGAGCACCAGCAGCTCGGGGTCGTGGATCAGCGTGCCGGCGAGCTGGATCTTCTGCTGCATGCCCTTGGACAGCTCTTCGACCTTCGACTTGGCGCGGCTGCCGATGCCCAGCCGCTCGAGCCAATCGTCGGCGCGCGCGCCGAGCGTCTTCTTCGACAGGCCGTGCAGCTCGCCGAGGTAGATCAGCTGCTCGCGCACGGTCATCTTGCGGTAGAGACCGCGCTCCTCGGGCAAATAGCCGATGCGGTCGAGATCGGCGCGCGTGCGCCGGTGGCCGAAGACCTCGACCTCGCCGGAGTCGGGACCGATGATGTCCATCAGCATGCGGATGGTGGTCGTCTTGCCGGCGCCGTTGGGGCCGAGCAGGCCGAAGACGGTGCCGGGCGGAACGCTGAGCGAGACGCCGTCGACGGCCTTGGCACCGTCGAAGGTCTTGCGCAGGTCGCGAAGCTCGAGCGTGGGTTGCATGGATCTCCTTGGATGCGCGCGGCGCAAGCAGGACGCCGCGAAGCCAATGGATACGGTCCATCATACGGGCCGATTCCTTACCGGTTGCCCGCGAGCCGGCGCGCGATGCCCTGACCTGATTGTGGGCGCGAGGAAGGGCGGGGGCGGCAGCGGGCTCTGCCCGCGGGGGGAGGGCGCTACGCCAACGCGACGTCGATGCCGGCGGCGTCGGTCTGCGGCGCCGGCGCCACCGACGCCACGAGCGCCTGCAGCGCCTCGCTCGCCAGCGGCTTGACGAAGTGGCAGTCGAAGCCGGCGCGCCGCGAGCGCTCGCGGTCTTCCGGCTGGCCGTAGCCGGTGAGCGCGGCGATGCGCAGCCGGTCGAAGCCGCCGCGGCGCAGGCGCGCCGTCACCTCGTAGCCGTCCATCACCGGCAGCCCGATGTCCAGCAGCACGAGCGCCGGCTGGAACTCCTGCGCGGCGAGCAGCGCCGCCGGCCCGTCGTGGGCCACGCGCGCCGTGCACCCCATCGCCTCGAGCAGCTCGGCGAGCGTCTGCGCGGCATCGACGTTGTCGTCGACGACCAGCACGCGCACGCCGCCGCCCTGCCATGCCGGCTCGCTCGCCGCGGCCGGCCACTTTCCGCTGTGCGCGCGGATCGCCAGCGGCAGCCGCACCGTGAACTCGGCGCCCTGCCCGATGCCCTCGCTGTGCGCCGCGATGGTGCCGCCGTGGAGGCGCACCAGGTTCTGCGCGATGGCGAGGCCGAGCCCGAGCCCGCCCTCCGAGCGGTCGCGGTCGCGCGGGCCCTGCACGAAGAGGTCGAAGACGGACGGCAGCAGGTCGGGCGCGATGCCCATGCCGTTGTCGCGCACGGCGAGCATCGCCTCGGCGCCCTCGGCTGCGGCGCGCACCTCGATGCGGCCCTCGCCAGGCGTGTACTTGGCGGCGTTCATCAACAGGTTGGCGACCACCTGCGCCAAGCGCGCGGCATCGCCCTCGACCAGCAGGCCGTCGGTGGGCACCTCGACCACCAGCCGGTGCGCGCGCTGCGCCAAGAGCGGCCGCACCGTCTCGACCGCCTGCGCCACCACCTCGGCGATCTCGACGCCCTGCCGGCGCAGCTGCAGCTTGCCGCGCGTGATGCGCGAGATGTCGAGCAGGTCGTCGACGAGGCGCAGCAGGTGGTGCGCCTGACGCTCGATGAGGGCGCGCTCGCGCTCCAACTCGCCGCTGCCGCGCAGCTTCATCAGCTGCAACGCGGTCAAGATGGGCGACAGCGGGTTGCGCAGCTCGTGGCCGAGCATGGCGAGGAACTCTTCCTTGACGCTGCCGGCGCGCTCGGCGGCATCGGCGAGGACGGCCTGCGTGCCCTCGAGCCGCGTCAGCCGCTCCTGCGTGTGGCGGGCGAGGCGCTCCTTCTGCCGCAGCTCGGCGGCGAGCCGTTCGGAGTCGAGCGAGCCGCCGCGGCGGTCGTCCACCAGCCGCACCTGCGCGTGCGCGCCGCAGACGCGATGGAAGCCCCGCGAGCCCTCGTCGGCGTCGAAGGAGTCGAGCCGGTAGCCGCAGAGCAGATCCACCGGGACCTGCGCGAGGAGCGCGTTCCACGCCTCCTCGAGCACGACGGCGGCGTCGATGCGGCCGCCGCCGGCGAGCAGGTCCACCATCTCGCCGTAGGCGTGGATGCGTCCCCAGCGCAGGGCGAGGTCGCCGAGCAGGCCGCCGACCGCGCGCTGCAGGCCTTCGAAGGTCGGCTCGCCGCGTTCGTCGCAGAGCGATTCGAGCGTGGCCGCGGCGTCGAGGTAGAGCAGCCGGCCCACCGCCTCGGCCGTGGGCGCCCCGCGCGCCACCTCGTGGAGGGCGGCGGCGATCAGCTGCCGGTGCTCGGGAGTGGCGATGACGACGGCGGCCCGGCCGTGAGCCAGGCCGTCGGCGAGAAAGCGCGCGATCCCCGCCGCCGCGAAGTCGCGGTCGAAGAAGTGCACCAGGTGCGTGCTGCCCTGGGCGGAGGCCGAGGGCGAAGGAATCGGGCGGGCAAGATCCATCGTGCGCGGGCGAACCAGCAAGGACGGTGCCCATTTCTTGTGCATCGTCGCCAAACCACCGCGCCAAGCGTCGCGCGTAGGCGCACCGCGGACGCCGAAGCAGTGCGCGGCGCCGCCGATAAGCCTTCGCCGCAGAGTAGTTTGTAGAAAGCTGCCGCATTGCGGCGCGCGCCGTTGCAACAGTTGCCGTGGGGCGGCCTGAGAGGCGGTGAAAGGAGGAGTGGCTCCTGGGGAGGGAATCGAACCCCCGACCAATCGGTTAACAGCCGATCGCTCTACCGCTGAGCTACCCAGGAGCAGGGTGGACGCGCTGGCATCCGCGGAAGGGGGTGGATTTTAGGCGAGCAGGGCGCCATCTTCAACCTGGTGTCAGCGCGGTGTCGCCAGCGCGGCAGCGAGCTCGTGACGCAGGTCCGGTTGTGCCACCTTCACCTTCTCCGCCCGCAGCGCCTGGGTCTCCTCGCTTTCGTCATCCGGCCAGAGGTCCTCGATCTCCTGCACGCGAGCGACGACCGCGTCCACGGTCGCGCGCACCACCGGGTGGTCGATCTCGTCGGCGAGGTTCACCAGCCACCAGTAGACGCCGTCCTCGTCCTCCGGCCGCAGCGATCCGTCGAGCTGCGGCGCCAGCCAGTCGAGCGCCGCGGCTTGGTCCCAGCGCCGTACCAGCTCGAAGAGGTCGCGGTCGCCCTGGCTGAAGCCGGTCGTGGCGAGCAGCGCGTCCGTGAGGCGCTGCCGCTCGATCTCGCCGACGAAAGCGCCGAGCAGCATCGACGGCGGCTCCGGGCTCAGCCGGCCGCCCTCGGCGTGGAAGCGGTCGAGCGCGTCCAGGAGGTCCGCGGCGACTGCCGCCACGGACGTGCCCGACTTCGTCGCCTGCTCGTCGATCGAACCGAGCGCGTTCGCCAGCTCGCCGACCGCTTCGCCGCGGGTGTAGGGGTTTTCGACCGTACCCACCAGCCACTCCACGATGTCCGCGGGGTCGGACTCGCCGAGCCGCGCGGCGCGGTTGTCGAGGCGTATCAGCGCCTCGAGACGGCGCAGGTAAGCAGTCAGCTCCGCGCCGTCGAGCCGCCTGATGCCGTCGAAGTCGACCGCCTCGTACACGTCGGCGTCGCCGGAATCCTCGCCGTCGCGCACGAGGAACGCGAGCACGCGGGTGCCCGGCGCCAGCGCGCGGGTGGCGACGATCTCGGGATCGGAATGGGCGTACTCCGCATGCCGGTAGCCTGCGCGGCGAATCTCGGGCGCTCCCTTGAGCACCGTCTCGACACGAAGCTGGGTCACCACCTGGGCCATGAAACTGTCGTGCGCGAGGACGGTCGACGGACCGGCCACCGCCACCACGACGAGCGCGCTCTGCTCGAAAGCGCTCCGCAACGGTTCGGCGACCTGCACGATGGCGCCCGCCGTTACGATGTCGCCAATCGACTTGGCGGTGAGGTTGGTCTCGCGCCGCTCGCCGGCTTGCAACGCGATGCCGGTGCGCTGCTCGATCGCGAAGCCGCCGAGCACGGCCTCGACGTCGTAGACGCCGCTCGGAAGGTCGTCGAAGACGAAGCCGCCGTCGTAGCCGGTCATCGCCACGTGCTCGCGGCGATCGAGCGTGTTGCGCGCCGTCACCATGGCGCCGGGGAGGGGTCCCGACTCCTCGGCGAGGCGGCCGAAGAGAGTCGCGCCCGCCGTGGCACGCGCGGTGGGCGACGCAGTTGCCGCGGCGGCGTTGCTCCTCGCCGGCGGCGGTGTCGCCGGTTGGCGCTCGTCGGCATCGCGCACGGCCGGGCCCATGGCCTGCGCCGACGGCTCCGGTTGCGCTCCTGCGCTCGCGGTCAGCCACGCCGTGACGAGCGTCGCGGCGAGCACCGGCGCGCGGCGGCGCTCGCCGGGCGCAGCCGACGCCGGCTCGATCGCCGGCGCCACGACGAGGCGGCCGTCGCGGCGCGTGAGACGTGCGCACATCCTGCCGCCGCTCGCCTGCAAGTGGGCGCGGATCGCGCGCGGCGCGAGCTGCGCGAAATCGAGCACGTCGCGCCGGCACGCCGCGCAGTGCCGCCGGCACCCGTCGCCGGCCATCTCCTCCCAAGCCGCATCGCACTCGAACGAAGTCCGCAACCGGTCCAATGCCTCGCGCCGATTCGCCATCGTCGTGCCTCCGGTTCAGTCCCCCACGGACCGCGGAAGCTCGGCCACCTTCCCGGTTAGACCCGCGCCACTGCAACGAGTAAACCAGGCCGCGCGCAGGCGTGAGCGCAGCTCGACTTTCAACCGCGTGGATTCAACGATGCAACGCGCCGTCGCGGCGCGGCCGCGCGCTAGGAATCGGCGCTCAAGAAGACGCCAACGCTTCGCGCAGCGCGCGCACCGCCTGCGTCACGGTAGGACGATCGAGCAGCGCAGCGACGAGTCCGAGATCCAGCCCCGGGAAGATCTTGCTGCTCTTGGCCTCTTCGTAGCGATCGCCGCTCAGCACATAGACGCGGATCGCGTCGTCCCTCCAGAACCAGACCTCGCCGATGCCGAGCCGCCGGTAGATCTCGAGCTTGTTGATGCCGCCGCTCGTCCATACCACCTCGATGGCAAGGTCGGGCGCCGGCTTGCTTTGGTCGCTGCCGACGATGAAGCACTCGTCGGGCTCGAGGCCGGCTTCGCCGGGCGCGCTCTTCAGCGTCCAACGGCCATAGGGCGACAAGTCGGTCCCCGTCTCCAGGGCGTAGGCCTCGATCAACCGGCCGATGTAAGACTTGATGCGCTCATGATCCTTGGACGGGCTCGTGATCTCGAGCGCTCCTTCCAGGTACGCAAGCCGTGGCCCGGAGCGGTCGCCGCGCAGCGCGAGCTCCACCTCGAAGTGCTCCCAGGGGACGCCGTAACGGATGACTCGCTGATCCGCCGTTCCGACCCGCTCACCTGGAGGCGTGAGCATCGCCGCGTGGGACATCGAAGGTCATGCTAGCACCGGCGCGAGCGGGGCCTTGCCCGCCTTGCTACAAGGGCAAGGCCCGCCGACAGCCGCTTCGCACCGGTTCGACATGCTGTTCGTCTGGTAGCGACGCGCAGCCGTGCCGGCGAGGCACGGCACCTGCCGCGCCGAGGTCCGCGAAGGGATCGACAGGGGCCCGATCCCTTCTTCGTTGCGTCGGTATCGCTTCGCCGCGCTCCGCTCAGAAGGCGGAGGTGTCGGCGACGCTGGCGAAACGGCCCGACGGGTTGCTATAGATCTTTACCGCGCCGGTGGCGGTGTCGGTCACTGTCAACGTGTACTCGACGTTGGAGAGGGCGCCGAAGAAGACCCAGAAGTGGTTGTTCACTCCCCTGCCGTCGAGGACCTTGAGCATGACCTCGACGTTGCTGGAGTCGAAGAACCAGAAATAGCCGGTGTCCACGGTGAGCTGCACGGGAGTGCCGACGCCGGTGTGGCCGGCGAAGTCCTTCCAGGCGGCCTCGACGGCGAACCGGCCGTCGTCGAGACAGAGCCGCGACGAGGAGGGCGTGCAGGCGCCCGCGGCTTTCACCTGGCGGCGTTGCGCGATGAACGGCGGCGGCGCGGCAGCGGTCGCGAGCGAGCGGGCGTGCGCGCCGCGCGGGCCGAACGCCGAGGTGTCGCCGACGCTCGCCAGGTTGCCTTGCGGATTGAAGTAGCGGCGGGTCAGCCCGCTCTGGGTGTCGGTCACCGTCAGCGAATACTCGACGTTGGACAGCGCGCCATAGAACACCCAGAAATGGCCGTTGAGCGGCCTGCCGTCGAGCACCTTGAGCACGGCCTCGACGTTGGTCGGAGAGAAGAACCAGAAGTAGCCGGTGTCCGGCGACAGCGCCACGCCGTGGCCGTCGCCGATGTGTCCGGCGGCGTCCTTCCACTGCGCCTCGACGCGGTACCGTCCGCCGTTGAGGCAGAGGTGGGTGTCGGCGGCCTGGCAGAGGCCGCCACCGCTGCCGAGCGTCAGGAACCACGGCTCGTAGCCCAGCAGCCCGTCGTCGGCCGCGAAGTAGAGGTGGGCGCCGACCCAGGTGAGGTCGCTGGGATTCGACGCCGCAGCGCCGGGGTTGAGGTCGTGCACCAGCCGCGTGCCGGCCGCGGTGGCGTCGGTCTCCCACAGCTCGGCGCCGTGGGCGCCGTCGTCGGCCGTGAAGTAGAGCTGGCCGCCCACCTGCACGAAGGGCTCGGCGAAGAACCCGGCCACCGACGCCGGCTCGCCGGGGAAGATGTCGCGGATGAGGACCGTTCCCGCGGCGGTGCCGTCGGTCTTCCAGGGCTCGGGGCCGTGGACGCCGTCGTCGGCGACGAAGACGAGATGGTTCCCGTACACGACGGGGACGTGCGAGCTGTTGCCGTAGATGCCTTCGTTGAAAGTTTGCAACCTCACGGTGCCCGCCGGCGTGCCGTCGGAACGAAACAAGGCATCGCCCTCGCCGTTGACGAACTGGAAGAAATAAAGCGTGCCGCCGAACGCCACCAGGTCCTCGAACGGACCGTCCACCAGGCTGCCGTGCAAAGCCACGGTGGTTCCCTGCGGCGTGCCGTCGGTCCGCCACAGCGAGCCGTCCACGCGGGGACTGCGGAAGAAGACGATCGCGCCGACACGCGTGAACAGCGGCTCGAGGTTGTCGAAGTTGCCGTCCAGCGTGGCGAGGGCCCGCGTGCCG
>DASYQD010000114.1:0-16077 GCA_036005845.1 Thermoanaerobaculia bacterium | reverse complement strand
GCCACGCCTCGCCGCCGCCCACGCGACGCCAGCGCAGCGGCTCCGCCGCGAGCAAGAAGAGCGCCGCGCACGCGACCGCGAGCAACGCCAGGCGCAACACGCGGCGGCGCGGAGGGTCTTCGCGCCGGCGCTCCAACCACGCAGCGGCCAGCCAAGCGAGCACGGCGAGCGCCGCGGCGACCCACAACGGCACGCCGGCGAGTGCGAAGAGGCTTCTCATCGAACCGCTCCGTCCCGACGCTCGACAGCCGTCTGCGGAGTCTGTAACTCGATCGCCGATTCGCACTGCCCGATGGCGTGGCGAGCTGTGGATCTCGCCGACGGCCGTGACGACGCGATCGTCGACTCGCAGGATCGAGAAGCGATGAGGTGGCAAGCTGTGGCACCCGCCTTGATCGCCGATGCGCGGCGTCGACAAGCATCAACGTCGCGAGTTGTGGAGCTCGCAATCGTTGACAGCGCCTCGCCATCACGCGCGGCACCTCGCGCGATCATTGGACATCTCCGAGCGCGGCTCGGTACCGCTGCCAGAGCGAGCCGGCCGGTGCGTCGCGGCGCACCGGCGCCTGTGGCGGCGGCACCAGCTCCCACAATGCACGTTCTAGCGCTTGCCGCGATGCCGACGGCAACGGCTTGCCGCCGGCGACCGTGTCGAGCGCCGGCAGTGCGGCGAGCGCCGCCGCCGAGCCGGCGCGGGCGCGCGCGGCAAGCGCGGGCGCCAGCGTGCCGAGCGTGGCGGCCGGCAGCATGACGCCGCCCGTCTTCGGTCCTGCCGGCCACGCGCCCGCTGCGGCCAGCTTGCCGTCGATGCCGCCGCGCGCGTCGCGGGCGTCGCCTCCCGCGAGCAGTGTCAGCGCGACGAGCGCCGCATCGACTACCGGCCGCGGTTGCGGCGGCGGCTCGCGCTCGTCCAGCGAGCGCACGCCTTCGAGCTCGCCGGTCAGCCGCCGCGCGAGATCGAGCGGCGCGCCCTCGCCGGCGGTGCGGCGCACGTAGACGCGGTCGGCCTGCTGCACCTGTTTGAGCAGGTCGAGCGCGCGCAGCTCGTGCGGCAGCGCGGCGCGCGGCGCGCCGGTCGCCAGCGCGCCCTCGGCCTCCCACATCGAGCCGAGCATGGCGCGCAGCTTGGTGCGCACTTCCGGCGGCAGGAAGGTGGCGTTGAGCGCACTGTCGTGGTCGTGCTTGAGCTCCGCGGAGACGTCGCCGATGCCGCCGAGCGCGGGCCCGCCGATCCCTTCCAGCGGCCGCTGCGGCTTCTCCTCCTCACCGGCGGCGTGCCCCTCCTCGAACTCCTGGCCGAGCAGCGTGCCGTAGCGCAATCGCAGCGCGCGCTGATCGAAGGCAATGACCTGCGAGCGCCGCATCGCCTCCGCCGCGGCCAGGCGCGGCGAGTCGGCGATGAGCTTCTGCGTGTCGATCACCACCTGCCGCTGGCTGCGGAACAGCTCGGGACCGGCGATGAGCGGCAGCCCTTCGCCGAGCGGCGCGCTCTCCTGGCGCGGCAGCAGCGGCCGCACGACGACGGTGGGCGAGCGCACCAGGTTCGGTTGCGGCGCCTGCGCGGGATCGGGCCGCCGCGCGTCGCGCGCTTCGACGCGCAGGTAGAGCTCGCTCTCCGCGGCGAGGCCAAGCGCGGCGAGGTCGAGCGACTGGCGGACGACCTGCCGCGCCGCTACGCGACGCACCGGCAGCGGCAGCCGCTGCTCGGCGAAGGTCACCTGCTCGTCGCTGCCCTTGGCGAGGGTGACGACCAGCTCGGCGTCCGCGATCCCGTAGTCGTCGGCGAGCGAGATCTCGAGGGGCAGCGTGCCCGGGCGCTCCGGCGGCCGCTCGACCAGCGTCGATGCGGGGGCCAGCAGCTCGAGCGTCGGCGGCCGGTCGGCGAGCACCTCGAGCCGCACTGGGGCGGAGCGCCAGAGCTCGCCGGCGTCGCCGTCGAGCAGCAGGCGCACGAGGCGCGGCCCGCGTGCGGTGGTGGCGAGCTCGAAGGCGCCCGTGCGCGAACGGTGCAGCGGCACGCGCTCGCTCTCGTCGAAGAGCAGCGCGGCGCCGGTGACTGCTGGCGCCGCCTCGATGCGCCAGCGCAGCAGCGAGCCCTCCTCGACCGCCGCGGTGAGGCCGCGCACGGTGCGCCGCGCGCGGCCGGTGTATGCCGGCGGCTGCACGGCGAGCGCGACGCTGTGCAACAGCGGCGTCGGCGGCGCGACGTGGAAGCTCGCCGTGCGGTTGCGGGCTGCGGCGGCGCCGGCGTGCGGCCGCGGCGACGGCACGAGCAGGATGAGCAACGCCAGCGCAATGCCCGCGGCGAGCACGAGTGCGGCGCGCCAGAGCGGCCGCCACGGCAGCGTGCGCGCGAGCTCGCGGCGATCGTGCTGCAGCAGCACCACTGCCGTGCGCCGCTGCTGGAGCCGCTGCAACGGCGGCAACGGCGCGCTGGGCACCAGCAGCGCGGCACCCTCGCCGAGCGCGGGCAGGCGCCGATCGAGATGCGCGGCGATCGCGGTCGGGTCCGGTCGCCGGCGCCGCGCGAGGAGCCACGCGACGAGCGCCGGCACGACCAACGCGCTGAGCGCCAGCGCTGCGCGCGCGCCGGCGGGCGCGAAGCGCAGCGCGACTGCCGCGAGCGGCAAGCCGAGCGCGCCGCCGCGCATCGCCGCCGCGGTGACGATGCGCACTCGCCACCGCCGCGCGAGATCGGCGAGCGCCGCGACGGCGCGCGCAACGGTCGAGTCGCCAGCGGTGCGTTCGCCGCTGCCGTCGGCGGCGCGATGGGGAGTACCTCCGCCGCCCGCATCGCTGTGAGACTCGCTGCCGCCCACGCCGCGGTCGGAATCGCTGCCGGCGTTGCGCCCCGACCGCGCGCGATCGGCATGCGACGCACGCTGCGCCTCGTCTTGCCGCGCGTGCTCGGCGGCGGTGCCTTTCGAGAGCGGATCGCGAACGGGCTCGCTCATCGGCGCGTCGCCAGCCAGCGTTCGGCGAGGAGCAGTGGGAAGAGGAGCAGCCAGGCCGCCTGCTCGGGCGCCGGCGATGCGGGAGCCGACGAAGACCGCACGTCGCGGCGCTGCCGCGCGAGTTGAATCGCGCCCTTGCTCACGAGTGACGCGCTCGCAGGCCGGCCTTGGCCGCCGTCGGCGCGGCGATCGGAGCTCGGCAGCTCGCTCGTCGCGTCGCTACCCGCGGCGCTACGCAAGACATCCCGCAGCCACTCGGGGAATGTCGGGGAGAGGACGAGGTCCGACCAAGCTGGATGGAAGCGGCTGCCGAACCGCAGCCATCTGCCATCGCCGATCGGCTGCTCGGCGAGCACCACCCGGCCCGAGTCGCTGCGCCACCGCGCGCGCTGGTGCGGCGACGTTGCGGCCTCACCTTCGCCGCTGTCACCACAGCGGTGGAGGGCCACCGGCGTCGTGCTTGCGATGGGCGCGAAGGTGCCCTCGCAACTCTCTTCGGGGGCGCCGCTGTCGGTGATCAGCACGCCGCCCCCCCGCAAGGCGGCGAGCAGCGGTGCCGGCGGCGCCGCATCGGCGAGCCAGAACGTCGTGGCGATCGGCGGCCGGCTCGCGGCGAGCTGCGATCGCAGGGCCGCTTCGTCGGTTGCCGCGCCGGCCACGGCTGTCATCGCAACTGGCGCCGGAGGCGAGATCTCGATGCGAACACCGGCGGCTTCGGCCGCAGCGGCGAGGGCGGCGCGCACGTAGCGAGCGTCCACCTGCCGATCGGCGGCGGCGAGCACGCTGACGCGCAGGGATCGCGCGCTCGCGGTCGGTGCGGGCTCGCGTCGGAAGATCGTCCGCGTGCGGTCGCTCTCGCCGACGAGCAGCGTCGCTCCGGTTGCGCTCGCCAATGTGCGAGCGACCCAGCGGTTGGAGCGCGGATCAGGGACCTCGTGCCACTCGACGGCGTTGGCGAGCGCCGGCCGCTCGCCGCGCAGCGCCGCCAGCCGGCCGCTCGTCACCACGAGGAAGCGCGTGCCCGCCGGCGCCACGGCGGCCGCCTCGCGCAGCAGCGACCAGAGACCGCCGGGCATCGCGGCCAGATCGGGAAGCTCCGCTATGTGGCGAACCGAGGCTGCCCGCGGCAGTCCTGTCGTCAGCAGCCGCACCTCGGCACTCGCGGCGATCGCGCCGCGTACGGCTTCGATCGCACGCGCGTCGACGCCGGGCTCGACGAGCACCCAGGGCGGCGGCGTCGCCGCCGTCGTCGTCTCCCGCCGCAACCGCGGCGCGGCGAGCGCCAGCGCCACGAGCGCCAGCAGCAGGCAGCGCAGCGCCAACAGCAACGGCCGCTGCAACTGCAGGCGCCGCGGCCGCCGCGGCGGCAAGTCGGTGAGCAGCCGCACGCTGCCGACGCGCACGCGCCGTCCGCGACCGCGCGCCAGCAGGTGCAGCACGAGCGGCGCGAGGAGTCCCAACAGCCCGAGCAGCCACAGCGGTGCTGCGAGACCGAGACTCAACGCGTGCTGCTCCTTCGTAGCGTTGCGCCGCGCTCGCTTTCCACTGGAGCCGCCCCGCCAATCTCACGCGCCCTCACCGCAGCCTCCGCCGCCGCGTCAGCACGTCGCGCAGCGCCAGCTCGAGCGGCCGATCGAGCGGCACGCGCTGGTAGGTGACTCCGAGCTCGCCGCAGCGGCGCTGCCAGCTCGCGAGCCACGCCGCCAGCCGCCGCAGGTAGGCGTCGCGCAGCGAGCGCGCCTCGCCGGCAATGATGGCGCCGCTCTCGAGGTCTTCGAAGACGACGTCGCCGCTCCAGCCGAAGTCGAGCTCGTCGCGGCCGATGAGGTGGAGCAGCACGACTTCGTGACGCAGCGCGCGCAGTCCGGCGAGCGCGGCGGCGATCTCGGTCTGCGCCTCCCACAGGTCCGAGATCACCACCACCACTTCGCGCTTGCGCGGCCGCAGCACGCGCGGCCCGAGCTGCTGCCACGACGGCCAGCGGCCGCCGGCCTCCATGGCCTCGAGGTGAAAGAGCAGCCGTTCGAGCGCACGGCGCCGCCGCATTGGCGGCAGATCCACCGGCGCCGCGCCGACGAGGTGGAGCGCCACCGCGTCGCCCTGGCGTAGCGCCAGGAACGCTAGCGCCGCGGCGAGCATGCGCGCGTAGGCGAGCTTGCTCGCCGGACGCTTGCCGGCAGCGCTCCCGTTCGCCGCCTCGTCGACGTGCGCCATCGACGCCGTCGCGTCCACCACCAGCCGCACAGTGACGTCGCGCTCGACCGGCGACTCGCGCACGATCAAGCGATCCGATCGCGCGTGCGCCCGCCAGTCGATGCGCCGCGGATCGTCGCCCGGCTGGTAGCCGCGGAACTGCTCGAGCTCGACGCCGATGCCGGCGCGCGGCTGGCGGTGGAGGCCGGTCACGGCGCCGTCGACGAGCGTGCGCGCGACGAGACGCAGGTCCTTGACTTGCGCGAGGACGGCGGGATCGAGGAGCGGTGTGGCGGGGAGTGCCATCGGTCGGGGCGCGTGAAGGATCGAGATTGCTTCGTCGCTGCGCTCCTCGCAATGACGCTGCGCGCCGTCATCGCGAGCGACTCATTCCAGCGGGCTCGCCGGATCGGGCAGCGCCGAGAGCAGGTGCGCCACCAGCGACTCGGCGGTGACGCCCTCGGCCTGACCGCGGAAGCCGACGAGCAGGCGATGCCGCAGCACCGGCGGCGCCAGCGCGCGCAGATCGTCGAGCGTCACCGACAGTCTGCCGGAGAGCAGCGCGCGCCCCTTCGCCGCCAGAGCCAGCGCCTGCCCGGCGCGCGGCCCGGCGCCCCAATCCACCACGTCACGAATCTTCGCGTCGGCGCTCTCCGCCGGCCGCGTCGCGCGCACCAGCTCCACCGCCCAGCGCAGCAGCGCGCGCGAGACGTGGACCTGGCGCACCAGCGACTGCGCGAGCAGCACCTCCTCGGCGCCGAGCACGGGAGCCGCCTCGGCGATCCGCTCGCCGGTCGTCGCCTCCAGCACCTGCAACTCCTCCTCGGCGCTCGGATAGCCGATGCGCAGGTGGAGGAGGAAGCGGTCGAGCTGCGCCTCGGGCAGCGGGTAAGTGCCCTCCTGCTCGATCGGGTTCTGCGTCGCCAGCACGAAGAACGGCCGCGGCAGCGCGTAGGTCTCGCCGCCGTAGGTGACGGACCGTTCCTGCATCGCCTCGAGCAGTGCCGCCTGCGTCTTCGGTGGGCTCCTGTTGATCTCGTCGGCGAGCAGGAGGTGCGCGAACACCGGGCCCTTCTGGAAGCGGAAGACGCGGCGGCCGGTGCCGTGGTCCTCTTCCAGGATCTCCGTGCCGACGATGTCGCTGGGCATCAGGTCGGGCGTGAACTGCACCCGCTTGAAGGTCAGGTGCATGGCGTCGCCGAGCGTGCGCACCATCAGCGTCTTGGCGAGGCCGGGCACGCCCTCGAGCAGGCAGTGGCCGCCGGCGAGCAGGCCGACGAGCAGGTGCTCGACGGTCTCCTGCTGGCCGACGATCACCTTGCCCACTTCGCTGCGCAGGGCGGCGAGGCGGGAGAGCAGGAGGTCGACGTCGGTCTCGGTGACGGGTGCCGTCATGTCCCAGGCAATCTTACGGGCGAGTGCCTGGGAAGTTTGGCGCGCGCCTGCCGCTATTCCTTGCAGCCCGCGTCGGGCCCGAGGAAGTGCCGGCAGTAGGCGTAGTTGTGCTCGTAGCCGAGCTGCCAGATCCAGGGGTGCTCGGGCACCGGATCCGGCAGCTCGCCTGGCGGGAAGTGGAAGATGACGCCGCGCGTCTGCTGGTAGCTCACCCGCGGCTTGGCGCGCTCCATCTGAGCGATCTTGAAGATCAGCAGAGCCCGCACGGACTGCGGAGCGGGGCCCGGCCCCGGCGGCGGGAAGAGGGAGTCGATGTTGTGGATCTGGAGCGGCCCACTCCGCGCCCACACGTTGGACACCACGTCGTTGCGGTTGAAGTGCGCCTGGTAGCGCTCCGGGTGGTCGTCGAGGAACTTCGCAAAAGCCTCGTTGCCGGCGGTAGGCGCCGCGAACGTGATGGCGTTGAGGTTGGGCGACAGGCGGCGTATCGGTTGGTGGTTGGGGCCGAAGGCAGGGACGTTCGCCGCGATCCAAGGCATCAACACCGAGGCGAGGTTGCCGCCCAGGCTGTGCCCGGTGACCAGCAACGTCGTGCCGGCGGGGAGCGACTCCAGCAGGCCCTGCAGGGTCACGACTCTGTCCTCGTAGGGGCCGCGCAGCGCGAGGACGTCGTCGAGACCTTTCTGCGAGCCAGAGGAGATGCGGGCGCCGGCGATCGCGGGGAACGCCGGCTGGGGGACGATCTCGAAGTCCTCCATCACGTCCCTGATGTCTTGCGTGCCTTGAATGGCCACGGCGTAGAACGACGGCTGGGCCTCGCTCTGCAGCAAGACTGCGTAGTTGCCCGCCAGGCTCTGCTTGCGGCCGGCGGGGGCCCAGATCTCGACCCAGCCGCGCGGCAGCGCGGACGGCATGCCGTCGACGTAGGCGCACATGCCATAGGCGAGATGGGCGTCGAGGCGGACGGTGACCGGAGGCGTCGGCGCGGACGCGTCTTCCCTGGCCATGGCTCTCACCCCTTTCGACGATTTGGCGTCAGGCGGTCAGAGCGTACATCACGACGTTGACGGCGAAGCGGGTGTTGTCCACCGCCAGCCAGCGCTTGTTGCGCCAGTCGTAGTCCCACTCGCAGCCGTAGTCCTTGTTGCTGTAGAGGACCGCCATGCGGCCGTCGATCTCGATCGCCTTGAGGTAGTCGTGCACGAGGTCGTCGCCCCAGCCGTTGAGCTCGAAGGCCGTCGTCGGCGGGCCGTCGTCGAAGTGGAAGAAGGAGTGGTAGATCGGGTGCGTCTTGGGGATCTTCTTCAGCGCGTCGTTGCCGAAGATCTCGGCCATCTGCGACTCGAAGGTCTTGGCGAAGAGGCCGTCGACGTCGTGGTTGCAGTCGTCGGCGAAGAGGAAGCCGCCGTTGCGCAGGTAGCGCTCGAGGTTGCGCCGCTCGTCGGGCCCGAGCTCGAAGAGACGGTGGCCGGCGAGGTAGGTGAAGGGCGCATCGATCGCCGCCGCGTCGCGCAGCTGCAGCACGCGCTCCTCGCGGTCGACGTCGAGCGTCGTGTACTGCACCAGCGAGTCGAGCACGTTGGCCGGCATGCGCTCGTCCACCCACCAGTCGCCGGAGTCGTAGCGCAGGCGGGTAAAAGTGAAGTCGTGCATCCGCGGAGGGTCAGAGAAACGAGCGGCGGCCCCGATGGACCGCCGCCCTCTGTTGCAACGTCAGGCTAGCAGGCGGCTACACGGCGTCCGACAGCGACGTGAACGTGAAGTCGCGGATGCGCATCGGCGGGATCAGCGAGGCACCGCCGCCGAAGCCGTCGCCGTCGGAGAAGCGGATCGGCTTGCCCAGCGCGTCGAGATTGTTGAGCATGATCACCGGGCTCTCGTTGAAGCGGAAGTTCTTCACCGGGAAGGTGAGCTTGCCGTCCTCGATCATGAACAGGCCGTCGCGGGTCAGGCCGGTGACCAGCACCGTCTGCGGGTCGACCATGCGGATATACCAGGTGCGGGTGACGAGCAGGCCGCGCTTGGTGTCCCTGATGAGGTCCTCGGTCGAGGCGGTGCCGCCCGACATGATCATGTTGGCGGGGAAGGGGATCGCCTCGATGTTGGTCTTCTGCGCCCAGTAGCGCGACGAGTAGAGGTTCCTCACCACGCCGTTCTCGATGAACATCGTCTTCTTGCGCGGCCGGCCGTCGCCCGCCCACGGCGCCGTCGGCGCGCGCGGGTCGGCGGGATCGGACCAGATGCTCACCCGCTCGTCGACGATCTTCTCGCCCTTCTTGTTGCCGCCGCCGGCCTTGCTCAAGAAGGAGCGCCCCTCGTCGGCCTGGCGGGCGTCGAAGCCGAAGGCCATGAACTGCAGGATGCCCACCGAGGCCGCCGGCTCGAGGATCACCGTGTACTTGCCGGGCTCGATCGCCTTGGCGCCCATCGAGAAGAGCGCCTTGTCGATGGCGACGCCGGAGGTCTTGGCGGTGTCGAGCTCGGCGACGTCGTTGTGGTCGCTCGCAGCGTAGCCCGAGCCGGTGCCGTCCTCGCTCCTCACCGTCACCGTGAAGTTGACGTTGGTCGACGGGTAGTAGGCGAACAGCCCCTTGCTGTTCATCATCGCCGCGAAGCCGGCGAAGTCCTGCAGGAAGCCGGCGGCGACGAGCTTCTTGGCCTTCGACGGGCCGATGCTGTCCGCCGCCCCCTTGGCGCGGTACTCGGGCGTGATCTTGGCCGTCGCCTCCACCCAGCCCGGCGCGTCGACGTACTGCTGCGGCTCGAGCGGCGGCATGAACTCGGGGTTCTCCGGCGCCAGCTTGGCGAGCTCCTCCGAGCGCCGCACCGCCTTCTCGAGCGAGGCGTCGTCGAGCTCGTTGATGGTGGTGGTGCCGGCGCGCTTGCCGTAGCTCGACTGCACCACCAGCTGCAGGTCGTCCTGGACGCCGCTGGTGGTGACGCTGTTGCGCGCCGTGCGGATGTTGCCGTTGGTGTTGCCGTTGAGGTTGGCTTCGCAGGTCTCCGCCTTGGAGAGGGCGATCACCTTCTTCAGCAACGCCTGCGCTTCGTCTCTGCTCAGCATGGTCATGGTATTCGCGGCCCCCTCAGATCTTGCGCTCGGTGTTGATGACGTTGACGCCGTTGAAGCGGCTCGTCGCGCAGCCGTGCGACACCGCCGAGATCTGGCCCGGCTGCCCCTTGCCGTCGAAGAAGGAGCCGCCCAAGCGGTAGTCGCGCTCGTCGCAGCTGGCGACCATCGAGTTCCAGAACTCCTGGGTGTTCGACTGGTAGGCGACGTCGCGCAGCATGGCGCCCAACTTGCCGTCCTTGATCTCGTAGAAGAGCTGGCCGCCGAACTGGAAGTTGTAGCGCTGCTGGTCGATCGAGTAGGAGCCGTCGCCGACGATGAGGATGCCCTTCTCGACCTTGGCGATGAGCTCCTGCGGCGTCAGCTTCTCCTTACCCGGGGCGAGCGAGACGTTGGGCATGCGCTGGAACTGCACGTCGTTCCAGCCGTCGGCGTAGCAGCAGCCGTCCGACTCGTTCTGGCCGACGATGTGGGCCTGGTCGCGGATCTTCTGGTAGTCGACGAGGATGCCGTTCTTGATCAGGTCCCAGCGCTTGCACTTGACGCCTTCGTCGTCGTAGCCGACGGTGCCGAGGGCGCCTGGCTGCGTTTTGTCGGCGAAGATGTTGACCACCGGGCTGCCGTACTTGAACGACTTGCTCTGCCACTTGTCGAGCGTCGCGAAGCTGGTGCCGGCGTAGTTGGCCTCGTAGCCGAGCACGCGGTCGAGCTCGGTGGCGTGGCCCACCGACTCGTGGATGGTGAGCCAGAGGTGGGTGGGATCGAGGACGAGGTCGTACTTGCCGGGCTCGACCGACTTGGCGGTGAGCTTCTCCTTGACCTGCGCGCCGGCGGCCTCGGCGTCGGCGAGCATGTCGTAGGTGTTGGCCCAGAGGGCGGTGCCCAGCGTGGAGACCGGCGGCACCTTGCCGAGGTACTCCCAGCCCATGCCCATCGGCGCCGACATCGCGTCGCGGGTCTGGAACTTGCCGCTCTTCTCGTCGATGGCGGTGACCTGGAAATTGGGCCAGATGCGATGCACGTCCTGGTCGATCCAGGAGCCATCGGTAGAGGCGAAGTACTTCTGCTCGTTGACCAGGAAGAGCTGCGAGTTGACGAACTTGGCGCCCGCCTTCATCGCCGCCGCGTTGACCGCCATCAAGAGGTCGACCTTCTCCTGGATCGACACGTCGAAGGAGCTCTTCTGGATCGGCGTCTTCCAGGAGACCTCGCCGTAGCCCTTCTGCGGCGCCAGCTTCACGGGCTCGGTCTGCACCCTGGCGTTGGCCTTGGCGATCGCCACCGCGCGCTCGGCCGCCTTCTTGACGCCGTCCTTGCTGACGTCGGAGGTGGCGGCGAAGCCCCAGGTGCCGTCGGCGATCACCCGCACCCCGACGCCGTAGGACTCGGTGTTGACGAGGTTCTGCACCTTGTCTTCGCGGGTGATGACGAACTGGTTGAGGTAGCGGCCGATGCGCACGTCAGCGTAGCTAGCGCCGCGGGCGCGGGCGGACTCGAGGGCGGCGTCGGCCAGCGCCTTCTTGTCCGCCGAGGGGATCGGAGTGGTGGCGCCGAACAGGTCGCGCGGCGCGCCGATGACGGGGATCATCAGCGTGCCCGCGCCCAGCCCGGTCAAACGCAGGAATTCGCGTCGGTCCACGAAGGCCTCCTCCTGGTCAACGGGTGAAAGGGGTCAGCCGCCGGCGCGCGCATGACGCACCAACGGCAGGAATCCGCGGCGGGAGGGTCTGCACGACTACGAATATACGGGGTGGGCTCGCGAAGGTTGCCGGCTGGGGCCGAGCCGTGGTGCGAGCGGCGTGCTATACCTTCGGCGTGGCTCTCGTGCTGGCGGCGGGGCAGTGGGCGGCGATCCGCGAGCATGCGCTCGCGGCGTACCCGGAGGAGTGTTGCGGGCTGCTGCTCGGTGAGGCGGCGGCAGAGCGCGAGAGTGTGGAGGCGGTGGTGCCGGTGGAGAATCGATACGCCGAGCCGCGGCGCGGGTTCGAGCTGCCTCCGGATGCGGTGGCGTGCGCGTTGGCGCAGGAGCGTCGGGGCGGGCGCGACGTCGTCGGCGTCTACCACTCGCACCCGGACGGTGCGCCGCTGCCGAGCCGGCGTGACGAGCGCGAGGCGTGGCCGGGGTGGAGCTATCTGATCGTGTCGGTGGCGCGAGGCGATTGCGGCGAGCCCCGCGCTTTCCGGCGCGATGCGAGCGGTGACGCTTTGGCCGAGGAGCCAGTAGAGATCGTGAAGGCGACGCTGGCGTGAGCGCGCTCGATCTCGTTGCCGAGCTGCCGGCACTCGATGCCGCCGAGCTGCGGCGGTATGGGCGGCACCTGGTGATCCCCGAGGTGGGACCGGAAGGGCAGCGCAAGCTCAAGGCCGCGAGCGTGCTGCTCGTCGGGGCGGGCGGGCTTGGCTCGCCGCTGGCCCTCTATCTCGCGGCGGCGGGCGTCGGGCGGCTCGGGCTCGTCGATTTCGACCGCGTCGAGACGAGCAACCTGCAGCGGCAGCTGCTGTTCGGCGAGAGCGACGTCGGCCGCGACAAGGTGACGGTTGCCGAGACGCGGCTGCGCGAGATCAATCCACACGTCGCCGTCGAGCCGCACGCCGTACGACTCACCGCCGCCAACGCGCTCGAGTTGCTGCGCGGCTACGACGTGATCGCTGACGGCTCCGACAACTTCGCCACTCGTTATCTCGTCAACGACGCCTGCGTGATGCTCGGCAAGCCGGACGTGTGGGGCGCCGTGCAGCGCTTCGAGGGGCAGCTTGCCGTCTTCTGGGCGGCGAAGGGCGCCTGCTACCGCTGCCTCTTCCCCGAGCCGCCGCCGGCGGGCGCCGTACCGTCGTGCGCCGAGGCGGGTGTGCTCGGCGTGCTGCCCGGCATCGTCGGCGCGCTGCAGGCGAGCGAGGTGCTCAAGCTCCTGCTCGGCATCGGCGAGCCGGCGATCGGCCGGCTCCTGACCTTCGACGCGCTGCGGCTGCGATTCCGCGAGCTCGCGGTGCGCAAGAGCCCGACCTGCCCGGTCTGCTCGGCGAATCCGACGCAGCGCGGCTTGGTCGAATATGCGGATCTCTGCGGAGAGGGCGCGGCGCCTGGGTACCGCGAACGCGAGCCGGAGGGTATGCACGTGCACGACCGCAATGCGGGCGGAGCGTCTTTCGACGGACCGTGGGACGACATCGAGGTCGAGGTCGCCGACCTCCGCCGCTGGCGCGAGGAGGGCCGCGACCTGCAGCTCCTCGACGTCCGCCAGCCCGTCGAGCACTCGATCGCCCACATCGAGGGTGCGCGCCTCATCCCGATGAACGAGCTGCCGTCGCGCGTGAGCGAGCTCGACCCGGCGAGGCCGGTCGTCGCCTTCTGCCACCACGGCCCCCGCTCGCTGCGCGCTGCGCAATGGCTGCGGGCGCAAGGCTTCGCGCGCGTGGTGTCGCTCGCCGGCGGCATCGACGCCTGGAGCGTCGAGGTCGACCCCGCCGTGCCGCGCTATTAGCGGCCTGCCCCACGATTAGCAATCTTTCCGGTTCACAGCGCGGCGCCGCGCGTTGCGCCTAGAATGCCGCAACTCGTCCCGCTGCGCCGCCCATGAGCCGCCTCTCGATCACGCCGCTCGGCACCAACGGCTTCATCCCCACGCACGGGCGGCAGACGCAGTGCTACCTCGTGCGCCGCGACGAACGCGCCTTCGTGCTCGACGCCGGCACCGGGCTCGGGCGGCTGCTCGAGGCGCCGCTCGCCGATGCGCTGCGCGGGCTCGAGCGTCTCGAGATCGTGCTCACTCACTACCACCTCGACCACACGGTGGGCCTGTCGTACCTGACAGCCGTCGCCGGCTCGCTGCCGGTGCGCATCCACGCGCCGGCGCCGCCGCTCGTCGACGGCACGCCGGAGGCGCTGTCGCGGCTGATCGCACCGCCGCTCTTTCCGCTGCGCTTCGCCGAGTTTCCGATCAGCGTGGAAGTGGTGCCGTACCACGGCACCGCTCTCGAGGTGGCAGGCGCGAAGCTGCGGTTGCGGCGGCAGGAGCACGCGGGCGGTTCGGTGGGCGTGGTCATCGACGATCGGCTCGCCTACCTCACCGACTGCGAGGCAGAGGAGGCGTCGGCCGAGTTCGCGGGCGGCGTCGAGCTGCTGCTGCACGAGGTATGGGTGACCGACGAGGAGGCGGCGGCCGGCGCGCAGCGGCGCGGCCATTCCACAGTGGAGCGGGTGGCGGCGCTGGCCTCCGCCGCCGGGGCCGGCACGCTGATGCCGATGCACCACCACCCTACGCGCTCGTCGGCAGAGCTGGAGTCGATGGTGGCGCGCCTGGGCGAGCTCTCCGCGGCGCGCGTCGTGCTGCCGGTGGAAGGGCGCGAGTACGCGCTCGACGGGCGCTGAGAGCGGGATGACGCCGCCGGCGTCGAGCGCGGCGCCTGAGCCGGCGCTCGGCGCGAGTACGGCCAACATCGGCAGGCCGCGCGGCGAACGCGCCTGGCTGCTGACGGCCTGCCTGCTCGCGTTGCTGCTGCGCCTCGGCACGGCGCCCGAAGTGTTCCGCGGCGACCCGGTGCTGCGCGGCCGCGTGACGCTCGACGGCACCGACGGCTACTACCACCTGCGCCGCGCGCGGCTGATCCTCGCCGACTGGCCGCACGTGCCTCAGCGCGATGCCTTCCTCGGTCCGCCCGACGGCGGGCTCATCTCGTGGCCGCCGCTCTTCGATTGGACGCTGGCGGCGCTCTCGAAGGTCTACCCGGCGCCGCCCGAAGAGGCGCTCGAAGCCGTCGGCGCGCGGCTGCCGGCGCTGCTCGGCATCGCGCAGGTGCTCGTCGCGGCGGCGTTGGCGCGACGGCTCGCCGGTCCCAGGGCGGCAACGGTCACGGCGTTTCTTGCTGCGATCTTGCCTGCTGTCGTGCGCTACACGCTGCTCGGCGCTCTCGATCACGATCCGGCGGTGGAGCTGCTGGCGATGCTCGTGCTGCTCGCGCTTGCCGGCGTCTTGCCGAGTGCGGCACTCTCGTCTGACCGATGGCTTCGTGGAGTGCTGCTCGCGGCGGCGGCGCTGGCGGCGCTGCCGCTCACCTGGGCGGGCAGCGAGGTGCACCTGGCGCTCGTGATGCTCGCGCTGATCGGCGCCGCCATCGGCGGTGGTTGGCGAGCCGCGGCGCCGGCCGCCGCCGTCCTCGCCCCAAGCGCCGCGCTCGCCGCGCTGCTCGTCGCACCCTTCGCCGCCCGCAGCGTGTGGAGCGGGCGCGACACGCAGGCGTTCGCCGGCCTCTCCTGGCTGCACGTGGCGGCGCTGTGCGCGCTGGCGGTCTTCGGCGCCGGGCTCGCGATCCTCCAGCGCAAAGTGATTCCCGCGCGGCTCAGTCCCATGGTGATCGTCGCCGGCGGTGTCGCGATGCTCGCGCTCGCGGCGTTGCTGCCGTCGACGCTGGCGCCGCTCCTGGCGGGAGTGCGCTTCGTCGGCGGCCACGACGCCTTCCTTGCCGCTGTCGCCGAGTCGCGGCCGTTGCTGTTCCTCTTCGGCGACTTCGATCCGCGTCCGGCGCTCGTGCGGCTCTCGGCGCTGCCGCTCCTCGTGCCGCTGCTGCTCGTTCGCTGGCGCCCGCGGCGCGACGCCGCGCTCGGGTTCGCTCTGGCCTGGGCCGGCGGCGCCACCGCGCTCGCACTTGTGCAGTCGCGGTACAGCCACAGCGCCGGCCTCGCGCTCGCCGTGCTCGGCGGCATCTCGTGGGCCCGGCTGCCGAGTCGCGCGCCGCGCGCGCTCGGCGCCGCCGCGCTCGCGCCATGCCTCGCCGCGTTCGTTGCTCTGCCCGGCTTCGGCGGCCTGCGCCTCTACGGCCGCCAGGCCGACCTCGTCGCCACCGGCATGGCCGAGGTCACCGCTTTCCTCGCCGCCACCGGGCCGCCGCCTCTCGCGTGGCGCGATGCGAGCGCCGAAGCGACGGATGCCGTCCTCGCGCCGTGGGCCTACGGCCACTGGATCCACTGGCGCGCGCGGCGGCCGACGCTGAGCAACCCATTCGGCCCCTACGGGCAGACGGGCTTCGCCGACGGCGAGCGGTTTTGGCTGCTCACCGACGCACGTGCTGCCGCGGACCTGCTGCGCCGCCACCGCATCCGCTGGATCGTCGCGCCGACGCGCCCGCAGCCGCCGTGGGCGCTCGCCTCGCTCGCCGGCGACGACCCTTCAGCGTGGCAAGGCGACGCGGCGGCCGGCAGCTCGACTTTCCTGCGCACGATGGGCGCGCGGCTCGCCGGAGCGCGCGCCACGCCTCCTTTCCGCGAGGTCTACCGCACCGCCGCCAGCCGCCGACTTCCTGACGGCACGCTGCAACCGCTGCTGCGCGTCTACGAGCTCGCCCGCGAGTCGCCCGCGCCGCTGGTCACAGCTCCAGGTCGTGCGCCATCGGGTCCTTGAGCACGCGGAAGTAGTGCGAGGTCCCGTAGTAGGCGAAGTTGGCGACGCGCGAGGTGTAGATGCACGAGAA
>DASYQD010000113.1:0-30271 GCA_036005845.1 Thermoanaerobaculia bacterium | reverse complement strand
CCGCGCACGGAGATGCTCGACCTGGTCGTCATCGACGGCAAGGCGCGCGGCATCGTCGTCCGCAACCTGGTGACCGGCGCCATCTCGAGCCACGCGGGCGACGCGGTGGTGCTCGCCACCGGCGGCTACAGCAACGTGTTCTTCCTGTCGACGAACGCGAAGGGCTGCAACGTCACCGCGGCGTGGCGAGCGCACCGGCGAGGCGCGCTGTTCGCCAACCCCTGCTTCACGCAGATCCACCCGACTTGCATCCCCGCCTCCGGCGACTACCAGAGCAAGCTGACGTTGATGAGCGAGTCGCTGCGCAACGACGGCCGCATCTGGGTTCCCGCGAAGGATGGCGAGGCGCGGCCGGCGAACCAGATCCCCGAGGAGGAGCGCGACTACTTCCTGGAGCGCCGCTACCCGGCGTTCGGCAACCTGGTGCCGCGCGACGTCGCCTCGCGCGCCGTCAAGCGTGAGGTCGACGCCGGCCGCGGCGTCGGGCCGCAGAAGAACGGCGTCTACCTCGATTTCTCGAGCGCCATCCAGCGCCTCGGCCGGCCGGTGATCGAGGAGCGCTACGGCAACCTCTTCGAGATGTACGAGCGCATCACCGGCGAAAGCCCGTACGACGTGCCGATGCGCATCTACCCGGCGCCCCACTACACGATGGGCGGCCTGTGGGTCGACTACGACCTGCAGAGCACCATCCCCGGCCTCTCCGTCGTCGGCGAGGCGAACTTCTCCGACCACGGCGCCAACCGCCTCGGCGCCTCGGCGCTGATGCAGGGGCTCGCCGACGGCTACTTCATCCTGCCCTACACGATCGGCGACTACCTGGCGAAGCACCTCGGCGAGAAGCGGATGGCGGCCGACGCGCCGGCGTTCCGCGACGTCGAGCGCGAGGCACGCGAGCGGGTGGCGAAGCTGCTCGCGATCAACGGCAGCCGCAGCGTCGACTCGTTCCACCGCGAGCTAGGGAGCATCGTGTGGGAGCACTGCGGGATGTCGCGCACGGCCGAGGGGCTGGACGGCGCCATCGCAGAGATCGAGGCGCTCGGCGAACGGTACTGGCGCGAGCTGCGCGTCGTCGGCAGCGGCGAGGAGCTCAACCAGGGGCTGGAGAAAGCGGGGCGCGTCGCCGACTTCTTCGAGCTGGCGCGCCTGATGTGCATCGACGCGCGGCACCGCGACGAGTCGGCCGGCGGCCACTTCCGCGAGGAGTATCAGACCGAGGACGGCGAGGCGCGCCGCGACGACGAGCGCTTCAGCTATGTGGCGGCGTGGGAGTGGACGGGCGCCGGTGCGCCGCCGGTGCTGCACAAGGAGCACCTGGAGTTCGAGCACGTGCACCCGAGCAAGCGGAGTTACAAGTGAAGACCACATCGTCATCGCGAGCGAAGCGAAGCGATCTCGATGAAGGAGCGCCCACGTGCATGTGACGCTCCACGTCTGGCGGCAGGCGAGCGCTCGGGCCGAAGGCCGCTTCGAGCGCTACGAGGTGCCCGACGCCAACGAGCACATGTCGTTCCTCGAGCTGCTCGACGTGCTCAACGAGCGCCTGATCGCCAAGGGCGAGCCGCCGATCGCCTTCGACAGCGACTGCCGCGAGGGGATCTGCGGCACCTGCGGCTTCATGATCGACGGCGTCGCGCACGGACCGCGGCGCGCCACCACCGTGTGCCAGCTGCACTTGCGCGAGTTCCAGGACGGCGCCGAGCTCTGGCTCGAGCCGTGGCGCTCGGCGGCGTTCCCGGTGGTGCGGGACCTGTGCGTGGACCGCTCGGCGTTCGACCGCATCATCCAGGCCGGCGGCTACGTATCGGTAAACACCGGCAGCGCGCAGGACGCCAACGCCCTGCCGGTGCCGAAGCCCAACGCCGACCGCGCCTTCGAGGCCGCCGCCTGCATCGGCTGCGGCGCCTGCGTCGCGCAGTGCCCCAACGGCGCCGCGCAGCTCTTCACCTCGGCGAAGGTCTCACACCTCGCGCTGCTGCCGCAGGGCCAGCCCGAACGGCTGCTGCGTGTCGAAAAGATGGTCGACCGCATGGAACAGGAAGGCTTCGGCACCTGCAGCAACTTCCGCGAATGCGAGGCGGTCTGCCCCAAAAAAGTCTCCATCGACTTCATCGCCTGGATGAACGCCGACTGGTCGCGCGCCAAGCGAGCGCGCCGGAAAGACGCTCTCCCGTCCCTCTGAGCATTGACGGGCAGTGTGGGGCCCGAGCGATTGCTCAGCCGCCATCTCGACAACGGCGCCATCGCTGCTCGACCTCGTGTTGCGGAACCTCCGCGATGAGGTGGCCGACTTCCGCATCGATCGCTGCGACGTCCAACGCCCCGCCGAGCCGGCGAATGATCGCGGCCCCATCTTCGACGTCCTTCTCCCGCGTAGAAAGGACCTTGAAGATCACGACGTCCTCTGGCGCGAGCAACGAGATCTCGCTGCCGCGAAGCGGCGCCCTGACCGCTCGGCGGACGGCCAGGCTTGCGTAACGCGGGCTCGCCGGCTCCACCAGATCCACAGTGTTCAAGCCGGTGTCGCTTTCGCCGCCGAGAAGAGTGGCTCGGCTGACGATCAGGCCGCCGAAGCGAACGCGGTCGAAGGTCGAGACCGCCCGCAGCCCGTCGCCGTTGAGGAGCTCCGCGAGGCGTGCGGCATCGGCAGAAACGACCGCCACGTCGGCGTCCTTCGTCTCACGGGCGATGCCGTAAGCGGCTACGGCGAGCCCGCCGTAAAGCCCATACGCGATTTCAGCCCGTTCGAGAAGGCGAGCTACCCTGAGCGCCGTCGCGATCGGGTCGTCGAGATTCATCGTTCTCGTTATGGCGGTGCAGCGCGATCCTGCCCGCCTCCCTGAGGTCGCGAGTCGCTCGGCGCAGGAGAGACAGCTCCCGATCGGCCTTCGCCAATCGGTTCGAGAGCTCCTCGCGGCTCATTTGCATACTGCGGATTGTCTCATGTCTCGCAGAGAGCGGCGCCGTTACAATTGGCGCAGCTCCCGCGGCACAGGGCACGGCGTGATGGACCACGAGCTCGTCTCGCACTTCCGCCTCCACGAGAAGATCGGCAGTGGCGGCATGGGGACCGTCTACCGCGCCGTCGACACTCGGCTCGGACGCGAGGTGGCGCTCAAGTTCCTCGCCGAGAGCATGAGTGACGAGCCCAACGCCCGCGAGCGCTTCTTGCGCGAGGCGCACGCCGCGGCGGCGCTCGACCACCCGCACGTTTGCACCATCTATGAGGTCGGCGAGGCGGAAGACGGCCGCGTTTTCATGGCCATGGCCTACTACCAGGGCGCGACCCTGGCGCGCAAGCTCGGCCTCGGATGCTTGCCGGTTCGGGACACGCTCGACATCGCCCGCCAGCTGATCTCCGGCTTGCAGAAGGCGCACTCGCACGGCGTCGTCCACCGCGATCTCAAGCCGGCCAACGTCTTCATCACCCAGGAGGGTGTCGTCAAGCTGCTCGATTTCGGCCTCGCGCGCACGGTGGGAGACGCCAGCCTCACCCGCAGCGGCTCGGTCGTCGGCACCGCGAGGTACATGGCTCCCGAACAGATCGTCACCGGCGAGACCGACCATCGCGCCGACCTGTGGAGCGCCGGCGTCGTCCTCTTCGAGATGCTGGCGGGGCGGCTGCCGTTCGAGGGCAAGTCCGATGCGCAGCTCACCTACTCCATCGTCCATCGCGATCCGCTCGACCTCCGTGAGCTGAGGCCCGGGCTGCCGGAGCGGCTCTACGCCGTCGTCGCGCGGTGCCTCGACAAGGACCCCGACAAGCGCTTCGGCACCGCGGCGGCGCTGCTGCGCGAGCTCGACCTCGTCGCCGGCTCGCTCGGCGACCCGGCCGTCGCCGCCGCCGCCGACCTCACCTGCGCCGAACCGCGGGCCTTGACGCCGATCGTGCCGATGTCGGAGCGATTGACGTCGGCATCTCGGACGCCGACGGCGGCGCCGGCAGCCCGACCGGCCAACCGCCGGCGCTTCGTGGCCGCGGCCGTGGTGGTGGCGCTCGCAGCCTCGGCCGCCGCCTGGGTGGCGTGGCGGGCCAAGGGTGCGAGCGCGATGGCGGCCGGCCCACCGCTGCACAACGTCGCCGTGCTGCCCATCGCCAACCTCACGGGCCGGCCGGGGCTCGACAGCGTCGCCGAGGGCATCGGCGCGGTGCTCGTCGGGCAGCTCGCTACGGTGCCCGGCGTGCACGTAGTGGCGCGCGACGAGATCTCGTCGGCTCGGCAGCGATCGCCCGGCGCCTCGACGCGCGAGCTCGCCAACGAGCTGGGAGCCGACGGCGCCATCGAGGCGCAGCTGACCGGGCGGCCGAGCAATCTGCACGTCCAACTCGCCCTCCTCGACGCCAAGAGCGGCGCCGTGCGCTGGTCGCGCAGCGTCGAGGGCAGCGAGGACCGCCTGCTCGCCCTGCAGAGCGAGCTCGCCAAGCAAGTGGCCGCCGACCTGATGGGATCGCTGGGAGCGGAGCAGAAGGCAAGTCTCGCCCGGGTCACCAGCTCCGAGGCCGCCTACCGCCAATTCCTCGCCGCCGAAGCGGAGCTCGACGACGTCAGCAGCAGGACGGCGAACGAGACCAACGTCGACGGCTTCCTGCGCGAGGCGCTGCGTCTCGACCCCGATTTCGCTCTCGCCCACGTGCGGTTGGCGCAAGTCCTGGCGGGTCGATTCATCGACGTCAAAGACCCAGCGCTCCTCGATGAGGCGCGGCAGCACGCGGCGCGAGCCCACACCCTCGCCCCCGACCTTCTCGACGCCAAGGTGATCGCGGCCCAGATCCTGCTGGCGCAGAACGAGCACGAGAAGGCGATCGCTGCGCTGCGTACGCTCGCCGCGCAATATCCGAACGACGAGAGGTTGACCTTCCTGCTCGCCACCAGCTATGCCGACAGCGGAAAATCGGCGGACGCCGAGGCGACGTTGCGCATAGCGTTGCAGTCCCGGCCGGGCTACTGGCGCAATTGGAACTTCCTCGGCAAGCTCCTCCTCAACGGCGGCGACTACGAAGGCGCCCGCGACGCTTTCCGGCGGGCGGCCAGCCTGACCCGCATCGATTACGGAGAGCCGTTCATCAACCTGGCGACCCTCGAGCTGATGCAGGGCAACTTCAGAGCCGCCCTGGCCGCGTTCCAGCGACTGCCGCAGCCGATCAGCGACCCGGAAGTGGCCAGCAACATCGGCACCACCTACTTCTACTTGGGCAACCTGGAGGAGGCCGAGCGGCACTATCGGCTGGCCTTGCGCCTGAGCCCCAGCTCGGCCGCCTTCCACGCCAATCTCGGTGACGTCTATTCGCGGCAGGGGCGCGCCGACGCGGCGCGGCACGAGTACGCCGCCGCCGCCGACGCGATCATGGCGGGCACCGAAGAGCACAAGCTGTCGCGCGCGGACGATGTATCGCGCTCGCTCTACCTCGCCAAAGGCGGCCGTTGCGCCGAGGCCGACGCGCTGGCCAAATCGCTGGCCAAGGTCGCCGCGCTGAGCGCAGGGCAGACTTCGACCCTGGCCAAGGGCTACGCTGCCTGCGGAGCGCGCAAGGCGGCGCTCGACCTCCTCGAGCGCGCGCTCGATCTCGGCTACAAGCCCGAGATGGCGCGCGGCGAGGAGGAGTTCCGTCCGCTCGCCGCCGACCCGCGGTTCCGCAAGCTGGTGGCGGCCGCCGGCCCCTCGTGAACGGGCGCTAGTTCGTCTCGCAGGTGTCCCCTGTGCCGCCCCCCTTGATGCAGATCACCGGGTCGATCGGCGAGCAGACGTTCTGGTTCCCGGCGGCCACGAACCTGGCCGCGTACGTGTACTTGGCATCGGCGCTGCCGGTGGCCGCTCCGGCGTCGTGACGTCGGCCGCGATCGATCCGTCCCGGCGGGCCGTTCTGGAAGTTGATGCCGCTCGCCGCCTTGGGCGTGATCACCACCGCCGCCGTAGGCGACGAGACCTCGGTGACGAAGGTCACCGTGTCGCCGGAGCTGATGGGCAGCTCCATGGGGTCGACGCTGCACGTTCCGCCGGCTTCGTTGAGGACCACCGTGCAGGTGGTGCCGACACAGCCTCCTGTCAGGGCGGCCTTGCCCGACGCCGCCGCCGCCGTCGCCTCCGGCGTCGAGGTCGACGTCGGAGCGCTCGTCGCGCAACCCATGAGGACGATCACCAGCGCACAGCCAAACCACGCGGACGCGTTTCGCATCTCCCCTCCTCCTCGATTGTGAGTGAGGGGCCAGTCTACGCTTCCCGCGCTCGTCCGCAATCAGTGAATTGCCGTACCGCCTCTCAGTACGGGTTCGACGTGATCACGCCGTCGACGACGTCGACGCTGTAGAAGCCGTTCGAAGGCCGGTGGCTCAAATCGAAGGTATCGCCGGGCTGGTACCGCCACAACTTGTAGCCGCGATACGTCAACGGCGTCCGATCGGCGCACACCTCGCCCGCGTTGGTCCCCACTGCGTGATCGGCGTAGATCAGGTAGGCCGGCCCGCCGCCCATCACCGTGGCCTTGCCCATCTTGTCGACCACCTCGGACGTCTCCTCGTTGATGGCGAGTCCCCACGCCGTCTGCGCCTGGCCGTCCTGGATCTGGCGGGCGAGGAAGGCGAGGGTGCGGCCCATGCGGTCGCGGGTGACGAAGTGGCTGTCGGTGATGGTGTCTTCCAGGTTGGCGAAGTTGAAGAAGCCGTAAGTGAACGTCACGTGCTTGTGGTACGGGTTGGCGAGCGCCTCGGCCGAGGTGGCGCTGCCCTGACAGCCGTCGTAGACGAACTCGCCGAGGATGGCGAGGCCGGCGCTGGTGCCGCCGACGCCGCCGCCGCGCGCGTAGACCGCCTCGACCGCCGTCTCGACCTTGGTGCCCTTGAAGTAGTTCACGTAATCGCACTGGTCGCCGCCGGCGAAGAACACCACCTCCGCATTGAGCACCGTCGACTCGACCGCGGCGGTGTTGGAGTCGCGCGCGGCGGTGATCACCAGCGTCTCCACCGAGTCGACGCCGTTCATGGCGTAGATGTAGTCGTTGTAGCCGTCGGCGCCCGACGAGCGCAGGATGACGACGTCCACTTTCGTCGCGCAGTTGGTGCAGCCGCGCACCTGGTCGATGATCCACTGCAGCGCCGCGTCGACGTCGGTGCCGCCGCCGCCGAGGTCGTGCGCGGGGCCCCAGACGCGCGGAGTCACGTCGGCGGCGTTGCCGGTCAGGTAGCGTGTCACCTTGGCGGATGCGGGCGCCGCGAAGGCCACGACGAGGCTCAACGCGGCGGCGGTCAGGACGGTCGAGCGCATGGTCACCTCCTCGGTCTTGGCGCCATTCTGGTGACAGCAGCGCGCCGCCTGTCAAGCCGCTTGCGCCCGTCCCGCCCGCCGGTGTTAGTCTGCGCAACCAGATTCGAATTCCCTGGAGGGGATGTCATGCGCAAGTGGAACCGCTGGCTGCTCTGCGGCTCGTTGTGCGTCGCGCTCGGCGTCGCGCTGGCGTGCAAGAAGGACGAGGACGAGGAGTACTCGGAAGAGTCGGCGACCGAGATGACGACCGAAGAGGCGGTGCCGGCGACCGAGATGACCACCGAGATGTCGACCGACATGGGCACCACCGAGATGGGCAGCACCGACATGTCGACCAGCATGTCTCAGTAAGGAGCGGCGAGCTCGCGTTCTAGGCGGGGCAGCAAAGGGTGCCCCGAGGGGAACGCGCGGCGTAGATCCGCGACCGCGTCGCCGAGGAGGGCATGCGCGCCGGCGCGGTCGCCGCGCGCCGCTCGCACGCGCGCCAGGCGCTCGCGCGTTTCGGCCAGCGCGAAGTGCGAGGGCAACAGCGCGCTCCGCTGCACCGCCAGCGCTTCCTCCAGCAGCTTCTCGGCACGCGCGGCGTCGCCGCTCTCGAAGAGCGCCTGCCCGAGCAGGCTCTTCGCCGCCGCCGTCTCGTAGTGGCCGTCGCCGAGGGCGCGGCGGCGGCTCTCGACCGCCTGTTCGAGCAGCGTCCGCGCCTCGGCGGTCTTGCCGCGCGCGAGCAGCACGCGGCCGAGGATGACGCGGCTCGCGGCGATGGCAGGCGAGTCGGCGGCGACGGTCTTCTCGTACTCGGCCAGCGAGCTGCGCGCCAGCTCCTCAGCGCGCGCCAGCTCGCCGCGCCGTTCCAGGTGGCGCGCCTGCCGGCCGTGCAGCCGCGCCAGGTCCGGGCTCGGCGGCTTCACCGCGCGCGAGAGGATGCCTGCTGACTCGGCGAGCAGCTTGGCCGCTTCGCCCGTCTCGCCCAGCTCGAGCTTGGCGTCGGCGAGGTTCTCGAGGTCGATGGCGGTGGCGGGGTGGTCCGGCGGCAGCACCTTGCGGTTGGTGGCGAGACTGCTGCCGATGAGCTCCGCCGCCTTCCACCAGTCGCCGCGGCGCAGGTACATGACGCCGAGGTTGGCCGTCGCGAGCGCGGTGCGCGGGTGCTCGTCGCCGGCGATGCGGCGCCACATCTGCTGCGCCGCTTCGAAGCCCGCGACGGCGCCGCCGAGGTCGCCGGCGTCGGCACGCAGGATGGCGCGGGTGTTGTAGAGGTTGGCGAGCTCGCCGTGGTCGCCCGGCAGCACCGCGCGCAGCCGCGCGATGGCACGGTCGAGGCGGGCGGTGCCGGCGGCCACCTCGCCGAAGCCGCGCTCGGCGAGCGCCAGCTCGCCTTCGATCATCGCCGTGCGGATGGGGTCGGGGTCGGGGTTGCCGGCCTTGCGCAGCCAGCCGTCGGCCTCGGCGATGACCGCCCTGGCCCCGGTCGGGTCGCCGCGGTTCTGGCGCGTGATCGCCAGCGCGGAGCGGTTGTCCGCCAAATCGAGCGGCGCCGCGTCGGGCAGCTTCCGCTGCAGGTCGTAAGAGGCGACGAACAGCTTCTCGGCCGGCTCGTAGGTGCCTTCGTCGAGCCGTAGCCGCGCCAGCTCGTTGAGCGCCTGCCCCTCGAGGTGGCGATCGCCGGCCCGGCGCGCCAGCGCCACCGCTTCTTCGTAGCTCTTGCCGGCGGCGGCGAGCTCGCCGGCCACGACGCGTGAGCGCGCGAGGTAGAAGAGCGTCGTCGCAAGCTCGCCCGGATCGCCGCCCTGCCGCCGGAGCGCCGCGGCGCGCTCGAGCAGCGGCGCGCTCTTCGAGTACAAGCCGAGGTTGTGGTACACGCGGCCGACCGTCTCGAGCAGCGTGGCACGGGTCGCCGGCTGGCCGGCCAGCTCGCGGTCGATGCGCGCGGCGCCACGGTCGAGCGCCTCGCGCACGGTGACGGTGTTGCCGCGCGCCTCGCTGGGGTCGGACTGCTCGAAGAGGTCGACGAGGAAGGCGGTGACCTTCTGCGCGCGGTCGCGCTCGGCGGCCGTCTCGCGGAGCTGGAGCTGGCGGTCGACGGCGAAGCCGGCGATCAGCGCCACGAAGGCCGCCGCGCCGGCGAGCGGCACCGCCCGCCGGCGCAGCAGCTTGCCGAAGCGGTAGAGCCGCGAGCCGCGCCGCGCTTCGACCGGCAGGCCGTCGAGGTAGCGCTCGACGTCGGCCGCCAGCTCGGCCACCGAGCCGTAGCGCAGCTCGGGCTCCTTGCGCAGCGCCTTGAGCACGATGGCGTCGAGGTCGGCCGAGAGCCGGTGGCCCAGCGGCCGCGGCGCGGTCGCCGCGGCGCCGTGGCCGGCTCGCGGAACTCCGCTGCGCGTCGCGACGGTCGAGGGCGGCGCCGGCTCCTGCTCGACCACCGCGCGCGCGTAGGCCAGCGGATCGCGCGCGGTGAGTCGATAGGGCGACTCGCCGGTGAGCAGCTCGTAGATCACGACGCCGAGCGAGTAGACGTCGGTGGCCACCGTCACCGGCTCGCCGCGCACCTGTTCCGGCGCCGCGTAGCGCGGCGTCAGCGGCGCGTGGCCGAAACGCGTGTGCACGCCCGCCTCGCCTTCGAGCTCGGGGTCGAGCAGCTTGGCGATGCCGAAGTCGAGCAGCTTCGGCTCGCCGGCCGCGGTGACGAGGATGTTCGACGGCTTCAGGTCGCGGTGGACGACGAGGCTGCGGTGCGCCGACTCGACCGCCGCGCAGACGCGCAGCACCAGGCGCAGCATCGCGTCGACGTCGAGCCGCGCGTCGCGGCAGTAGTCGTCGATCGGCTTGCCTTCGACGTACTCCATCGCCAGGTAGGGCTCGCCGGTCGCGGCGGTGCCGCCGTCGATGAGACGCGCGATGGCGGGATGGGTGAGGCGCGCGAGGATCTGCCGCTCGGCGAGGAAGCGGCGCCGCACGTCCTCGCCCGCCCAGACGCCGGCGTGGAGCAGCTTGATCGCCAGCCGCTGCTGGAAGGCGCCGTCGGCGCGCTCGGCGAGGAAGACGCGGCCCATGCCGCCGTGGCCGATCTCGCGCACGATGCGGTAGCGGTCGATGCGGTCGGGGATGGCCGGCGGCTCGGGCGCGCCGTGCGGCAGTGACGCGCGTGGCAGACCGACGGTGGGCTCGGGGTCGTGCGCCAGCAGCGCCTCGAGCTCGGCGCCGAGCCGCGGGTCCTCGGCGCGCGCCGCCGCCACCGCCTTCGCGCGCTCGGCGGCGGGCAACTCCACTGCGGCCTGGAAGAGCTCCTTGAGCCGCGCCCAGCGTTCGGGGTTCACCGCCCCGATCCTAGCGCCGCCGTCAGGGAGTCGTGGGAGCGGCGGCGCCCATCGCGTCGAGCCCGCGCAGCACGCGGTAGTAGACCTCGATCGAGCGCCGGTAGTCGCCGACGGCGATGCGCTCGTCGACGCCGTGGAAACGAGCCGCGTCTTCGGTCCGGATGGTGAAGCCGGTGAAGCGGTAGACGTCGTCGGCGAGGGGCACGAACCAGCGCGCGTCGCTGGCGCCGGTGAGGAGCCAGGGCGCCACCGCGAGGTCGCCGTTCGGGTGCTCTCCGCCGTCGCCGCGCCACGCTTCCTGCGTCGCCCGTGCGATGACGTTCCAACCCGGCGAGCCCACGCGCGAGGTGGCCGGCGGCTCGATGGCGAACGGCTGAGGCGGCTCGCCGTCCACGCCGGGCGCGGTGAGCGGCCGGATCTCGACGCGCGGATCGTCGACGATCGAGCGCACGCGCGCGATGGTGCCGGCGACGGTATCGCCCGGCAACAGGCGGAAGTTGACGACGGCGCGGGCGCGGCCGGGCAGCACGTTGTCCTTCTGGCCGGCGTCGACGATGGTGAGCGCGGTCGTCGTGCGCACCAGCGCCGCCGAGCTGGGGTCGCCGGTCAGGCCGCGCGCGACGAGCGGACGCAGCAGCCAGAGGTTGGCGAGCGCCAGGCGTTGGCCGAACGGCAGCCGCGGCGCCAGCGCGGTGAGCATGTCGCGCGTCACGCCGTCGACGCGGGCGGGGAAGGGCTGTTCCTGCAGCCGCTCGAGCGCGCGCGCCAGTACGCCGATCGCCATCTGCCGCGGCGGCCGCGAGGAGTGGCCGGGCTCGCCGTGCGCCAGCAGCTCGAGCGAGAGGTAGCCCTTCTCGCCGGTGCCGATGAGCGCCGCCGGCACGCGCAGGCCGGGGAAGGTGCCTTCGGTGTAGAAGCCGCCTTCGTCGAGCACGAAGGCGAAGCGCACGCGGCGCGCGGCGAAGAGCTCGGCGATGCGGCGGGCGCCGCGGCGGCCGCTCGCCTCCTCGTCGTGACCGAAGGCGAGGTAGACGGTGCGCTCCGGAGTGAAGCCTTCGCCGAGCAGCGCTTCGCACGCCTCGAGGATGCCGAACACGGCCTGCTTGTCGTCGATGGCGCCGCGGCCCCACACGAAGCCGCCGGCGACGACGCCGCCGAACGGCGGCTCTTTCCAGGCGCGCTCGTCCTCGATCGGCACCACGTCCTGGTGGCCCATCAGCAGCACCGGAGCCAGATCGGCGCGGCGCCCGGGCCAGGTGAAGAGGAGGCTGTGCCCGCCGACGATCTCGCGGCGCAGCTGCGCGTGCACGCGCGGGAAGGAGCGCTCGAGGAAGCCGCGCAGGGCGATGAGCTGCGACGGATCGTCGAGCCGCGGGTCGTCGTGCGAGACGGTGCGGAAGCGCAGCGCCTGCGCGAGACGCTGCGTGGCTTCGGCGGGGATCGGCGCCAGCGGCGGGGTGGGCGGTGGCGGCGCCGGTCGCGGCAGCCGCAGCGCGTTGATCACCAGCACGGCGACCAGCGCGAGGAGCACGCCGCCGAGCCCGAGCAGAGCCACTCGCCAACGACGGCCCCGGCCCGCGAGCGTCACGCTCGGCAGGCTACCAGCTCGAGACGCGCACGACCATCAGGGAGTGCAGGAAACCGGGAATGAGGCGGCCGGCACCGAGCCGGCGAAGCGCGCCGGCGCCACGGCGAGCCATCCCACCCACGCCTGCGCTTTGGGCGCGCCGTAGAGCGGCGTCACCCCCGGATGCTGGAGGTCGAGCACGGCGTGACCGAACTGGTCGGGCAGGCCGAGGCTCGTGGTCGACTGCACGTCCAGGGCGATGGGAAACGACTCGTTCTGATCGCTGACGCCCTCTTGCTCGTTGAAGTACGACACCGGCTGCGTGGCGAGCGGATACCACGCCGGGTTGGTGCCGCACTGCACGGACCCGTAAGACCCGCCTGCCGTCTCTCGCCAGACAAAGAAGTCGGTGCCGCCGCCGAAGAAGACGCCGCCGTTGAAGTAGCGCGCCTCGAAGATCGTGGGCAGGGGCTCGCGGGCGTCGCTGCCGTCACCGTTGAGGTAGCGGCCGTAGAAGGTGCGGTTGCCCGGCACCGACTGCCCTTCCGGCGCCGCCTCCAGGGCGACGGCCGGGAGGGAGACCGCGTGGGCCGCGGCAGGGCGGAGGATGGTGAGGTCGCCGACGAGCACGTTGCGGCGCGTCGTCACCGACGAGAAGTAGGTGGCCGACGTCGGGAAGAGCAGGCTGCACCTGCCGTTGGCGTCGATCGTGACGTAGCCGCGCGCGACGCGGTTGCCGCGGTTGGAGCCGGCGCAGCCGCCGAGCATCGGCGAGAAGTTGCCGGTCAGCGCGAGTTGCAGGTTGCCCAGCAGCTGAGAGCTGATCGGGTTGTGGTACACCGGACCGTCGCCGGGCGTCGTCGTGTTGTTGCAGCCGGGGAACGCCACCCGCGGCCCGGCGAGCGGCCCGTGCGGGCTCACCGCGCTGCCCGTCACCGGCAGCATGCCGTCGAGGAGGAGCTCCTTCATGTCGAGCGTCTGCACGTCGAAACCCGCCAGGTAGATGTCGAGGTCGAGGATCGGCACCGCCCAATCGGTCCACATAGTGAGGTGCGCGATCACCGCCGAGCCGCCGACGTTCTGCACCGTCAGCACGGTGTCGTTGGTCGCCGGCGAGTCGAGGTCGAGCTCGAAGATGGGGTAGAGCAGGGTCGCGCCCGGCACCGGGTCGATCGTGCACAAGGCGGCGGCGGCGGGGCGCGCGAAGGCGGCGACGAGGCCGAGTGCGAGGACCGCCGTCAGGGCGCGTCTCATGGCGATCGCGGCGCTCACGGCGTCTTCCCCGCCCACGGCACGAAGCCGTTCTCGAAGCCGTCGATGAGGAGCGGCAGGTAACGCTGGTTGGCGCAGAGGTCGTCGAGCTGGCTGGCCGGGAAGGCCGACTCCAGCGTTCCCAGGCCGTGGGCGGCGAGCACCGCGGCCTGCGCGTGCCGGCTGCCCATCGCCGGATGGTCGAGCTGGAGGATGGCGAGACCCTGCGTGAACGGGTTGGCGACGTCAGCGGCGAGGTCGATCGCGTTCGCCGCGACGGGCAGGCTCGCGGCTGCGGGGAACGCGTGCGTCGCCTCGTCGAGGAGCTGCAGGGCGGTGGTTTGCAGCGGCACCCACGCCGGCCCGCCGGCGCAGGCGACCGGCCCGCTCATCGCCGGCGTCTCGCGCCAGACCAGCAGCCGCGACGAGTTGGTCGGCGACGGGCCGACGAAGCGCGTGGCGTAGCTCGCCGGCAGCGGCTCGCGGCCGTCGGTGCCGCTGTCGCCGACGTAGCGGCCGTAAAACGACGGCGAGCTCGGCGCCAGCGTGGCGGCCTCGAGGTGGATGAGCGGATACGCCCACATCGTGTTGGTTCCCAGCGCATTGATCAACATCTCGCCGACGAGGACGTTGTTGTTGGAGGCGATGCCGCTGAAGTAGCCGGCGCTCGACGGGTTGAGCGCGGTGCAGCCGGTGACGACGTCGACGGTGACGTAGCCGCGGGCGATCTGGTTGCCGCGCGGCGAGCCGGCGCAGAGCGTCGGGCTCGACGGGATCGGCTCGCCCTTGAGCTTCGCCTTGAGGTCGGCAAGGGCGGCGGCGTCGAGGTTCGCCGGCGGCAGGATGCCGTTGCAGCTCGGGATGTTGATGTCCTGGGAGCGCGGCCCGCGCGGGCTGATGGTGTTGAACGGGTCCTGGCCGACCGAGGCGGTGCGCGGTATCAGCCCGCTGCCGATCACGTCCCGGAGGTTGATCGTCTGCGTGTCGTAGCCGGTGAAGTAGACGTCGAAGCCGAGCGCGGGAACGCCCCAGTCGGTCCAGATGGTGACGTGCGTCAGGGTGGCCGTCGCCGCGGTGTTGGTCATCGCCAGCAGCGAGGTCACGTTGCTGCCATTCGAGAGGTCGACCTCGAAGTAGGGCATCAGCAGCGTCGCCGCGGGGACCTGGTCGATGGCGCACTGCACGGCCTTCACCGGCAGCGCGCTGAAGGTACAGAACGCGCAAAGCAGGAGCGCCGCTCCGACGAGACCGCGGACCCTGGTCTGCATGGGACCGCAATGGTAATCGGTCGCGTGAGGAGAAACCAGATCCATTTCCAATCCGAGAGCGAGCGATGCCGTCTTACGGGCGGATCCTGAGTCGGGCCGCATAGGGATCGTCCTTTGCTCGACGCGCGAGCCGGGTCCGGAATCGATCAAGCACCAGCGTCGCGGGGCCGGCCGCGTGCCCTATGATGGGATGCACGCGCAGCATCGGGTGCGGGTGAGACATGGACGCCGAGGAAAGCGTTGCTCTGGTGGTCGGCGCCCTCGCCGGGGACCGGCTCGCGCTCACGCGCCTGGTGGCGGTGCTGACGCCGGTGGTGCAGGCGCGGGCGGCGCGGACGCTGCTCACTCGCCGCCCGGGCGGCGCCGCCGGCCGTGACGTGCGGCAAGGGGTGGAGGACCTCAGCCAGGAGATCTTCATGCTGCTGTTCGCCAACGGCGGCCGCGTGCTGCGGAGCTGGCAGGCGGAGCGCGGCCTGTCGCTGGAGAACTTCGTCGGCTTGGTCAGCGAGCGCTACACGCTCTCCTTCCTGCGCAGCGGCCGGCGCAACGCCTGGAAGGAGGAGCCGTCGGCCACCGAGGCGCTCGACGTGCGCGTCGAAGAGCCGGACCCCGAGGTCATCGTCTCCAGCCGCCAGCAGCTCCGGCTGCTGCTCGCGCGCCTGCGCGAGAACCTCAGCCCGCTGGGCCTGGAGATCTTCCAGCTGCTCTTCGTCCAAGAGCTGTCGCTGGCGGAGACGATGGCGGCGAGCGGGCTCTCCGCCGACGCCGTCTACGCTTGGCGCAGCCGCCTGCGCCGCCTGGCGCGGGAGTTGATGAGCGACTTGTCAGGAACGGGCCCGCCGCCGCGAACACCTCCCGAGGACGAGGAATGACCGACAGCGAGGACGACCTGTTGCGGAAGCTGGGGCAAACGGCGCGCGAGCAGGCGGGCGGCGAGCCGCGCCTGCTGGACGAACGCTGGGACCGGCTCGCGTCCGGCACGTTGAGCGCCGAGGAGGACGCCGAGCTGCGCCGCCTCGCCGAGTCGTCGACGGAGTCTCGCGAGGCCTACGAGGCGTTCCGGCCGCTGGGCGGCGACTTCCAGGCCCGGGTCGTCGACGCGGTGGCGGCGCATGCCGCGTCCGAGTCCGCTGCCGTGCGGTCGAGCGAAGCGGCTGCGGCGCGGAACGCGGAGACGGCCGCCAAGGTATTGCCATTCCGCCTGACCGTGCGCCGGCTTGCGGCGTGGGGCGCCGCGATGGGCGCCGCCGCGGCGGCGCTCACGGCCGTGATGCTGCGCCCGCCGCCGCTGCCGGCGTACGCGCTGGCGGAGCTCTCGGGAGGATCGCGCATGACCCGCGGCGAGCTCGTCGAGACGCCGGCGCTCGCGCCCGGTGACCACTTCCAAGTCTCGTTGCGACCGGAGACCGCGGTGCGGCGGGCGGGCTTGTTGCTCGCGCAGGCCTTTCTGCTGCGCGGCGGCGAGCTGCGGCCGCTCGCCGTGGAGACCACCGAAGTCGATCCGAGCGGCGCCGTGCGCCTGAGCGGCACGCTCGACCGCGACCTCGCGCCGGGACCGTGGACCCTGTGGCTGGTCGTCGGCCGGCGCGGCACGCTGCCGGACCCCCAGCGGCTCCGTTCGTTTGTTACCACCAGCCCGGTGCGCGAGCGCAACTGGGTGGCGGTGCCGGCCCCGTTGACCATTGGTTCCAGCGCGAAGGGGTGAGAATCTAGGCAGCGAGATCCGATCGAGTGCTGCACGGACTAGTGCTCCGTCTTCGCTGCCACGGCGCTCCGTTCCTGCTCGTGTCGCTCCTCGGCACTGGGTGTGCTCGGCTGCCCTCGCAGCCGGCGCCGCAGGTCGATTACGCCGGGTGCGCCGCGATCCTCAGCCCCGGTCCGGTGTGCGTGCTCGAACCGGAACGGAAGCTGCACCTCTGGTTGCGCGTCCCACCGAACGCGCAGCTCGACCTGCGTGTCGACGGCAGGAGCTTCCCGTCGACCGGCGAAACGGTTCGCGCGGGTCGCCGGCTCGTCCTGGGTCTTCCCGCGGAAGCGAAGCGGGTCGAGGTCGCGCTCGCCGGTCACGCGCCCTGGGTCCTCGGGATCGCGCCGCCGGGCAGCAAGGCGCCGGCGGGATCTCGCGACGTCCTCGGCGACGTGCGAAGCCAGGTGAAGGCCCTCAACCAACCCCTGCGGGCCGGCGACCTCGTCGCCTATCGCCAGGGCTTGGGCCGCATCCGCTTGATGCCGAGTTCGCCGGCGCAGTCGCGGTATCTCGTGCGCTTCGCGCAGGGGCAGCTCGCCGACCGCGAGGGCGACTACCGGTCGGCGTTTCAGGAGCTCCAGGCCGCGCTCGAGATCGCCGACCGCCTCGATCTCGATCGCTTCCGCTGGTTCGCCGAGCAGCAGCTGGCGTTGTTGTGGCGCGCGGTGGGGCGCTCCGCCGAATCGGCCCGCCTGTTCGAGCGCGTGGGGCGGCAGCTCCCGCCGACGGTGAATGCATGCGAACGCGCCCAGGCGCTCACCAATCAGGCGTTTTCGGAGCTGCTGGCTCGGGAGGCCGGGGAGAACGCGGGCGCTCCGGACGCCTTGTTGGAAGAAGCGCTGCGGGCCTACGACGGTTGCTCCTCGGCCCAGGCCGAGCGCAAGGCCAACGCGCTCATCAACCTCGCGCTGGCCGACGTGCAGCAGCGCAGGATGAGTCGCACCGCGGAGTTGCTGGCGCGCGCGCGGGGACTGGAACCACATCCGCCGTTGCCGCATCGCCTGTGGCAGATCGACATCGAGGGCCGTCTGGCTTTGTTGGCCGGCAAGCCGACGGCGGCGCTGCGCTCGTTCGGCGAGCTCGAGGACCTCGCCGCGCAGACCGCCTCCTTCGACGGCCAGCTGCGGGCGCGGCTCGGCGCGGCGCGGGCACACCAATCGCTCGGCGAATCGGCGAAGGCGCTGCAGACGCTGCTCGACGCGGAGAAGCTGCTCGACGAGCAGAGCCTCCAGGTCCCGATGCAGGAAGGGCGGGATACGTTCGTGGCCGCCCGACAGTCGCTCGTCAGCCTGCACATCGGCCTGCTCCTCGACCAGGGAAGAGCCGCGGACGCGCTGCTGGTGGCGCGGCGGGCGCGCGCCCGATTGCTGCGCCAACTGGCGCACGTCGATCGCCTGTCTACGCTGCCGCCTGACCAGCGGGACCGGCGCTCCCGCCTGATCGGCGAATACCAGCAGCGGCGTGCCGCCCTGGAGGCGCGGGCAGAGGACGACTGGAAGCTCCCCGCCGACGAGCTGCGCCACGAAGAAGACGTACGGCGAGCGGAGGCGGAGGCCGCGAACGAGCTGCTCGACGAGGCGTTCCTCGTCCTCGGCGAGCCGCGAGATCAGGAGCCGCTGGCGCAGGCGGTGTCTCGCCGCGGCGAGCTGCTGCTCGCCTATCAGCCGGTCGGCGCCGATTGGGTGGCATTCGCGGCCGACGAGACCGGTGTCGCCGCACGGCGATTCGAGCTGCCGCCGGACCTCCTCGCTCGCCCCGACAGCCTGGCGGCGCTCCTGCTCGTGCCTTTCCGTTCGCGCATCGAGCACGCACAACGCGTTCGCATCCTGGCCAGCGGCCGGCTGGAGGGCGTCGATTTTCACGCCCTGCCCTTCGCCGGCGACGTGCTCGGCGGCGCCAAGCCGATCGTCTACGGCCTGGATCTGGGCGTGCCGTCGCAGCACTCGCGCGCCGCGGGGCGCCGAGCGCTGCTGGTGTCCGATCCGCGGGGAGACCTACCGGGCGCAGCGGCGGAATCAATAGCGGTTCGCAGAGCGCTGCGGTCGGCGAGACCACCGTGGGCGACCGAGGAGTTGCGCGCTGCAGACGCTACTGCAGACGCGGTCGAACGGCGGCTTGCCGGCGCCGACCTCTTCCACTACGCCGGGCACGGCTCCTTCTCCGGACCGGCCGGCTGGGACAGCAGCCTTTTGCTCGCCAAGGAAACCAAGGTGACGCTGGGCGACCTGCTCGCGCTCGATCGCCTGCCCGCCTGGGTGGTGCTCTCCGGATGCGAGACGGGCCGGTCGACCACCGACGTGCCGGTGGCGGGGCTCGGCCTGGCGCACGCTTTCCTTCTGGCCGGCTCGCGAGCCGTGGTTGCTTCGACCCGCCCGACCGACGACCGCAGCCTGCCCGGCTTCTTCGCCGAGCTCTACCAGGAGTGGCAGGCGAACCCGGACCTCGCCGTCGCCCTGCAGCGCGCGCAGCTCGCTTGGCGGCGGCGCGCTCCCGAGGCAGACTGGGCGAGCTTCCGACTGTTCGAGCCGTGAGCTTCTCCCGAGCGGGCGAACCTTGCCCGCAACGTCCTGTCAGAAACCGGTGCCAACGAGCGAAAAACCTCACATCCGGGACGAACACGAATCATTCGAAGGGAGAAGCGTCATGCGAGCTCGATACGTTGGTCTCCTCGTCGTTGCTGCGGTTGCGCTGAGCGGCTGCGCGACCCTGCACCAGGCTCCGCAGTCTTCGCAGGATCGATCGCCGGTTGCGGCAGCGTGTGCCGATTGGCGGTGGATCGGAATCACCGGCTCGCCTGGCGCCGCGTGTCCCATCCCGCGCTCGGGTTGGAGCGTGCGGCGGGTCTTCGCGCCTGCCGCCAAGGGCGGTGAGTGCGGCGCCGAGGAACGGAACACCCTCTACGCGGCGCGTCCGGAGAGGGAGCAGGAGCACGGGAAGGAGCATCGGGGCATTACCACCGAGCAGGTGGCTGCGGAGCTGTCGCGTTTCTGCGTCTACGAAGCGGAGAGCTCCTGGAGGAAGTCCGCAGCGCCCTTCGCATCGCCGCGGCGTCACGGATTGGTGCGGCTCGACCGCGACTGCGCCGCGATGTCGGTGGCGGCGCCCGGCGACCTCACGCCCGCTGACCTCGAAGCACTGTCCGCGCAGTTCTTCGCCCAGGCGGGCCGGCCGCTGGGAATGGAGATCAACAACCAGCAGGGCGTGCGCCTGGCCTTTCTCGACACCGAGCCCACCCGCGTCGGGGTCCCTGCACAGCCGGGCAACGCCAAGCACGGCTATACCCTGGCTCACATCGCTCAACGACTGGTGTGCAGCCCCGAGCAGCCGGAGCGCTGCGCGGCACGCATCACCACTCGCCTCGCGCTGCCGATCCTGAATTTCGATGCCGCCAGCGAGAGTGGAACGAACATCGACGGCAGCCACGGCGGCGGCATCGGCACGCAGATGGACCTCGCCGACGCGATCTACGGTGAGGTGAACGACTGGCTGGCCGCTCTGCGGCGCGAGGACGCACCGCGGCACCTCGTGCTCAACTTGTCGCTGGGCTGGGACCCGGCGCTCTTCGGCGGTGCCAAGGAATCGAGCATTGCCGATCTGCAGGCCGGCACTCAGGCGGTGTTTCGCGCCCTGCAATACGCGAAGAGCCTCGACGTGCTGGTGCTGGCGGCGGCGGGTAACCAGCGCGACTGCTGCCCGCAGACGACGGGTCCGTTGCTGCCCGCTGGGTGGGAGCGAGGCACTCCTGTCGACGACGCTCACCGCGACGCGGCGGACACCCCGCTGGTCTACGCCGTCGGCGGCGTCGACGGCAAGGGCCTCGCGCTTTCGAATGCCCGGCCCGGTGGAATGCCGGAACGCGCCGCGATCGGCGAGAACGGCGTGGTGACGGCATGGAGCGCCGAGGACAAGCAGTTCAGCTCGACGTGGCTCTACACCGGCAGCTCGGTGGCCACGGCCGTCGTCTCGTCCACCGCCGCGCTGGTGTGGGACTCTTTCCCCCGCCTCGACTCCGCTGGCGTGATGAAGACGCTCGACGACAGCGGAGCGCCGCTCAGCATCAACGCCAGCTTCTCGGCGAACGGCCCCTCGAGCACGACTGTGCAGGCTCGCAAAATCGCGGTCTGCACCGCGCTGCGCCATGCCTGCGCGCTCAACACCTCGCTGCCCTGTCCGCTTACCGGCGACTGTGGTGGCCCACAGATCGCCGCACCGCAGATGGTTCACGTGGCGCCGCCGCCGCTGTCGATGGCTTGCTATCCGTGGGTGGTGCCGCAGCCGGAAGATCCGCTCTGCCCGGCGTGCAAGCCTCCGCTCGGCGGATAAAAAAGGGCCGCGCTTCGTCGAAAGCGCGGCCGGAGAAGGGACTGCCGGGAGGTCTTAGCAGTTCCGGTTTGTCGTTGTCGTATTCGTCAGGGTAGACCTATGGCCGGCACCGCGCAGTCAATGTGGTCACGCTCGGCGAGTGAACGCGGTCACAACGCGCGCGCGGCGCCGGTCGCGCGCGCTACTTCGTGCTCGGGCCGACGATGCGCACGGTGAGGGTGAGCTCCTGGCGCGCGCCGCCGTCGCTGAAGGTGACCTTCACGTCGTGCGTCTCGCCCGGATCGGGATCGTCGAGGCTGGCGAAGGCATCGTCCATCGGGAAACGCGCCCGTACCTCGTGACCGGTGCGCTTGACGCTGGTCGGCGTCACCTCGGTGCCGGCGTCGCCGACGAGCTTGACCGAGCCGAGCTCGACGTCGGCGACGTCGCCGCGCAACACGATCGACACCGTGCCGTTGGCGTGGCTCCAGTTGGTGTTCCAGGTGCTCGGCTGCACGGCGGCGGTGACCTGGCCGCTGCCGCCCGTGTCGTCGCCGCCGCCGCCACCGACGATGCGCACACGCGTGGTCAGCTCGGTCGCGGTGCCGTCGACGGTGAGCTGCAGCTTCACCTCGCGCGAGTCGCCGGCGGCCGGATGGTCGAGCGTCGCGATCGCGTCGGCCTTGGTGAAGAAGGCGCGGAGCTGGCCGCCGGAGGTCTGCACGCGCGTCGGCGTCGCGGTGGCGCCGCCGTCGCCGACGAGCTTCACGGATGCGGTGTCGACCTTGCTGACGTCGCCGCGCACGAGCGCGGTGACGGCGCCGCTCGCGTTGTCGGCGTAGTTGGTGTTCCAGGTGTCGGGCTGCATCTCGAGGCGCAGCGTGGCGACGCCGCCGCCGTGATGGCCGTTGCCGCCGCCGTTGCCACCACCGTTTCCGCCATTGCCGTTACCACCCCCGTTGCCGCCGCCGCCGCCGTGACCGTTGCCGTCGGCAACCACGCGTCCAGCCTGGTCTTCGGCCACGGCACCGTTCTCGGCGCGCGACGCACCTTCGGACGCGGCGCGCGCGGCGAGGCGGCGGCCGCCGGGGCCCGCTTCGGGCGCAGTGCCGCTCGGATCGGCGGCGCCGGCGCCGTCGGCCGCCGTCGCGGCTGCGGCCACCGACTTGGCGGCGGGCGACGTGGGCTCGGTGGGAGAGGTGCCGCCGTTGCAGGCGGCGAAGAGGAGCGCGACGACGGCAAAGAAGGGGAGCAGACGAAGGTGAGCTCGCATCGGCGGATCTCCTGGGTTGTTGTGTCCGATCACGGGCTTTCCAGGATAGCGGCGCCGCGGCGGCGCGCAAGCCGACCACGTCACGCCTCGGCGATGAATCGCTTCACAGACCGCACGCCGATCGCGTGCGCGACCGCTACCGGCAGCGTTCGGCGAGCGCGGCGCGGTCGTGGATGGTGATGCGGTGGTGCGGGTCGACCGACAGCGCGCCCGAGTTCTTGAACGCCACCATCGCGTGGTTGACGCGCTCGCGCGTGGCGCCCACCATCTCGGCGATGTCGCTCTGCGTGAGCGGCACCGGGATGCGAATGCCCTGCGCGTCCTGGCGCCCGTACTGGTCGGCGAAGACGAGGATCTGCCGCGCCACGCGTCCCGCCACGTCGAGGGTCGACAGCGCCTGGATGTTCTGGTTGGCGAGCCGCAGCCGCGACGAGAGCTGGCGCACGAGGTTGTAGGTGAGCTGCGTCATCGAGGTCAGCGCGTCGAGGAAGGAGGCGCGGTCCATCCACAGGAAGGTGGTGTCCTCGAGCGTCACCACGTTGGCCGAGCGCCCCTCACGCTCGACGAGACTCATCTCGCCGACGGTATCGCCGGGGCCGAGCAGCGCCAGCGTGATCTCGGTGCCGTCCTCGCGGTCGAGCTGGATCTTCACCGAGCCCTGCAGCACGAGGAAGAGCGACTCGCCGGGCTGCTGCGCGCTCATCACCCGCGTGCCGGCGGGGAAGGTGCGGCGGCGGAGCTGGTCGTTCAACCGCGCGAGGTCTTCGCTCGGGATCCCCTCGAAGAGAGGGAACTTCGCCAGCTCGTTCGGGTCCTCGAAGGCAGCCATTGAGATCAGCAGGTCACACGCAACTGGGATCGGGAGCCGGCGCGATCGGGATTGCATCCCGCCGGCAGCGGCATTCTATGTGTGAACCGACGCCGGCTCAACGCAATAGCCGGAAGCGGAGCTTGAGGGCCGTCTTCGCCTTGGGCGTCAGCCGGGTGCGGTTCCAGGCGTCGGCCGCCTTCTTCACCACTTCGGACTCCGTCGGGTAGGCGTGGATGGTGTCGGCAATGGTCTTCAAGCCGACGCCGGCGCGCATCGCCAGGCACAGCTCGGCGATGAGGTCGCCGGCGCGCGCCGCCACGACGGTGGCGCCGAGCAGCTTGTCGCTCCCCGCCTTGACGTGCAGCTTGAGGAAACCGTCCGTGGTGCCGTCGAGGCGGGCGCGGTCGACCTCGCCCATGTCGACGCGGATCGTCTGCACCTTGTGCCCCTGCTCCTCGGCCTGCGCGGGCAGCAGGCCGACGTGGGCCACCTCGGGGCTGGTGAAGGTGCACGAGGGGATGAGCAGCTCGGAGAGCTTGCCGCGGCCATGGAAGAAGGCGTTGCGCAGCACCATGCGCGCCTGCGCGTCGGCGGCGTGGGTGAACTGCACCGGCGAGGCGACGTCTCCACAGGCATACACGCGCGGGTTGGTGGTGCGCAGGTGGTCGTCGATCTTGACCCCCTTCGCGTCGTGCTCGATGCCCGCCGCTTCGAGGCCGAGGCCGTCGACGTTGGCGACGCGGCCGGTGGCGACGAGCACTTCCTCGGCGCCGATGCGCTCGTCGCGGCCGAAGCGCACGACGCGCACGGGGCCTTTCGCCTGGACGTCTTCGATCTTGCCTCCCAGCTCGAGCCGCACGCTCTCGCGGCGCAGCACGTCGGCGAGCAGGGCCGCGGCGTCGGCGTCCTCGTGCGGCAGCACGCGCGGCATGGCGTCGAAGATCGTGACCTGCGAACCGAGGCGGCCGAACGCCTGGGCCAGCTCGCAGCCGATCGGCCCGGCGCCGATCACCACCAGTCGCCGCGGCAGCTGGGTGAGCGAAAAGATCGTCTCGTGCGTGAGGTAGCCGGCATCGGCGAGGCCGGGGATCGGCGGCACCGCGGCGCGGGCACCGGTGGCGATGACGGCGCGCTTGAAGGCGAGCCGGGCGCCGTCGACCTCGACCGCGTTGGCGGCGACGAAACGGGCGCTGCCGAGGAAGACGTCGATGCCGAGATCGCGCAGCCGCGGCGCGCCGTCGTTGGGCGCGATGTCGGCACGCAGCCGCCGCACGCGCTCCATGGCGCGCGAGAAGTCGCCGGTGCCGATGGGCGGCGCGGCGCCCATGTCGTCGCCGTTGCGCACGGTGTGCCACGCGCGCGAGGCGGCGATCAGCGCTTTGCTCGGCACGCAGCCGGTGTTGAGGCAATCGCCGCCGAGGAGCTCCCGCTCGACCAGCGCCACGCGCGCGCCGAGCCCGGCGGCGCCCACCGCCGACACCAGTCCCGCGGTGCCGCCGCCGATGACGACCAAGTCGTAGCGCGGCTTCGGCGTCGGGTTCTGCCAGTCCTCGGGGTGGACCTGCGCCAGCAGCCGGCGGTCGTGCTCGTCGAGCGGTTGCAGCGTCTCAAGGGCCAGCATGCTCGATCTCCTGGTTCAGTGCGCGCCTGGCGGTGCGGGTGACGACGATGGTGACGGCGACGGTGGCGAGCAGACCGAGCGCGAGCACCGACCAGTAGCCGGCGTCGCGGTGTGCTCCGACGCCGCCGGCCACGCGCGCCACGTCGCCGAGCACCTTGCCGTAGTAGACGTAGAGGATGGTGCCGGGCAGCATCCCCAGCGAGGCGACGGCGTAGTCGGCGAAGCGCACGCGGGTCAGGCCGAGGGCGTAGTTGAGCAGGTTGAACGGGAAGACGGGCGAGAGCCGGAGCAGGAAGACGATCTTCCGTCCCTCGAGCGCCACGGCGCGATCGACGGCGGCGAAGCGCGGGTTACGCGCGATGCGGCGCTCGACGGCCCGGCGGGCGAGGTAGCGCGCGACGAGGAACGCGGCGCAGGCGCCGAGCGTGGCGCCGGCGAAGACGTAGAGCGTGCCGCGCCAGAGCCCGAAGAGCGCGCCGCCGGCGAGCGTCAGCACCGAGCCGGGCACGAACGCCACCGCGCCCAGCGCGTAGGCGGCGACGAAGGCGAGCGGCGCCCAAGCGCCGAGTCCCTGGATCCGCCGCGCGCCCTCCGCCACGACGCCGCCGAGCTGCCGCCCGGCGAGCACCAGCGCGACGACGACCGCGGCGGCGACGAGCAGCTTCAGCCAGCCGCGGCCGCGGCGATGCGAGGCGCCGGCCGCGCGTGCTTCGAGGGCCGCGGGAGCATCTGGAGCAGCGGGCGCGATCGAGTCGGGCTCGGCCATCGGATGGGCGTCGGATGGGCGCCGCACGCCGCCTGTCGCCCCGGTCGCCGGGCGCGTTCCGCGTGGCGGCAGCTGTTACGCGGGTCGGCCGGATGCTACCACCGCTCCGGCGCCGCGGAGGCGGTCAGCGCAGCGGCGGAAGGGTGGCCTGCCAGCCGCTCACCAGGCGCACCTCGGGCGGCGTCTCCTTGGCATCGGAGGGCCGCTGCTCGAGGATGGCGTAGATGCCGGCGCCCGGCGCCGGCGCGCCGAGCTCGATGTCGTCGCGGTGAGTCACCTGACGCGCCGGGCCCGGGTGCAGCTCGCGACCGGATGGTGCCACCGGCACCGCCCAGACGTCACCTTCGTGGTGGAAGTAGAGCGTACGGCCGTCGAGCGACCAGAAGGCGCCGTAGCCGCCGTCGGTCGAGATTTGCCACCTTCCGCCCATGTCGGGGTAGCTGCGCACGTAAATCTCATACTGGCCGCCCTCGTCGCTCATGTAGGCGAACCAGCGCCCGTCGGGCGACCAGACGGCGTAGAGCTCGTTGGCGGGCGTGCGCAGCAGCGGCCGCGGCCGCCGCGTCTGCAGGTCGAGCACCCAGAGGTCGAAGCCGGTGTCGTCGCCGACCTCGCCGATCATCATCTCGCGGCCGTCTGGCGACCACGATGTCGGGTGCTGGTGGTGCGGGCTCGTCAGCAGGCGCTCGGCCGGCTGGCTGCCGTCGGTGCGGCGGCGGTAGACGTTGAAGGGGCCAGAGCGGTTCGAGGCGTAGGCGACCCAGGCGCCGTCGGGCGACCACACCGGCTCGATGTTGAAGCCGTCGAAGGTGAGCCGGCTCATCGCGCCGTCTTGCGGATCCACGACCCAGACGTCGGAGCGGTCGCGGACGAGGAGCGTCGCGGCGAGCCTGCCGCCTCGCGGCCCGGTCTTGAGGTTGCGGAAGAAGCGGGACGGTATGGGCAGCCGCTGCTCGGCGTCGCCGTCGAGGCGGGCGAGGCGGCGCTCGCCCATCGGCGTCGCGGTGCCCGGCAGGTAGACCAGCGTGTCGCCGCCGACGGCGAGCTGCGCGAAGGCGTAGAACGGATGCGGCACCACGTCGGCGAGCAGCGGCGCCGGCTCGGCGAGCAGGCGCGACGAGCGCGGGTCGAAGGGTGCCGCGACGACGGTGCCGTCGGGACGCGCCCACAGGAGGCGGCCGTCGGCGTAGCGGCCGGCGGCGCCGCCGACGACCAAGGTGCGCCGCTCGCCGCTGCGCAGCGACAGCCACTCGACGCGGGCGTCGTAGAGCGTCGTCGACCAGGCGGTGAAGATCACGGCCTCGGAGCCGGGCAGCAGCTGCGGCCACCAGTGCTCCACCTCGCCGGTGCTCGCCTTGGGAGTGGTGAGCCGTTGCGGCTTTCCGCCCGCGGCCGGTACGCGGAAGAGCGCGGTGGGTCGCCCGGAGGCGAAGACGATGGTGCCGTCGTCGCCCCAGCTGCCGCCCTCGCCGTAGGCGGGCGCTATCGTCACCGGCGGCCCGCCGGCGAGCGCCACGCGTCGGAGCTGGCCGTCGGCGAAGTAGCCGACCGCGCGGCCGTCGGGTGAGAAGAAGGGCGCATGCGCACCCGAGGTGCCCGGCAGCTCGCGGCTGCCGAGGGTCTCGAGGTCGCGCAGGAAGAGTGCGTTGCGCTCGTTCTTGCCGGCGGCGGTGGTGAAGGCGGTGAAGACGATACGGCGGCCGTCGGGCGAGACGGCGAGGCTGGGGCGGTGGGCGACAAGCTTCCAGGCGCCCGGCGGCGCGAAGGCGAAGCGCGTGGGCGCGGCCGTTGCGGCGCGGGGCGCCGAGCGGCGGGCGGCGAGGAAACCGCCGGCCACGGCCGCGACGACGAGCGCGGCGATACCGAGCCCGAGCGCGACGAGGCGGAGAACGTGTCGCGAGCGCGAAACGACCGGCGCTGCATCTTCGCGGTGAGCGAGGGCGGGTGCCGCAGCCGCGGCGGCGGACGCCGCCTCGAGCGAGAGCGGCAGCACGGCAGCCGGCCAGGCCGCCGGCTCGCGCGCGGGCGGCGAAGGCGCGGGACGCGCGTCGTCGAGGCGCTGCGGAGCCAGCCGCGGCGCCGGCTCTTCGACGCGCAGCGGCGCGATGAAGCGGTAGCCCCGCCGGTGCACGGTCTGGATGTAGATCGGCCGCTGCGAGTCGTCGCCGAGCGTCTGCCGCAGCAGGCTCACCGCCTCGGAGAGCGAGGTCTCGGTGACGTAGGCGCCGTTCCAGGCCACCTGTAGCAGCTCATGCTTGCTGACGACGCGGCCGGCGCGCTCGACGAGCACCGAGAGCACCGCCAAGGCCCGCGGCGGCAGCGGCAGCTCCTCGCCGCCGCGCGACAGCAGGCCGTTGCCGCGGTCGAAGCGGAAGGGGCCGAAGCCGACCACCGTCTCGGCGGCAGGATGCAGGCTGACGGCGGCGTGCTCGCGGGGCGTCATCTCGGCGTTTGCAGGCGATTGCGGGCTTGCCCGAAGAATCTTACGGGTTTCCTCGACCCAGGTTCAGGACTCCTCTGCGGCGGCGGGCCACACTGCACGTACAGATGGGCGCTGGAGGGATAACGGCCAAATCGCGCCGAAGTTTCCCTCTCGCCCTGAGGAGGACAGCATGCATCACCGGTATCTACGTTCTCTTGCCGTCGCCGTGAGCCTCTCGATCGGTCTGGTCCGGACTGCCGCCGGCCAGGAGCCCGCTCCCGCGCCGACTCCCGCGGCGGCCGAGGCCCCGGCGGCGCCTGCAACCGCCGCCGACATACGCCAGACCTTTCGCGTCTCCCGCGCGGCATCGGCGATCAAGATCGACGGCGTGCTCGACGAAGAGGCCTGGCAGCAGGCCACCTCCGTCCCCATCCGTTACGAGTGGACGCCCGGCGACAACACCGAGCCGCCGGTCGCCACCGAAGGGCTCGTCACCTACGACGGCGACAACGTCTACGTCGCCTTCCGCGCGCACGACCCCAAGCCGCGGGAGATCCGCGCCCACCTGATGGACCGCGACTCCATCGACACCTTCGTGCAGGACGATCACGTCGTCTTCCTCATCGACACCTTCAACGACGAACGCCGCGCCTACCAGTTCCGCATCAACCCGCTGGGAGTGCAGGCCGACGCCATCAACGGCGCCGGCGGTGAGGACTGGTCGTTCGACCTCATCTGGGCCTCGGCCGGCCGCATCACCGAGGACGGCTACGTCGTCGAGGTCGCCATCCCCTTCAAGCAGATCCGTTTCCCCAGCGGCGGCCGCGAGCTGACGTGGAGCATGGAGCTCGGCCGCTCCTGGCCGCGCAACGTGCGCCACCGCATGGCCGACCACCCGACCGACCGCGACCGCGGCTGCCAGTTCTGCCAGTACAACAAGTACGTCGGCTTCGCCGGCGTCGAGCCCGGCCGCAACGTCGAGCTCGACCCGACGGTGACCGGCCACCGCACCGACGTGCGCGCCGGGTTCCCGAATGGCAGCTTCGACTCCGGAGACGCCAAGGCCGACGCTGGCCTCACCGCGCGCTGGGGCATCACACCGAACGTCTCGCTGGGCGCGGCGGTCAATCCCGACTTCTCGCAGGTCGAGGCCGACGCGGCGCAGCTCGACGTCAACGAGCGCTTCGCCCTCTTCTTCCCCGAGAAGCGGCCCTTCTTCCTCGAAGGCAGCGAGTTCTTCGCCACGCCGCTGCAGGCGGTCTTCACCCGCACCGTCGCCGATCCCAAGTGGGGCCTCAAGGCCACCGGCAAGTCGGGCCCCAACGGCGGCGGCATTTTCGTCACCTCGGACCGCGTCAACAACTTCCTCATCCCGTCGAACCAGGGCACCGACTTCGGCTTCGCGCCGGGCGACGTCACGGCGGGCGTCGTGCGCTACCGGCGCGACGTCTTGTCGCAGTCGACCGTCGGCGTGCTCTACGCCGGACGCGAGGGCCAGGACGGCTACCACAACCGCGTCGCCGGTCTCGACGGCTTCTTCCAGATGAGCGACACCGACTCGCTCTCCGTGCAGTACCTGCACTCCGACACCGGCTACCCGCGCGCGGTGGCGCTCGATTTCGGACAGCCGCTCGGCTCCTTCGACGGCAACGGCTGGCAGGCGTCGTACAACCACTTCAGCCGCAACTGGGGCGGCAACCTCTTCCTGCAGGACCTCGACGAGGGGTTCCGCGCCGATAGCGGCTTCGTCGGCCGCGTCGACGTGCGCACCGCCGACGCCAACCTGACGCGCCGCTTCTGGCCCAAGCCGGGCGCGCGCTGGACGCGGCTCGAGATCGGCGGCGAGGCGACGCGCACCGAGGACCAGCGCGGAGAGCTCACCGACGACGGGCAGTACCTGTTCGGCACCTTCCTCGGGCCGTGGCAGTCGACCGTCGGTCTGACCCTGGGGCGCGAGAAGTTCCTCATCGGCGACCGACTGCACGAGGTACTTCATGAAGGTCTCGAGTGGTGGCGACTGGTGCTCGGCGCGCAACCGAGCGGCGCGGTCAAGCTCGACCTGACGACACGCGTCGGCGAGACGATCGACTTCGCCAACAACCGTCCGGCGGACGAGGTGCGTCTCATCCCGGCGGTCGAGCTCAAGCTCGGCAGTCACCTCAATACGCGGCTCTCCCACAGCTACCAGCGGCTGGAGGTCGAGGGCGGCCAGGAGCTGTTCACCGTCAACCTCACGCAGCTGCGCGCGATCTACAACTTCAACGTGCGCTCGTTCGTGCGGGCGATCGTGCAATACCGCGATTTGGAGCAGAACCCGGCGCTCTACGGTTTCCCGGTGCGCAACGACACCGAGACGCTGCTGTCGCAGCTGCTGTTCTCTTACAAGCTGAATCCGCAGACGGTGTTGTTCGTCGGCTACTCGGACAACGCGCTGGGCTTCGAGCAGGAGGGCGTGCGCAACGTCGACCTGACGAGGACGGATCGGACGTTCTTCGTCAAGGTGGGGTACGCGTTTCTTTGGTAGCGCGAGGGCGAGGGCGAGCGAGGCGGTGACTTCGGCCGGCGGTTGCGCATCTCGGCGGCGCCGCGCTGTGGGTCCCCGCCTGCCGGTCGGTATCCCACCGTGCTCGCTTCGCTGCGCGCGGTGGGAGCCCTCCGCCCGGCGCGCCCTC
>DASYQD010000112.1:0-9438 GCA_036005845.1 Thermoanaerobaculia bacterium | reverse complement strand
CGCCGCGGGGGCGAGCACGAAGCCGAAAGCGAGCGTCAAGGCGAGCGCGGCGGTCAGCGCGCGCAGGCCCACAGTGAAACCTCTGCCAGTCATTCGAAGATCCTCCTTGATCTCGGCCCTTGTTGGTCGGAGACGGTACAGCATATCCATAAAGGGCAGGCCCCTGGAAGGTTGCGGGTGCGAGCGGCCGGCGGCGGCTGGTGTAACCGTTTTCAGCCGGCGGCGGCGAGGCGGGCGAGGAGCTGCTCGGCGGCGCGGCGCTGCGCCGCGTACTCGCGGTCGCCCGCGACGCGGGCGAGGAAATCGCGATAGGCGGTGGCGGCGCCGGCGCGATCGCCCATCAGCTCGAGCGCGATGCCGCGGTTGAGGCGTGCCTCGTGCTGCTGCGGCGCCAGCGCGATGGCGCGCTCGAACCAGGGCAGGGCGGCGGCGGGCCGCTGCCGCGACACCTCGAGGGCGCCCATGCCGTTGAGCGGGTCGGGATAGCGCGGGTCGAGCGCGATGGCGCGCTCGTAGGCGCGCGCCGCCTCGTCGGCGCGGCCGAGGCCGCGCTCGACGTTGCCGAGGTTGTTCCAGATCTGCGCGTCGCGCGCGTCGACGGCGAGCGCGGCCTGCAGATGCTGGCGCGCCTCGGCGAGCTTGCCGGCGTCGGCGAGGGCGACGGCGAGCGCGTTGTGCGCCTGCGGCCGCCCGGGATCGCGGCGCAGCGTCTCTTCCAGCGCGGCGCGCGCTTCGTCGGCGCGGCCGGCCTGCTGCAGCGTCGTCGCCAGCTCGTACCAGACTTCCGGGTCGGCGGGCGCGAGCGCCGCCGCCTGGCGATAAAAAGGCAGCGCCGCATCGAAACGGCCCTGGTCACGCAGCGCTCGCGCGTAGGTCATGCGGAAGACGGGGTTGCTCGGGTCCGCGGCGACGAGCGTCTGCAGGCGGGCGGCCACGTCGGCGGGGCGCCCCTGCCGCGCGGCGGCCTGCGCCTCTTCGAAGGCGCGGAAGAGGCCGACGGCCGACCTGGGGTCGCGCGTGCCGGCTCGCGGTGCGGCGGAGGGCGCCGCGTAGCCGAGCGCGGCGAGGCGGGCGCGGCTCTCGGCATCGGCGGCGGCCGGGGCCGCCGCGCGCGACTGCTTCGCGAGCCGGGCGTCGAGAGCGGCGAGCGACTGCACCATCGAAGCGGCTTCGCGGCGGCGCTCGGCACGGCGGTCGTGGGCCTCGCTTGGGTCGGACGCCAGATCGTAGAGCTCGGCGGACCCGGCCGGCTGCGCCGTCGTCGCCGCGACGTACTTCAGCGCCCCGCGGCGGAGGGCGAGCAGCGGGCTCCAGCCGAAGGTCGCCGGGTAGCGGCTCTCGGCGTAGAGGTCGGCGGGCGGCGGTTCCTTGCCGGCGAGCAGGGTGGCTGAGAGATCGCGGCCGTCTACCGGTGACGTCGGCGCGGCGGATGCGTTAGCGGCGGCCGACGCGGTGGACGGCGCGACGAGAGCCTGGCCGAGGAGCGCGGCCACGGTGGGAGCCACGTCGGCGAGACCGACAGGCGCGCGGACGACCCGCGGTGCCAGGAGACCCGGCGCGGCAATCAGCAAGGGCACCCGGAGGGTCGCCTGGTAGAGCAGCAGCCCATGCGTCGCCTCGCCGTGCTCACCGAGCCCCTCCCCGTGGTCGCCGGCGACGACGACGACCGTGCGCTTGGCGAGATCGCGTCGCGCCAGCCATGCCGTCAGGCGGTCGACTTGCGCATCGACAGCGGCCACCTCCCCGCTGTAGGGGTCGCCGGCGTGGCGACTGCGAAAGGGTTCCGGCGGTGCGTACGGCGCGTGCGCGTCGTAGAGGTGGACCCACGCAAAGAAAGGTTTCTGTTCGGCCGGGGGGCCAGCGTTTGCCGCCGACCGAGCCTCGTCGAGCCAGGCGAGCGCACGATCGACCACCTCGCGGCCCGGCCGCTCGGCCTCGAGCTCGCTGCCGCGGCGCGGGATCTCGTCGTCGTAATTCGAGAAGCCGCGCGCGAGACCGTAGCGGTGGTCGAGCACGAACGCGCCGACGAACGCGCCCGTGCGGTAGCCGGCGGCGCTCAGCCGCGTGGCGAGGGTGTCGACCTCCGGCGGCAACGCGCCGCGGCCGTTGTCGCGCAAGCCGTGGCGCGGCGGCAGCAGCCCGCTCAAGATCGTGGCGTGCGAGGGCAGCGTCAGCGGCACCGCGCTCTGCGCCTGGTCGAAGCGCACGCCGCGCGCCGCCAGGGCGTCGAGCGCCGGCGTGTCGGCGCTCGGACGGCCGTAGCAGCCGAGATGGTCGGCGCGCATGGTGTCCAGCGTGACGAGCAGCAGGTTCCAGCCGGCCGCCGGCGCGGCGCCGGGCTGCGGCGCGCGCAGCCGGCAGCCGGCCAGCGGCACCGCGAGCGCGGCGAGCGCCGCCAAGGAGGCCAAGGCAGCGATCAGCTTGGCGCCCTTCTTGGCGCTGCTGCCAGGCGCCCCCTGCCCGGCCCGCCCCGCGCCGACGTGGCCCCATTGATCCGCCGTCCGCCGAGCCACACGCCTGCGCATGCTGACGCGGCGATGGTTCGGCGACTGCATCGCGGCATCGTAGCCAATCCTCCGCTCGCGCCGGTCGCTCTCGCCGCTCGGGGCATGCGGATTGCTCGCGCGCGGCGCGGGAGCGTCGCTGATGACCTGGCCCTCGATCGACGCGGTGCTGGGGCTGCAGGAGAAGGCCGACACGCTGTCGTCGGGGCAGATGGCGGCGCGCGCGGTCGTCGTCTACGGCGCGCTGTTGCTGCTCGTGCGCCTCGGCCACCGGCGCTTCGTCGGCCGCAGCACGGCCTTCGACATGGTGCTCGCCATCGTCCTCGGCTCGGTGGCGAGCCGCGCCGTCAGCGGCACGGCGCCCTTCCTGCCGACACTCGTCGCCAGCGGCGTGCTGGTGGCGCTCCACTGGCTGGTCGCCGAAGCCGCCTTGCGCTCGCACCTCTTCGGCCTGGTGGTCAAGGGCAAGCCGCGCGACCTGGTGCGCGACGGCAGGGCCATCGACGATCAGATGCGGCGCAGCGCGATCACCGTCCACGATCTCGACGAGGCCTTGCGCGAAGAAGGCGTCGCGGACGTCGCACAGGTGGCCAGCGCGCGGCTCGAGCGCAGTGGAAAGATTTCCGTCGTCAGGCGAGGCGATTAGGCGCCGCCGCGCGCGAGGCGAATGCCGACGCGAACGAGCCGCGGCGTGCCGACGGTGGTGACGCCGGCGCGGCCGACGACGTACTCTTCGTCGAGAAGGTTTTCGACGGCGACGAAGGCCGTGAGGCCGCGGCGCAGCCCGTGGGCGACTTCGGCGTCGACGAGCGTGAAGCGGTCGAGAGCGGCGGTGTTGCGGTCGTCCTCGAAGGAGCTGGCGCTCCAGCGCGCGGCGAGCGTGGCGGTGGCCGCGTCGCCGTGCCAGCCGAACGACAGCGACGCCTGGGCGCGCGGCACCTGCGGCACGCGCTTGCCGGCGAGCGCCGGGTCGGCGGCGAAGCTGCGCACGGTGCTGTCGACGAGCAGCCACGAGCCGGCGACGGTGAGGCGGCGCCAGGGCTGCGCCTCGCCTTCGAGCTCGGCGCCGCGGGCGCGCGTGCGGCCGAGGTTCTCGCGCCGGCGGCGGACGAGCTCCGGCGTCGTCGAGATGGTGACGTTGGCGATCGTGTCTTCGAGGTCCATCGAGAACAGCGAAGCGCGGAGGCGCGCGTTGGCGCCGCCGGTAGCGGAGCGCGGCATCCAGCCGATGCCCAGCTCGGCGCCGCGCAGGCGCTCGGGCCCGAGGCGTGGGTTGGGATCGGTGACCGCGTTGCCGACGCGGAAGCCGCGGTAGAGCTCGTTGAGCGTCGGCGCGCGGAAGGAACGGTAGCCGGCGAGGTCGAGCGACCAGGCCTCGCTGGCCTGGCAGCGGGCGCTGAGGCGCGGCGAGAGGGCCTGCGCGTCGCGCCGTGTGCGCACGCCCGGCGCACCGCCGGAGCCGGGGTTCGACACATTACGCCAGCCGTCGCCGCGCAGGCCGGCGGCGAAGCTCCAGCGCCGCGCGGGAGCGAGGAGCGTCTCCACATAGGCGCCGTCGAGGTCCTGGCGGCCGCCACTGCTGCTCGGCACGATGCGGCCGGCGGTGAAGAGCCGCTCGTCGCTCTCGCCGCGCGTGCGCCGCGCTTCGATGCCGGCGAGCAGGGTCGTGCTGCCGCCGAGCGAGCGTCTCCACCGCCCGCTCGCGCCGCGCACCCGCGAGGGCACGCGCTGGTCGCGGTTCATCACCTCGCTGTCGCGGTCCGCGGCGACGACGCTGAAGGTCTGGAAGTAGCGCTCGCGCGTCGCCCAGAGGCGTAGCGCCGCGTCGCCGCCCAGCGCCGGAACGTCGGCGCCGAGCGCCGCCTCGCGCAGCCAGGTGCTGTTCGTCTGCTGCGGCGTGCCGTTGGCGCGGCGCTCCTCGAAGCTGCCGCCGCGTGCGAAGAGGCGCGAGTTTGCGAACGTACCGGCCGCCGAGGCGTCGGCGGGCGGTGCGCGCTCGACCGTCAGCTCGGCGCTGGTGTGATGGCCGCCGGCGGCGACGTCGACCGCGCCGCGCTCGTCGCGAGCGACCGGCACGGCGCCCGCGGTGGTGACGCGCTCCGCCGCCAGCGCACCGCCCCACGCGCTGCGGCGCGCGGCGCTCCAGAGATCGGCCGACGCCGTGCTCTCGTTGCCGGCCGAGCCCTCAGCCGCCCACGCGCCCGGAGTGATCGGCCGCCGCAGGAGCTGCACGACGCCGGCGAGCGCGCCGGTTCCGTAGAGGTCGCTGGCGCCGCCGCGCAGCACCTCGACCTGCTGCAGCGCCAGCCGCGGCACCCGCCCCCACGCCACCCAGCCGCCGAACGGATCGTTGAGCGGGATCCCATCGCCGAGCACCAGCGCACGGCTCGCGCCCGAGCCGCCCACGCCGCGCAGCGACGGCCCCTGCGTCGTCGGGTTCGCCGTGCGGCTTCCCGAGCGCCGGAACAACGTGAACCCCGGCACCTGCCGCAGCACGTCGTCGAGCGCCAGCCCCGGCGCCGCAGCGAGGTCCTCGGCGTCGAGCACCGTCACCGCCGCCGGCACTTCGGCGAGCCGGCTCTCGACGCCGGTGGCGGTGACCGTGATCTCCTCCGCGAGCGCCGGCGTCGGCGCCGGCCGCGCCTCGCCGAGCGCCGGCGACATGCTCACGACCAGCAACGTCCCCGCCACCACCCATCGCACCACTCCAGGCTAGCGCACTCGCGGACGGGCGCTGCGGCGGGTCACTCTGGGACCTCGAGCGACTCCTCGGCGGTCGCCAGCCCGCGCAACGCGGCGGCCGCCCCATCGACGTCGAGCACCCCGGAGGCGAAGTCAGTCGCCAGTAAGTCGCGTCGCAGCCAGCGATGAAACTTCTCGCGCTCCAGGTTCGACACTCCGGCCGCAAGCACGACCGGATCGGGAGCCGGTTGTTCCAGCAAACGGCCCATCGCGCTGCGCACGAGCTGCGAATCCATCGCCTCGAAGACGAGGGCTACTCCTTCTCGCGTCACCTCGATCCCGGCAGCCGCTGCCCACACAACCAGCGTGTCGAGGACACGGTCGCCGGTCCAGGGGAACCAGATCGTCCTGTCGCCGTCGCCGACCAAAGAGCGCTCGTGAAGCCGATGCCGGTAGAAATTCCCGCGCGCTTCACCCAACAGCTCGCGCGCGGCGGCGTCCAGATAGCGCGGCAGGTCAGCGCTCATGTAGATGCGCAACATCTCGCGGCGAACCCGCTCGTGGACGTGGGCTCCCGTGCCTTCGAGGAAGGTCGCGGTCGATTGCACGAGCTCGGATCGCAAGCTGTCGTGTGGCGGCGTGCGCTCGTCGAGCGCGCGCTCCAACACGTAGACCCGGAGGATGCCGGGATCGCCGCCGCGGCCGGAGCGGCCGAGGCGCTGCCGCAGGCTGGCGACGGAGGGCGGCACGCCGATCTGCGCCACGCTCTTGATGGCGCCCACGTCGATGCCGAGTTCGAGCGTCGACGTGCACACCGCGCTCGCCGGTCGGCTGGGGTCGCGGATGGCCGCTTCGGCCTCCTCGCGCAGCGACTTCGAAAGGTTCCCGTGATGCGGCCAGAACTCGTTGGGCACCTGGTGGGCTTCGCAGCGGCGGCGCAGGATGTCCGCGAGCACTTCCACGCGCGCGCGGGCGTTGGCGAAGATCAGGTGGTGACCGCCGCGCAGGTGGTCGAACAGGTGGCCGGCGATGGCCTGCAGTCCTTCACCCGTCGGCTCCGCGGCGTCCGCGACTGCCGCCTCAACCGCCCCTTCCCGCGGACTACGCGGCGGCGCCGCGACCCGATAGCCGCGCACCTGCAGCCGCAGCTCTTGACCCGGCGCCTTCGACTCGATTCGCCGTACCGCGTCGCCGCCGCCGGGTCGCAAGAACTGGCAGGCGAGGTCGAGATCGCCGAGCGTCGCCGAGAGGCCGATGCGGCTCACGCGGCGCCGCACCAAGAGCTCGACGCGGTGGAGGAGCGACTGCAGCTGCGCGCCGCGCTCGCTGCCGAGGAAGACGTGCAGCTCGTCCACCACCACGCGGTCGAGGCGAGCGAAGAGCCGTCCGATCTCGTGGCCGCGGAGGACGAACAACGCCTCCAGCGACTCGGGAGTGATGATGAGAATGCCCTCCGGCCGCTCGCGCAGGCGCCGCTTGTGGGCGGCGCCCACGTCGCCGTGCCAGCGGTGCACCGGCACGCCGAGCTCCTCGCACAGCGGATCGAGACGCCGGAACTGGTCGTTGATGAGCGCCCGCAGCGGGCTGACATACAGCACGCGCACGCTGCCGCCGGCGTCCTCGACGAGGTGGCTCAGCAATGGCAGGAACGCGGCTTCCGTCTTGCCGCCGGCGGTGGCGGCGGCGATGAGGACGTCGAGCTGCTGGTCGAGGATGGCCGGGATCGCCAGCTCCTGCACGTCGCGCAGCTCGGACCACCCGGTGCGCCAGATCCAGCGCTGGAGGCGCGGATGAAGGCGATGGAAGGAGTTCGACTCCATCCGCGCGCGCGTCAGAGCCGGAAGGAGGCGAGGTCGTCCGCGTCGCCCAAGGACGCCGCGGCATCGCCGCCGGCCACGGGTTCGTCCTCCAGCGGAGCGAGGTCGGGGTTCGTTTCGGGCGCCAGCTCCACCGTGCCCAGGATCGCCGCCCAATCCGCGCCTGGGTTCTGCTCGAGCACCGCCAAGAGCTCGAGGAAGGCGCGGATGGTGCTCCGCGGCGTGCGGAAGTAGGCGTCGCCGATTCGGCGCGAGCAGTGCTCCATGAACGCGACCAGGCCTTCGTCGGGGAGCAGGTAGGCGGCTGGATCGCCGCCGGCATAGACGTGGCGCAGGTTGCGCAGCAGCACGAAGAGTTCCTCGGGGCTGAGCGCCGCGAGCGGCACGACCGGCCCGCTCAGATCGCGCAGGCCGTCGGCCGCGAACCGGTTCTGCGCCAACCGCGACTGCAGGGCCTCGTAGCTGTAGAGGCCTTTACGCGGGTCCATCAGGAAGTCCGGCGTGCCGCCGAGAAGCACCGCAAGCCCGACGGCAGTGCCCTGCAAGCTGTCGTTGACGATGCGCAGCAGCAGCTCGTAGTTAGCGTTGCGTGCCCGGGTATTGGCGAGTTTGTAGAGGTTGACCATCTCGTCGAAGCAGACGACGAGGCCGCCGTATCCCGCCAGCCGCACGAAGCGCGCGAAGAGCTTCAGGTGGTCGTAGATGCTGGCGTCGTCGACGATGGTGCGCACGCCGAGCGCGGCGCGCGCGTCGGTCCGCGTCGCGAACTCGCCGCGCAGCCAACGCACCGCGTCGGACTTGAGTCGGTCGTGCCCTTCGTCGTGACCGCGCCAGTAGGCGCTGACGACCTCGGCGAAGTCGTAGCCGCCCGGCAGCTCGCGCAGCGACGTCAGCCGCTCCTCGAGCACCGCCTGGGTGGGCACCGCACGCTCGCGCGACTGCTGGAGGGCGGAGCTGACGAAACGCTCGACGACGCTGGGCAGGGCGCTGCCCTCGGGCTTGCTGCGCGTCGCCAGGTTGGCCATCAAATCGGCGTACAGCGCGCGCGCCTCGCCGCCGGTCGCGTGCAGCCGCCGGCTTGGCGACAGATCGGTATTCGCCGCGACCAATCCCTTCTCGAGCCCGATCGAGCGCACGAGGTGGAGGAAAAACGTCTTCCCCGACCCGTACTCGCCGATGACGAAGCGGATCGCCGAGCCGCCGTCGGCCACGCGGTCGAGGTCCTGGACGAGGGCGCGCACCTCTTCGGCGCGGCCCACCTGGATGTGCTGGTGGCCGCGGCGCGGCACGACACCGGCGCGCAGCGACTGGACGATGGCGTCGCGCTCCTTCGGCCGCAACTTCTGGGGACCGGCTCCGGCCGTCGCTTCGCTCATGCCAGCATCTCCTGCAGGACCTCGCGGTCGAGCTCGATGGGGTCTTCGCCTTCGAGCAGCGGTGCGCCACATGCAGCGAACGCCGCTTCGTTGATCACTTCAAGGGCGCCGTCCGGAAGCAGGCCGAGGCGATCGGCGAGCCGCTCCAAGCGCGTGCGCTGCCACGACGCGGCACCCGCGAGGGTCAACAGCAGCGCCGAGTGCGCGCCGTCGAGCCCGCGGATCAAGGCGTCGTCCTTCGCGCTCGCGGCCGGCGGCGGCGCGGCGGGCGCCTCGACCGCCTCCTCGACGAAGATCTCGCCCAAGAGCTGGGACACCCGTTCGGTCTCGGCGAGCTTCGCCCGCACCTTGACCAGGTCGAGGGCCACCACTCCCGCCGGTCTTCCTGGCTCCGGCTCGGGCCGAGGGATCGCGAAGCCGGCGGGCAGCTCGGCCGCGCGCACGGACACCGGCGCTTCCGCCGCGGCGACCTGGGCGCTCACCAGCTGGTGCACGTCCGCGTAGACCGCCTCCGGCTGCAGACCGAGCCGCGGGTAGATCTTGCTCAGCACCTTGAGCTCCTCGGGCGCCAGGTGCCCGTCGGCGCCGGCGAGGGCGATCAGGAAGGCGCCGAGGGCATGGCGCTGCTCGACGTCGATCTGCTCGATGCTCTTCTTCGCGCGTCCGAGCGGCGGCGGGTCGGCGGCGAGGCAGCAGAAGCGCGCCTCCAGGCGAATGCGTTGGGGCCCATCGAGGTGGAGCGCTGCCTGGAGGTGGTCGCTGAGATGCCGCTGCTCGGCAGGCGAAACCTCGCCATCGGCCGCAGCCACGGTGGCGGCGAGTTGGAGGAGAACGGCAGCCCCGCCGTAGGCATCCGAGGGTGTCTCACGTGCGCCGCCGGGCAGCCGAAACAGGGCGGCGCGAGGGCCGCGGGCGAGCGAAGGTCCGCCGAACGTCACGTCGGGCTCGATGCCCACTCCGCGCGTGGCGAGGAAGTCGCTGAGGCTCTCGAGCTCGCGGCGTGTCGGCCGTTGCGGATCCTTGGTCGGCCAGTGCGCGAGCAGAGCGGGCGTGTCGACC
>DASYQD010000111.1:0-17016 GCA_036005845.1 Thermoanaerobaculia bacterium | reverse complement strand
CGGGCTCTCAGCTCGTGCGAGTGCACCGGCTTGTTGAGGAAGTCGTCGGCGCCGGCGTCGAAGGCGTGCACTTTGTCGTCGACGGCCGACAGCGCGGTGAGCATCACCACCGGGATGAAGCGCGTCGCGCGGCTGCCCTTGAGCCGGCGGCAGACCTCGAAGCCGTCCATGCGCGGCATCATCACGTCGAGCACGATGCAGTCGGGCGGCTCGGCGGCCACCATCGAGAGCGCGCTCTCGCCGTCGGGCGCGAGCTGGATGCGGTAGCCCTCCTCGGAGAGGATCTCGGCCACCAGCTCGAGGTTCTCCGGCTGGTCGTCGACCACCAGCACCAGCCCGCCTTCGGGCAGGGTCGGGACTCGCCGGCTCAATCGATCTCCGCCGCCGGGCCGAAGTCGGACGCCGCGCGCGGCCCCGGCAGCAGCGCTTCCACCTGCAGCGCGAAAGTGGCGACGTCGATGGGCTTGGCGATGTAGCCGTCGCAGCCGCCGGCGAGGAAGCGCTCGCGGTCGCCGCGCAGCGCGTGCGCGGTCAAGGCGACGATCGGCAGGTGGCGGAAGCGGCGGTCGCCGCGCAGCTCGGCCACCAGCTCGAGCCCGTCGGTGCCCGGGAGCTGCATGTCCATCAACACCAGGTCGGGCACCTGGCGCTCGAGCTCGGCGCGGGCGCCGCGCGCATCGGGAGCGGAGCGCACGCGGTGGCCCGCCTCCTCGAGCAGGAACTGGACCAGCTCGAGGTTCTGGCGGTTGTCCTCGATGATGAGGATGTCGCTCTCAGCCATGCTCACCCTCACGCTCACACATCGGCCGTCCTCGCCATCCGCAGTTGCCGCCGCACGACGTCGCGCAGCACCGCCTCCAGCCGCGCCGGGCTGCAGTCGGTCTTGTGCACCAGCGCCTCGATCTTGCCGTGCAGCCGCTCGCGGTCGTCGCGGTCCATCTCTTTGGCGGTGAGCACCACGATGGGCAGCGTGCGGGTTCGCTCGTCGCCCTTGAGCGTCGCCGCCACCTCGAAGCCGTCCATGCCCTCCATCATCAGGTCGAGCAGCACGAGGTCGGGGCACTCGTTCCGCGCCAGCTCGACGCCGTCGCGGCCGGTGTGCGCGTGGAGGAGCCGGTAGCGCTCCGGCAGCCCGGCCGCCACCAGCTCGTGCAGGGCCGGGTCGTCGTCGATCACCAGCACGCGGCCGCCGACCTCGCGCGGCACCAGTGCCCCCAACCGGTCGAGCAGCGCGTCGCGGTCGACCGGCTTGACGAAGTAGTCGTCGGCGCCCAGCGTCAGACCGAGCTCCCGGTTGTCGAGCACCGAGATGATGATGACGGGGATGTGCCGTGTCTCGGGGTCGGCGCGCAGCGCCCGCAGCACGCCGAGGCCGTCGATGCCGGGGATCACCAGGTCGAGCGTCACCGCCGCCGGCCGCACGCCGCGCGCCAGCTTCAGCGCGTCGTCGCCGGTGCGCGCGCGCACCGGCACCCAGCCGCCGTCATTGAGGTGGCGGGCGATGACGTCGTAGACCGTCGGGTCGTCCTCGACGACGAGAACGCGGTCCTCGCCGGGCTCTGGTGCGCGCAGCTCGGCTTCGGTCTCGACGCCGCCCGGCGGCAGCGGCCCGCCGCTCTTCTGCTGCAACGGCAGGTGCACCGTGAACGTGCTCCCCTGCCCCACCGCCGAGTCGACGGTGACGACGCCGCCGTGCAGCTCGACGAAGCGCCTGACCAGCGCGAGGCCGAGCCCGGCGCCCTGGAACTCGCGGCTGGCGCTGCCGTCGGCCTGGCGGAAGGCCTCGAAGATCAGCTCGCGGTCGTGCGGCTCGATGCCGATGCCGTCGTCGACGACGGCGATCGACACGGCGTTGCGGCGCAGCGGCGACTGCACGGCCGCCTCGCGCTGCAGCTTCACCCGCACCTCCGACTCCGGATACGAGAACTTGATGGCGTTCGAGAGCAGGTGGTAGAGCACCTGCTTCAGCCGCGCCGGGTCGGCCTCGATGAGCGGCACGTCAGCCGCCGCCTCGACGCGCACGCGGATGCCCTTCTTCTCCGCCGTGCTGCGCAGCACGGTGGAGACGCCGTCGACGGCGGCGCGCAGCGGCAGCCGCTCGCAGGCGAGCTCGGCTTGGCCGGCCTCGATCTTCGACAGGTCGAGGATGTCGTTGATGATCGCCAAGAGCTGCTCGCCGCCGGCGTGGATGTAGCCGAGGAAGCGCGCCTGCCGCTCGTCGAGCTGCTGCACGAGCCGGGTCTGCAGGATCTCCGAGAAGCCGATGATGGAGTTGAGCGGCGTGCGCAGCTCGTGCGAGACGTTGGCGAGGAATTGGGACTTCAGGCGGTCCGACTCGCGCAGCCGCAGGTTGGCCTCGTGCAGCTCGCGCGTGCGCTCCTCCAGCGTGGCGGTCAGGCGCGTCAGCTCTTCCACCTTGCGCCGGCTCTCGTCGCGCATGCCGCTGACTTCGCGCCGCTTGTCCTGCAGCATGCTGACGCCGCGCAGGAAGAAGAAGGTCGCCGCGTAGAGGCTCACCATCAACGCGATGCCGCGCAGCACCGGTTGGCCGGGACCGCCGAGGTTGCCGGCGAACGACAACGCCGCCAGGTAGCCGCCGATGCTGGCGAGGAAGGTGAAGAACGCCGCCCGCTGCCCGGCCACGAACACCGCGGCGCTGAAGATCGCCACATACCAGGGCTGCCACGGGCTGGTGGCGCCGCCGGTGACGGCGATGGTGGCGGAGATGAAGCCGACGTCGAGCAGGATCCAGAGCGGGTCGTAGGCCCGACCGAGCAATCGCCGGTGCCAGCCCGAGCGCACGAGCCACCAGACGACCAGGGCGGTCACCGTGGCGGTGCCGCCGATGGCGAGGATCAGCGTCCACCGCGTCTCGATGAGGTGGAGGGCGCGGAACGTCGAGGCCACCGACGTCGCCAGCGCGTAGGCGCGGGCGCGGTTCCCCTGCACCGCCAGGTCGAAGCGGTCCGCGCGCGAGGGCGTGCCGGGGCCGGAACCGTCGGTCATCGCAGGGTGTCCGGGAGGGCGAAGCGCAGTGTAACACCGCGCCGGAGGCGCGGCTCGCCACCGCAGCGCTTTGCTAGCGCCAAGTCGATGGCACCATGCCTGCTAACGTTCCGCCGCCGGCGCGGCCGCCTCCGCGACGTCGGCGATACCAGGGAGGTGCGAGGCGATGGCGCAAGTCGCGGTGGGGCTGATGGGGCTGGGACGGATCGGGCGCAACCTGGTGCGCATCCTCTACGACCGCGACGACGTGCGGCTGGCGGCGATCTCCGACCCCGCCGACCACGCGGCGCTCGAGTACCTGCTGCGCTACGACACCATCCTCGGCCGCTTCCCCGCGCCGGTGAGCCTCAAGGACGGCCACCTCCACGTCGCCGGCCGCCAGATCGAGATGCTCGCTGCCGAGGACCCCGGCCAGGCGCCGTGGGGCGAGCTCGGCGTCGACGTCGTCGTCGAGGCCACCGGCAAGGCGCGCTCGCGCGAGGAGCTCGAGCGCCATCTCGCAGCGGGCGCCAAGCGCGTCATCCTCTGCGCGCCGCCGCGCGACGCGCCGGACATCACGGTGGTGATGGGCGTCAACGACCACCTGCTGCGGCCCGAGCACCGCATCGTCTCCAACGCCTCGGTGACGGCGCACGCCGCCGCGCCGATCCTCGCCATCCTGCAGCGCGCCTTCGGCATCGAGCGCGCCTTCGTCTCCGCGGTCCACGCCTACAGCAGCCAGCTACGCCTCGCCGACGTGCCGGCCGAGGACATGCGCACCGGCCGCGCCGCCGCCGAGAACGTCATCCCGCAGCCCAGCCACGTCGCCGACATGCTCATGGAGCTGCTCCCCGAGCTGCGCGGCAAGCTGTCAGGGATGGCGCTCAACGTGCCGGTGCCCAACGGCTCGGTCGTCGACCTCGTCTGCTGGCACGAGCGGCCGGTGACCAAGGATTCGGTGAACGAGGCGATGCGCACGGCGGCGGCCGACCCCGCGTGGCAGCGCATCCTCGACTTCGAAGACGGTCCGATCGTCTCCGGCGACATCCGGCTGTCGCCCTTCTCGGCGACCTTCGATTCGCTGGCCACGATGACGATCGGCGAGCGCGTGTCGAAGACGTTGAGCTGGTTCGACAACGGCTGGGGCTACGCGCAGCGCGCCGTCGACCTCATCCAGCGCTTCGCCGCGATCGAACGGAGGGCCGCCTGATGGGCGCGGCGGGCAACGGCGCCGGCAACGACAGAGTGCGCGTCGGCATCAACGGCTTCGGCCGCATCGGCCGCACCGTGTTCCGCATCCTCGCCGAGCGCGACGACGTCGAGGTGGCGCTGATCAACGACCTCTTCCCGAACGACCAGCTCGCCTACCTGCTCAAGTACGACACCGTGATGCGCGTCTTCCCGCGCGAGGTCACCGCCGACGAAGACAACATGTACGTCGACGGCCAGCCGGTGAAGATGACGGCCGAGCGCGACCCGGCGAGCATCCCCTGGGCCGAGGCGAAGGTCGACGTCGTCGTCGAGTCGACCGGCGTCTTCACCAGCCGCGCCAAGCTCGAGAAGCACCTGCAGGGCGGCGCGCCGCGCGTCATCCTCACCGTGCCGCCGAAGGACGAGATCGACGCCATGGTGGTGATCGGCGTCAACGACGAGACCCTCAAGCCGGAGCACAAGCTGGTCTCCAACGCCTCGTGCACCACCAACTGCCTGGCGCCCCTCGCCAAGGTGCTCGACGACCGCTTCGGCATCGAGCAGGGCTTCATGACCACGGTGCACGCGTACACCAACGACCAGCGGCTGGCCGACGTGCCGCACAAGGACCTGCGGCGCAGCCGCGCCGCCGCGGAGAACATCATCCCCACCACCACCGGCGCCGCCCGCGCCGTCGGCAAGGTGCTGCCCAACCTGAAGGGCAAGCTCGACGGCCTCGCCATGCGCGTGCCGGTGCCCGACGGCTCGATCGTCGACCTGGTGGCGCGGCTGCGCGAGCGGCCGTCGCGCGACGAGGTCAACGCCGCGGTGCGCGAAGCGGCCGCCGGGCCCATGGCCCGCGTCGTCGAGTACAGCGAGGTGCCGCTGGTGTCGAGCGACATCATCGGCAACCCGCACTCCTCGATCTTCGACGCGCTGTCGACCGACTCCAAGGGCGACGGCTGGGTGCGCGTGGTGTCGTGGTACGACAACGAGTGGGGCTACAGCAACCGCGTCGTCGACCTCATCGATCGGATGGCGGCGCTGTGAGGCAGCGGCCATGCAGCGCGCTCGCGCCGTGAGCATCGCGGTGCGGATCGGGGCGGCGCTGCACATCGCGACCTTGCTCGCGGCCGGCGCCGCCGCCTCGCCGGCGGCGAATGCGGCGGTACCGCGCTGCGACGGCGTCGCCGGCAACCTGGCGCGCAACTGTGGCTTCGACAAGGGCGTGCAGGGCTGGCGCAGTCAGGCGGTGACGACGATCGCCTTCGACGCGCGGCACGGCATTCCGGCGCCCGGCGCGTTGCGCATGACCAACCAGCCGGCGAGCGAGGCCGGAGCGTCGACCTGTGTCGTCGTGCCGGCCGCCACAGCTTTCGAGGTGAGCGGCTACCTGCAGCGCCTCGACGGCCCGGGCTCGTGCCTCGCCTTCCTCGAAGAGCACACGACGAAGGACTGCAGCGACGGCGCCACGGCCTTTCACGAGCTGGCGAACCAGACACTCGTGCGCGGGACTTTCACCCAGGTGCACGGCAGCACCAAGCTGCGCCGCGACACCGTCGCCGTCCGCGCCGGCTTCGCCTGCTACGGCGAGCAGGACGACGACGTGCAGAGCGTGCTGCTCGACAACGTGACGCTGCGGCGCGTGGAGCTGACCGCGAAGGGTGGGCGCTAGACGCGGAGTTCTCGTGTTCTACAACCTAAGAATCTGGGCGCTGGGCTATGGACCTGGTATTGCGCTGACAGGCGAGGAGTACGCAGACCTTCTTGGTGCCATCGAGCGCACTTACCTGGCCACCGGTGTAGAGGAAAAGCTCGATTTGCTTCTCGAGAACTTTCTGGAGTACGAACGGGAGTTGCTAGACATCGCGCTTCACCACTCCCTGTTCACACCTCTCGATGATCATCGCGTCTTCCACGACGCACAGCTCATCAACCGCCGCGTAGTCAATCTGCTCACTGCCGCTCGCATGTACGTTGATCAAGTCAAACATGCCGTCTCTGCGTACTTCAAGTCGGCTTCCGCGTCACAGCCCGACGTCGCCGCGCTTCTGTCCGCTGAATATGACGATAATCTGGAGTACAGAATCGCCGAGGCGTTACGGAACTACGCTCAACATCAAGATCTTCCGGTCCACGAACTCTCTTGGCCCTCAGCATGGGAAGGCATGAACGAGCCGCAACATCGGCTCCGTTTCTGGGTGACGCCGAGCATCATGGTAGATGAACTCGCAACCGCAGGCGACTTCAAGGCGTCGGTGCTCGCCGAGCTAAGGGCGACAGGCAAGAAGTCGTTCCCTTTGACACCGATACTCCGCCGCTACGTTGAGTCTTTGGCGTCGGTGCACTCCAAGCTACGAGAGGTACTCGCCAGCCAGGCTACGCTCGATCATCAGACCGTCGACACAGCGATGGCACGTGCCCGGTCCGAGCTTCGTGAGAGCTCGGTTGGTCTCGTGATTTCAGCTGGGGACGATCTTGAGAAACCAACGGAACACCACTATGTCTCGGAGCGTTCCTGGACTCGCCAGAAGACTTTGATTGCCAAGAACTCACACCTAACCAAACTTTCACGAAGGTACGTTTCGGCTGAACATCCCGGGGATGCAGTCTAATCCCCCATGCGCCGGTAACACCCATGGCGGCCCGGGCAGCCCGTTGAGCCCATAGCGGTTGGAGCCCTGTCGGCCTCCTAGCCTCCATCTAGAGGGCTCGATCGTTCCTCACGCCGACTCCCGACGATCTGCGAGGGAAGTCCCCCCTCCCCGAGGACTCCTGTCGGAGGAACTCTTGCAGGAACATTCGATTGACTCGCCGAAGCGACGCTAGTACCCTGTACTTATGGACCCGGAGCGAGACAGAGAATTCATGCGTGTTGCCTTCGAGCAGGCGGAGAAGTCATACCGAGAAGGTGGGCTCCCGATCGGCGCCGCTCTGGTGGAGGACGGCCGCGTTGTGAGCGTCGGTCACAACCGACGTGTGCAGGATGGGGATCCCGTCGCTCATGGAGAAATGGACTGCATTAGGCGGGCCGGCCGCCGTCCTCGATATAGTGGGATGGTTCTGTATACGACGCTGAGTCCCTGCATGATGTGTACTGGAACGGTGATCCAATTTGGCATTCCACGGGTCGTGATCGGCGAAGCCAAGAACTATCCTGGCAATCCTGACTTGCTTGGCGAGCGAGGTATCGAGGTTGCGATCTTGAATGATCCTGACTGCATCCGCCTGATGAGCAAATTCATCAAAGAAAAGCCTTCTCTCTGGGACGAGGATATAGCCGGGAGGAAGTAGCTTTGCGGTTCAAGCTTTATGCCGAGCTGCCGTCGCAACCGGCCGACCTCAAGCGCCACGTTGCGGCCCTCGGGGCGATGGCAAGCTCTGAACGTCACGCCAAGCTGTTCGACCATCTCTACGGCTGTCTCTCGATCCTTGATGCAAAATCGACGTCGCTCTTGACGTTCGATGCAGTGATCATTGCGGTATTTGCGGTGTTCATGGCTGGAGAGCTGCCACTGATATCTTGGGTGATCGTTGACCTAGGGACTGTGACCATTCTCGTTTCCTGCTTCTTTTTGCTTTCGGTCGTCTGGGTACATTGGTCCACCACAGATCACTTGGCGGACTTCGAGCAGCATGCGCTCACTCTTCTCGAGGTTCGGCGAGCGAGAACCATCAAGTACCGGCTCGCTTGGTATCTGTCAGTTTCGGCGCTGATCATGTTGGCACTTCATCTGATCCTGCGGCTCGTATATCGGCTTTCTTGAGACTCGGGAAGTCAGGTCCCGGTTTCACGGAGCTCTCGCGTTGGTTCTGGCGACACTCCGGCGCGTTCGGAAGGTCGTTAGGTTGTGCGAGCTGCCAACGCGAGCGCGCTCTCCCGAATCAATCTAGGGCCGCGGTAGACGAGACCGGTGTAGAGCTGGACGAGCTCAGCACCCGCGGCTCGCTTGGCAGACGCGTCGGCGCTGCTCAGCACCCCGCCGGCACCGACCACCAGCGCGCGGTCGGCGACGCGTTGGGCGACGCGCGCGAGAGCGGCTGTCGAGGCGGCTGTAAGGAGCGCGCCGGAGAGGCCGCCGGTCTCGTTGGCGTTGGGTGAGGTTGCGCCGGCGCGCGAGAGGGTCGTGTTGGTGGCGACGATGCCGTCGATGCCGGCGGCGCGCGCCGCGTCGACGGCGGCGTCGAGGTCCTCGGGCGCGAGGTCGGGCGATAGCTTGACGAGCAAAGGCACGTGGCGCGCCAGCTCGTCGCGCCGCTTCGCCAGCGGCGCCAGCAGCTTGCCCAGCTCGTCTCCCGTCTCGAGCCGGCGTAACCCCGGCGTGTTCGGCGAGCTGACGTTGACCGTCAGGTAGTCGGCGAGCGGCGCGAAGATCTCGAGCAGGGCGAGGTAGTCCTGGACCGCCCGCTCGACCGGCGTGTCGCGTTGCTTGCCGATGTTGACGCCGACGACGACGTCCGCGGGCCGCCGGCGCAGCCGCGCCGCCACCACGGCCGCGCCCTGGCTCGGGAAGCCGAGCCGGTTGATCACCGACCGCTCCGCGACCAGCCGGAAGAGCCGCGGCCGCGGATTGCCCGGCTGCGGGCGCGGCGTCACGGTGCCGATCTCGACGTGGCCGAAGCCGAGGGCGGCGAGTCCCCGCAGACCGCGCGCGTCCTTGTCGTAGCCGGCGGCGAGGCCGACGCGATTAGGAAAGCGCAGCCCCAGCGCCTCGACCGGGTCGTCGACCCGCGGCGTCAAGCGCCGCTGCAGCGCGCGCAGCGGCGGCACGGCACCCATCAGACGCAGCGCCTGCAGCGACAGCGCGTGCGCGCGCTCGGGATCGAGCGCGAACAGGAGAGGTCGCAGCAGCGAGTAGACGGCCACGGCGAGCGGACTCTACAGGCGCACTCGGTTGTCTCGACCGGAGGCATAGACTCCCGCCGATGAATCGCCACCTCGAGATCCACATCGACCGGCCGGGACTTCATGACATCACCAAGAAAGTCCAGGCAGTGGTCGAGGAGAGCGGCGTCGACGACGGCCTGTGCACCGTGTTCGTGCAGCACACCTCGGCGGGCGTGATCATCAACGAAGGCGCCGACCCCGCCGTGCGCCGCGACCTCGAAGCGTGGCTGGCGCGGCTGACGCCGGAAGGCGACGACCTCTACACCCACAACGACGAGGGGCCCGACGACATGCCGTCGCACATCCGCGCGATGCTCACCGGGGTGTCGGTGTCGGTCCCGGTGGTCGACGGCAAGCTCGCGCTCGGCACCTGGCAGGGCATCTTCCTCTGGGAGCACCGTCGCTTCCGCAGCAAGCGCAAGGTGGTGGTGCATGTCGGTCCGTAGGGTGGGCGGCGCCGGCGGTCGCGGCCGGCGCCGGCGCGAGAGCTCCGCGTGCGTCGCTGGCTGAGGCGGGCGGCGCTCGCCGTCGTCGGGCTGGCGGCGCTCTGGCTGCTGCTCGTCAACGCCGCCCTCAACACGCCGCTGCTGCCGGCGGCGCTCAATCGCCGGCCGGATCGCTTCCGCATCGAGTGGAGCGCGGCGTGGTGCATCGTGCCCGGCCGAGTGCACGCGCGCGGGCTGCGCATCGAGAGCCGCGCCGCGCGCACCGGCTGGCGGATGGCGGCCGACCGCGTCGTGGCCCGCATCGATCTGCGCGCGCTCCGCGACCGGGCGCTGCACGTCGCCGAGCTGCACGGCGACGGCGTCCGCTCGGAGCTGTTCACGCACCAGGAGTTGCCGAAGTCGCGGCGACCGCCGCCCCCTGCCGGCGCCCGCCGCGGGCCGTGGCGCTTCGTCTTCGACCGCATCGAGCTGCGCCACGTACGTCAGCTCCGCTTCCCCGGCCTGCGCCTCACCGGCGACGGCAGCGCCGCCGGCACGCTCCGCATCGTGCCGGGCCGCGATGTCACGCTGCAGCGCGCCCGCCTCACGATGTCCGACGCGCAGGTACGGCGCGGCGCGCGCGTCCTGGTGAGCCGCCTGTCGCTCGATGCGGCCGCCGACCTCGGACCCTACGCACCACGCGAGCATCCCGGCCTCGCCGGCTGGGACTTCCTCTCCGCCACGCTGAGCGCGCACGGTGCGGTCGACGACCTGCCGTTCCTCGACCGTGTTCGCGCCGCCGGTCCACGCAAGGCCGGCGCGCTCAGTGCGCAGCTGCGCGTCCAACAGGGCCGGCTCGCCACCGGCAGCACCGTGCTCCTCACCGCTCCCACCTCCGCGCCTGGTTCCACCTCCGCGCCGGGCTCGACCTTCATGTTCACCGGCACCGTCGAGGGCGGACCGCCCGCTCCGCTGCTGCGGCTCGACCTCGTCGCGCACGGCATCGTCGGCCGCCCGGCCGCCGATCGGCCGCCGGTGATGCGCGTCGACTCGCTCGAGCTGAGCACCACGACCACCGAGACGCGGGTGCGCGGCCTCGTCGCCGCCGTGCGCGCACAGCGGGCACGAAACGGCGAGGCGCCTCCTCTTCTCGCCGACGCGCGAGCCGCGGGCGTCCGTCTCGATGCGCCCAGCTCGCGCCTCGTCGCGCACGCCGTGCTCGACCGCCTCGCCGGCCGCGTCGACGTCGGCGCGCTGCTCGCGCGCACCGTGAGCGTCGACGGGCTCGCGGTCGACGGCGCCGCTGTGCGCTTCGACCTCGCCGCTGCCGCGCCTGCGCAGCGGTCCGCCCGAGGCGAACCGTGGGCCGTACGGCTCGAGCGCGCCCGCGTCGACGGCCTGCGCGAGGTGGCGATCGGCGACCTCCTCGTCGCCGGCGCCGCGAGCGCCAGCGGCTCCTTCTCGCTCGACCGCGCCGGCACCCTGCACGTCAGCGACGCCGCGCTCTCCATGCCGGCAGGACGCCTCGACGTCGCCGGCGCGCCGGCGGCGCGCGATCTCGCCGTCGAGCTGCACGCCGACGTCGAGCCGGTGCGCAGCGGCCCGTTGCGCCGGCGCGAGCTGCTGCGCGCCACCAGCGGGAGCGCCTCCCTGCACGGCAACATCGCCTCGCTCGGCTTCCTCGCTCCCTACCTGCAGCGCACGCCGTGGCTCGGCATCGCGGGGCAGGGCGCCTTCACCGGCGACCTCGCGCTCGCCCGCGGCCGCTTCGCCGCCGGCTCGCGCCTGCAGGTGCGCGGCGACTCGATCGCGGCGACGCTGCTACAGAGCCGCGCCACCGGCCGCGGCACGGTCGACGTGGTCGTCGAGCCGGGTGCGCAGCGACCGCGCACCGCTCTACGCCTGCGCTTCGAGCGCTTCGGCCTTGCCGACCTCCGTCGCCCGGGCCAGGCGCCTTACCTGCGCGGCAGCGGCCTGCGCATCGCCGCGGTAGCGTCCGAGGCGGTCGACCTGGTGAGCCCGGTGCAGGACTTCGACGCCACCGTCGACCTCGACGACGGCGAGCTGCCCGACCTTTCTGTCTACGACGCGCTGCTGCCGCGCGAGGCGGGGCTCTCGCTGCACGGCGGCCGCGGCCGCGCCACGCTCCACCTGCAAGCGTCGACGGCGACGCGGCGCGCCAGCGGCAACCTCGCTGTCACCTCGAGCGATGCGCGGTTCCGCTTCCAAAACGTCGAGCTGCAAGGCAAGCTCGCGTTGCGCGCGCCGCTCGCCACTCCCGACCTGACGAGCAACCGCTACGACCTCGCCGGCGCGCGGCTGGAGCTCGGCGGCATTACCTATCGCGACGCCGACGGCGCCGTCGCGGGCGCCGGCGGCTGGTGGGCACGCGCCGACCTGCCCAAGGCATCGCTGGTGTGGGGCGATCCGCTGTCGCTGCGCGGCGAGGCGCACGTGCGCATGAAGGACTCCGCCCCGCTGCTCGCCCTCTTCGCCGCCAAGAGCCGTCTCGTGCGCTGGCTCGACGAGGCGCTCCGCGTCGAGGGCATCGAAGCGCAAGCCGGCTTCCGCCTCGACCGCGACCTCGTGCAGCTCGATCCAGTGCACGCCACGGCGCAGACGCGCGACCTCGAGCTGCGTTCGCGGATGCGCTTCTCCAAGGCGCAGCGCAACGGCGACCTCTACGTCCGCTACGGCCGCCTGTCCGCCGGCGTGGCGCTGCGCGACGGCACGCGCGACGTGGTGCTGCTCCACCCGCTGGAATGGTTCAACGCCGGCGCCGCCCGGCCGCTTCCGTGAGGATGGCGCGCTTGGCTGCGCGACCGGCAGATCCTACGGCAGCGACATCGCTGCCGGCGAGGATCTCGAGAGAGCTGACGTGGGGCGGTGTCCGTAAGTCTCGGAACAGGTCCGTCTCTGGTACCAAACGCCCGACGCAGGAGCGGGATCATGGCTCAGACACCTGTTGGCAACACGGCTTGCGTAACTCGTCTCGCCCCGTTGATCCTGAGCGTGTGCCTCCTCGGCGCTACTGCTGGAGCCGCGCAAGTGGCGTTCCCCTCGGTGAACGTGGTTATCGTCGATTCGAGCGGGAGTCCCGTTCCAGGCGTCACCGTGACGGTCTCTGATCCGGTAACGGGTCTGCAGCAGACGGCGGTCACCGGCCCTACCGGGCAGATCAGCGTCCTTGGGCTGGCGCCCGGTACCTACCACGTCGAGGCCAGCCTGGCGGGCTTCGCAACGGCCGAGCAGACGGTTTCCTTGTCGCCAGGCCAAGCCAGGCGGGTGGAGATAGTGCTGGGCGGTCCAGTGCCTGAGGGGATCGGCGGTGACGGCGGCAGCGGCGGTGACGACAACAGCGCTGTCGGCGGCACTGGCGGAATGGCGACTCCAACTTCTTCAACGGCTTCCCAAGTCGAGGTGCTCGAACGCAATGCACTCGATGACGTCGATCTCGACACCCTTCTCGTGAAGGAGCAGCGATCGGGATGGGCTCTCGACGCACTGATCCCGCGAGGTCTGAAGCACTCCGTGCTCGTGTTTCGCCGTACGGCCCGGGCCGCCGCCTGCGAGGTGCGCGGCGTGCCCGCTGCGTTCAGCATCTCGTCCCTTGATCAGCGCCTTGCGGTGCGGGCCGACCGCCGGTTTGCGGGCGTGCACCTACTTACGAACACCTCGTACGCCATCGTGACTTGTGAGCCCTAACGGAGCTGCGCCCCCTCCGGCCGTCCCTCCTGCCGCTCCCGCGCCGGAGCCCACTTGGCTGCGCTTCTTCCAGTCTGCGTCTGGACCGACGTTGATCACGGTGCTGCTCGGCGGGATCTTCGGAACCTTGATCACTACTACCGTGCAGCAGGCAATCAGCACTCGCGAGCGAATCCGCGCCGACCACAAGGCGCTCGTGCAGGCTCGCCTTGCCACGGTGCACGAGGCCTTTTCGTTGCTCGGCCGCATGATTGGAACCGCCGAAGACCTGATGGTCTCGACAGGCCCTGAGTATTCGCTCGACCGATTCACCGACCCCCAGGAGCGAAAAGAGACGGTCGATCAGGTTCATGCCATACATCGGGACTACAACACGGTCGACCGGCGATGGCGTTCGGCGCGCTACTCGTACGCGTTATTGCTTGCCTACTACCATCCCGGTCGCCTGGCAGTATCGGAGCGGTGGGCGGCGCTCACCGATGCAGCCGGCGAATACGTTTCTTGTGCCCGCAGTTGGGCTGTCGCCAACGCCAAGCATGGCGCGTACGACGGCAGCTGTGACGACCGACGCCGCGCCGTCGATGCATCGATCCTTCAGTTCTCGGAGGCCATCGTGGAAGGAGATGGGAGCGCGCCGGTGCCTGGACCCACCGCCGCCGGTCCAGACTGAGTGTGGCGGCGCGCGGTCGGGCCTCCCGACCCTGGCCGTCGCGACGTTGGAGAGCTCACCCGCTCAACCGTGAGGCGCCTGCCGCGAGGTTGCGCGACCGCTACGTTGCCGGCGAGGCCGCAGATCGCCCGCGACTCAACATCCAGCCATAGAGCAGCGCGATCAACGCGATGAAGGCGAGCGGCCCGAGGAACTTCGCCGCCGCAAAGTCCTCGCTCACCAGCGCCAGCGGGAACTCCTTGCCGCTGGCGACGATCAGTCCCGAGTTGATGACGCCGAAGAGGCTCTCGCCGACGATCAATCCCGAGGCGACGAGCACGCCCAGCCGCTGCAGCCGCTCGCCGTCGGGCCGGCCCTCCACCCGCTTCTCGTACCAGTGGCCGATGCAGGCGCCCACCACCACCGCGAAGGTGGCCGACATTGGCAGGTAGATGCCGATGCCCACCGCCAGCGGCGGGATGCGCAGCTTCTTCAGGATGCCCAGCGTCTCGTCGACCAGGATGACTCCCAAGCCGACGAGCAGGCCGATGCCGATCATCTTCCAGTCGAGGTTGCCGCCGATGACGCCCTGCGCGAGAGCCGAGATCAGCGTCGCCTGCGGCGCCGGCAGCGGGTTCTGCGCGATGACGCCGACGTTGGGCGCGCCGGCGAAGCCGTTGGACTTGGCGAGCAGGTTCAGGATCGGCGGGATCACCAGCGCGCCGGCGACGACGCCGACGATGAGCGCGATCTGCTGCCGCCGCGGCGAGGCGCCGACGAGCTGCCCGGTCTTCAAGTCCTGCAGGTTGTCGTTGGAGATCGTGGCGCAGGCGAAGACGATGGCGGTGGTGAACAATGCGAAGGCGACGAGCGCCGGCCGGGTCGCATCCGTCGGATGGATCACCGCCACCAGCGCCGTGGCGCAGATGACGATCGACAGGATGCCGACGCCGGAGATGGGGCTGTTCGAGGCGCCGATGAGGCCCGCCATGTAGCCGCACACCGCGGCGATCAAGAACCCGGCGAGCAGCACGAACGGTACGGCGACAGCCACCAGCACCGCGGCGTTTCCGGCCAGCGGCGTGCCGGCGACGAACCTCCACGCCAGCCCGGCCGAAAGGACCAGGCAGAGCAACGTCAGCACGATGATCCAGATCGGCTCGAGGTCGCGGTCGCGCTCGTCGCCCGTCGCGGTCGCCTGCGACGCGCGCAGCGTGCTCACCAGGCCGCCGACCACCGGCTTGGCGAGCTTCGCCAGCGTCCAGATCGCGGCGATGGCGATGCAGCCGGCGCCGATGAAGCGCACCTGCGTTCGCCAGATGCCGAGAGTGTGCGTCGCGAACTCGACGCCCGCCGGCGTCGGTTGCAGCGAGGTGAGGATGGGCACCGCGGCCGCCCATGAGATGAGCAGGCCGACGAGCATCGCCATGCCCACCGAGAGCCCGACGAGGTGCCCGGCACCGAGCAGCGCCAGCGAGTAGGCGATGTTGTAGCCGCTGCCGGCGTTGCCGCCGAGGCGAAAGAACTGCGCCACCTCCCCAGCCGCCACCCGCGTGGCGGCGAAGATCGCCAGGCCGGCGGAGGCCAGCGAGCCGTAGATCACCGCTATCAGGCCCTCGCGCGCCTCGCCGCTCTCGTCGCTCGTCTCGCCGCGGCGGCCGGAGCCGACCTTGAGCACCTCGGCCGCCGCCACGCCCTCGGGGTACGGCAGGTCGGAGGTCGTCACCAGCGCCCGTCGCAGCGGGATGGTGAAGACGACGCCGAGGATGCCGCCGGCGATGCACACCAGGCACGAGGACCAGAACGGGAACCCCGTCCACCAGCCGACGATCACCAGCCCGGGAAGGACGAAGATGATCGCCGACAGGGTGCCGGCCGCCGAGGCGACCGTCTGCACGATGTTGTTCTCTAGGATCGACGAGTCCTTCACCATGCTCAAGATCGCCATCGAGATCACCGCCGCCGGGATCGACGAGGCGAACGTCAGCCCCACCTTCAGGCCGAGGTAGACGTTGGCCGCCGTGAAGACGGTGGTGATCAGCGCGCCGAGGATGAGGCCGCGGAGAGTGAGCTCTTTCATGGTGCGGAGACTATTACCGCTCGGCTCACTTCGCGCACTTCCCTGCCGTCAGCGGCATTCGCTCCGCCGCCGGCGGCCCCGGGGGGTCGCGGCGGAAGTCGTGACGCTAGTCGGGCTGCCGCCGCAGGTTGCGCATCACCGTGCGATGCTCGGACCAGCGCGCGCGGGCGTCGACGTAGTCACCATGCGAGAAGCCGAGCTCGCTGGCGATCTGCCGCACCTGCGCCTCCTCCTCGGAGGAGATGCCGTCCTCGGCGGCGGAGACGGCGAACAGGCAGTCGAGCATGCGCCGGCGGCGCGGCTCGTCGGCGAGCTCGCGCAGCTCGCGGCTGACCTGGAAGTTCTCGACGTGGCCGACGAGGCGGTTCTGCGCCTTGGCGATCTCCACCACCAGCGTCGCCTGCGCCGCGGGCACGCCGCCCATCTCGCGCACCAGCTCCTCCATGCGGGCGCTCTCAGCGTCGGTGATCATCTGATCGGCGAAAGCGACGCGGCCGAGCAGGTAGGCGAAGCCGGCGAGCACGCGCGCCTCCTGCGGCGGCAACGCGGCGAGCTCGGCGGCGATGCGGCGGATGGCGGCCGAGCCGGCATCGGCATCAGCGCGCTCGCGGCCGGTCAAGCGGTCGAACCACGACATGCACCGATGCTAGCGCGCCTCGTCGCGCGCGCCGCCGCACTCTCAGCGGTAGAGCTCGCTCCCCTGCTCGACGAACTCGCGGGCTTTGTCCTCGAGCCCAGCCTCGACTGCCTGCTCCTCGGCCATCCCGTGCGTGGCGGCGTACTCGCGCACCTGCTGGGTGATCTCCATGGAGCAGAACTTGGGGCCGCACATCGAGCAGAAGTGCGCCACCTTTGCCCCTTCGGCCGGCAGCGTCTCGTCGTGGTAGGCGCGCGCCGTCACCGGATCCAGGGCGAGGTTGAACTGGTCCTGCCAGCGGAACTCGAAGCGCGCCTTCGACAGCGCGTCGTCCCAGGCCTGCGCCCGCGGATGCCCCTTGGCGAGATCGGCGGCGTGCGCCGCGATCTTGTAGGCGATGACGCCGGCCTTGACGTCGTCGCGATTGGGCAGGCCGAGGTGCTCCTTCGGCGTGAC
>DASYQD010000110.1:0-70814 GCA_036005845.1 Thermoanaerobaculia bacterium | reverse complement strand
CTCGCGGTCGGCGTCCACTTGACGTCCAGGCCGCCGTCGGCCTCCGCGTCCTGGTCCCGGATCGGTGAGCCCAGCCCGTTCGCGGGCTCGCCGAGGCGCTGGCCCGTGACATAGGGCGCCACCACCAGGTGGCCGCCGCCGGGCAGGCCGGTCAGGCCCGTCAGCTCGCGCGACTGGCAGACCCAGCAGTTGCTGCCCCGGGGGATCGGGCTGCTGTGGAACGCGTAGCGCTGGTCGCGCGGATAGTTGCGCCAGATCAGGATGCCCCAGTGCACCTCGTCCAGCTTCGGATAGCGCAGCGACGAGAAGGGAATGCGGTACTCGGCCGTCCAGCCGTCGGCGGTGATCTTGGCGGCGGTGTCGTAGAACGTGTCGGGCGAGAAATCCTCGTTGCCGGTGCCGTCGTCGTAGATGGCGTCGCCCTGGATGCCGCGCGCGTTGACGCGCAGCTCGAGCGCCGAGCGGCGGTCGTTGCGGGTGTCGAGGAACACGGCGACGTTGTCGTCCGTGCCGATCACCGCGTCGCGCTCGACATACGGCGCGCGGATCGCTTCGGGGTGCGGGTCGTAGGCGTGGATGCCGATGTAGAAGTAGCGGTCGTCGTAGGTGAGGTAGGCGACCGTCTTCACCGGCGGCTCGGTGTTGTCGGCCGGAGAGGTCTCGAAGAACTGGTCGACGACGGCGGCCGACTGCCAGGCTGGCTCGGAGAGATCGCCGTCGAGCGTGATCTCGCCGGTGAGGCGAGGCACGGGGAGAGATGGCGGAATGGGCGGCGCCGCGGCCGGCGCGGGGGTCGGGGCAGGCGCGGCGTCCTGAGCCACGGCCGAGCCAGGGGGAATGACCATGGTGAGGAGGGCAACGGCAATACCCAGCCCCAAGGAGAGGCTGCGGCCGGAGACCAGGCGAACGGGTGGCGTCTTGTGATGTGTCACGGAAGAGGAACGGATGAGGCGCCCCGAGGTTTCATACCGCGGCACGGCGGGACGTGCGGCCCCTACGTCATCGCGAGGGCGCGCAGCGCCCGTGGCGATCTCGATGCATCACGTCGCGACCCTGTTAGGCTTGCCGCCAACCCCTGGAGCGCTCAGCATGTGGCTACTGGTCGCAGCGGCGTTCGGCTTCCTGGTGCCGAACGGCTTCTTCATCCATTGGCTGCTTATCGGCTATACGTCGGTAGGCGACGTGCTCTCCGACGAGCTCGCGGTCGCCTTCATCGTCGACTGCGTGCTGGCGATGGTGTTGCTCGCGTGGCTATTCGCCGTGCGGCCGCCGGGACGCGTGCGCTGGCCCTGGTTCGTCGTGCTGTCGCTCGCTGGCGGGCTGGGGTTCAGCATTCCGTTCTACCTCTGGCTGAATCGGCGGCTCAGCGCGGATCCGAAGGCGAGCTTCGACGCGTGGTGGCGCGGGGCGGGGCTCGTACTGGTCGCGGGCGCCGGATTGGCTGCTGCCACGGGCGCGGCGCGGGCGGCCGAGCTGCGCCGCTTCACCCTCGACGACGAGATGGCGCTGCGCACGATCAACGACGTCGAGATCTCGCCCGACGGCGCGCTGGTCGCCTACACGGTGTCGACGCCGTCGCTCGAGAAGAACGAACACCAGGTGGCGCTCTACGTCGTCTCGTCGAACGGCGGCCAGCCGCGGCGGCTCGGCGAGTCGGTGCGCATCCTGAACACGCCGCTGCCGGCGCCGCGCCTGCGCTGGTCACCGGACGGCACTGCGGTCGGTTTACTGGCGATCGCCGCCGAGCGGCCGCAGGCGTTCGCGGTGCCACTCGACGGCAGCGCCGCGCGCCAACTTACTGAGGCGCCCGAAGGGATCTCCGCCTTCGCTTGGTCGAGCGACGGCAAGAACCTCGCGTACCTGACGCGCGACCCGCTGCCGCCCGAGGAGGCGAAACGCCGCGCCCTCGTCAATCACGTGGGCGCGCCCGATCCGTCGACTCGCCTCGTCGTGCGGGCGCTCGGTGGCGGCGAGCCGCGAACGCTGACGCCGCCGGCGCACTACGTCGACAGCTTCTCGTGGACGCCCGACGGCCGCGACCTCGTCTACTCGGCGGCGCCGCGCAGCGGCTTCTCGGCGCAGTACGAGACCCGCATCTACGCCGTCGCGGCGGCGGGCGGCGAGCCGCGCGCGATCGTCGACCGCGCCGGCCTCAACAACCGCGTCGACGTCTCGCCCGACGGCCGCTGGGTCGCCTTCATCACCAGCAACGGCCGCTTCGACATCATGGCGACGCGCAGCCTCGCAGTCGTGCCGATCGGCGGAGGCGAGCCGCGCATCCTGCCGCTCGGCGACGCCTGGGTGAACGAGTGGGCGTGGGCGAGCGACAACCGCGCCATCTACCTGCAAGCCAACGACGGCACCTTCGGCCAGGGCCGCCAGATGTTCGAGCAACCGATCGTGCGCGTGCCCATCGACGGCGGCTCGCCCGAGCAGATCACCACCGGCGTCACCGTCAACTACGCGCTCAGCATGAGCCGCGACGGCAAGCGCCTCGCGTATCGCTCGGTCGAAGGCCGCACCATGGGCGACGTCTTCGTCATGGACACGGCGACGCGCAAAGCGACGCGACTCACCGAAGTGAATCCGCAGCTCCGCGAGCTCGCCCTCGGCAAGCTCGAGCCGGTGAGCTGGCGCTCCTTTGACGGCATGGAGATCTGGGGCCTGCTGCTGACGCCGCCGGGCTGGAAGCCTGGCGAGCGCCTGCCGATGCTCGTCTACGTCCACGGCGGCCCCGGCGGCGGCGTCACCCATGGCCTCTTTCCGCAGTTCATGCACACCGTCGGGCAAGTCGACCCGTTCCCCACGGAGGCATTCGCCGGCGCCGGCTACGCGGTCCTGTTCCCGATGCCGCGCGGCGGTGCCGGCTACGGCGAGGCCGGCCAACGCATGATCGTCGACCGCTGGGGCGAAGACGACTACAAGGACATCATGACCGGCGTCGACGCCATGATCGACCGCGGCATCGCGACGCCGACCGCCTCGGCGTTATGGGCGCCTCCTACGGCGGCTACATGACCAACTGGATCGTCACACAGACCGGCCGCTTCAAGGCGGCTGCCGCCGCCGCGAGCATCTGCGACCTCGAAGACGCGCGCCTACTCCCCGACGGCGGCGAGTTCATGGCCAACTACTTCCGCGAGCCCTGGGAGAACCGCGCCAGCTACGCGGCACACTCGCCGATCAACTTCGTCGAGAAGGTGACGACGCCGCTGCTGCTGCAACACGGCGAGCGCGATCCGCGAGTGCCGGTGGCGGGCGCGTGGAAGATGTACCGCGCGCTGAAGGCCCTTGGGAAGACAGTAGAGCTCTACATATATCCGCGCGGCGGCCACGTCATGTACGAGCCCTTGTTGGAACGAGAGGTGATGGCGAGGAGCCTCGCTTGGATGTCGAGACTCCCCGGAAGCGCCTTCAAGGGCGAGGGCCCGACACTGTACGCACCCTGGGTGCTTGGCCTGAGCCCAGGTCCACCCGGGGAAATCGCGCTTGCGTGTCCGTCTAAGCATGCTAGCCCCTCGGAGAGGCCGGTCGGCCTAGCCCGGTTTGGGTCGAGTCCACAAGGGTTGAAAGCGCAGCAGATGACTAAGGTAAACTTGGCTAACCTCGCCAACACAAGAAACGAGTCGATCAAGAGATGGCCGAGTGTAGCCATCGCTGCCGATGCCAATGGGCGTTTTGTTGCAAATGCGGCGGCTACTTTGCCAGAATCCTTGTGGGCAGTGGCCAGCATCTTAACCACAGTGGTGAGCCGACACGCTGGATTTCTCATCAGTGAATGCGGCTGTGCTAGCAGAAACGGGCAACGGTCGCATGCCGCCCCTCACGGCAACTTGGATCGCCATCAATACGCGAAAGCGATCTGGAGTGGTTTCGATCACGAGCTAAGGGCAGGCGAATGTTTCGGCAGCTCAAAGACCGCCAATAGCCACTCCGCTGTGACTCGCGAAACTGCCCCCTCATGAGCGCCGGGCGGATTACTTGGTCCTTATGTCAAGAGGAGATGGCGTGAGCAGAAGGAAGTGGCTGCCAACCTCGGAGCTGACGCTTTCGCTCCTAAAACTTCTCATCATCGTGGCTGCCTTGGCCGGAGTGGCTGCCGCTTATTACTTCCTTGATTTCGGGATTGCATCGTCCGCCAGTGTTGTTAGCGTTATAGTGATGGCGATCTGGGCCGGCTTGGAGTTTATTTATGCATCCCTTGGAGATACGGAGGAGATAGTCGAGTCCATCCCTCCGTTGGGACATCGTTTGTTCCATTCCTTATATCGTGGTGTCCGCTTGGGTGTTCTATTCTTGCTGGCGATAACAATCGCTTATGGATGGCTAACGTTGGTTCGAATTCAGACGGCTGCGATCGTCCACACCCAGCCGGCCGTTCGACATCGCGTCTTGGTCTGGTTGCTACGCGTCAATTTCGCGCTCGCCGCAGCCTTGACCCTCCTAATACTCGCAAGTGCTTACGCATGGTGGAAGTTTCGGTCTACGCGGTTTGCCGAGAGTAGACTGGGCGCGCAGAAGGATACGTTGATCGCACTACAGGATCTGCGCACTAAACACACTTGGGAAGAGGCCGTGACCCAGGCGCAGAACCTGCTGACCCGACACCTAAGTGTCGCGCTCACTCTGAGTAGCTGGGATTGGTTGATTGGACGCGTCGCACAGCTGCTGCGTAAGAGGCCATGTACGCGGGTGGAGCTCCTTGAGGTGCCTGCTGGAGGGTCCGGTTTCCGGACAGTCTGCGCCTTCTACCCGGACAATCTGCCGAACAGGGCCCTCGAGGCGCACCAGTGGCTCGACGTCAATTTACAGTTAGCAGGGTTCAACGAAACGGAGTTCAAGAAGCTTGTGGACATGGCCAAGGGTCGAAGACCGAGAGGATGGCAGAAGCGACTCTTAAACATGCCTGAGCGGTGTCGGCTTACAAGTGCCGCCGGTTGGGCTGCCGCCACGGGAAAAGTGCTGAACAGCAATGACGCCGATAGCTGCATCTATTTTGATGATTCTTATCGGCAGGCACTAAGTCAGCTGAAGCTTAGTCGGGCGTGCTTCAAGTGGTTGGAGATCCGCTCGTTCGTCGCTTGTCCGATCATTTGGAATGATGATCGGCCGGTTCAGGTTCTATTTGCGAGCAAGAATATCAGATATGGTTTCGTGCCTGAGGACGTAGAGCTTGTCATAGCGGTGGCCCAATTATTCCGGCTTACAACAGGAAGGAGAAGGGGCAATGCAGCCTAGCTCCGGAAAGCGAAGCATTCGAGCGACGAGCGGGGTGACGAAGGACTTTGAGGGGGGTAAGATTTCGGCTGCCTCGTATGCCGCCAAGCGGGCTCAGCTCATTGGCACGCCAAGCTTCTTCTATTCGCTAGTGTTGCCATCGATCGGGTTGCTATCACTTCCGAGCGAAGGCGCACTTTCCGAATCGGCTAGCGATTCGACCGAGTATCCGGTGAAGGAAAAACGCTTCGAGAATGGTTCGTAGGCGTAGCGGTTGGTTGGCGATTCTGCGTCAGAGTTGCGGCGTCCGTTGAATCAGTAGTCGGTGCTGTGCGGTTATGCCGGTTCAGCCAGTTGATTTCGGGGTCTTGAAGCAGCTCAATCTTCGCATCTTGCTGTCTCGTCGTTGACGCGGGAGTTTGCGTTGGAGCTGACGTAACGCGCAAGGGTACGGATGCTTGCACGGGCATTGCGGCGGTTGGCTGCGACACCATCTTGATAGCGCTATGAGCTGTGTTCGCCGTGAGAACCCGCGGTGCCGTCCCGTTGTGGGCTACGCCCCTTCGGCGATCCGCCACGTCGGAGGAATGGTGGGTCGTCCGGAGCGGCCTATGGATACCGCCTCCAGTCCGGATCCATCTCGACCCTCCGTATCGCCCGTGCGATCGACAGGGATTCCTTAACGAGGTCGCGAGCATCCGCCTCGGTCAGGTCGATGAGAACCGGCCTCTCGGCGGACTCCTCGGGAGTGCGAAAGAGCGGGACGCTCTCGCCGCTTTCCGGATGCAGCATGTGGATGGTGATGGTGGCGCGGGTGCCGCCGTCGGCGGGGGCGGTGCGTAGGAAGTAGTCCACGCCGTCTGCCCGGCTGGCGGTCGCCGCTTCTTCTTCCGCAATGCGGGCGAAGTCCATGTGCTTCATGAGGCTGGTCCCTTGATGGTGAGTGGATGCGATCCGGCGGACGCTCTCGGTCCGCGCCGGACTGATTAGACGGCCGCGGCGGCCGAAATTCACCCGCTCACCGGGCGGGCGGGGATCGAGGTCGTTCGCAGCGCTACTCGGCCGGTTCCCCAAGCAGCGGCACGAGCTCGCCCATGTGCCGCTTCAGCGACGCTTCGTCCTTGGCCTCCATCACCAGCCGCAGGTAGGGCTCGGTGTTCGACGGCCGGACGTTGAACCACCAATCCGGGTACTGCACGGTGATGCCGTCGAGCCAGTCGATCTGGCCGTCTTTGAAGCGCTGCTCGATCTCGCGCATCTTGCCGGCTTTGTCTTCGACGACGAAGTTGGTCTCGGGGCTCTTGGCGTACCTCAGCAGGGGCCGCACGATTTCCGACATCGGCCGCGCTTGCTTCCAGCGGATGTTGAGGATCTCGATCACCGCCATCAGCGAGCAGTCGGCGTAGTAGTTGTCGCGGAAGTAGTAGTGGCCGGCGAGCTCGCCGCCGAAGACGGCGTCCTTCTCGCGCAGGGTGGCCTTCATGAAGGAGTGGCCGACGCGCTCGCGCACGGGGATGCCGCCCTTCTCCTTGACGTATTCGGCGACGGCGCGGCTTGAACGCAGGTCGTAGAGCACGTGGCTGCCGGGGTGGTGGTCGAGCAGCTCGCCGGCGATGAGCGCCGTCGCGAGGTCGCTGCCGATGGGCTCGCCCTTTTCGTCGACGAATGCGGCGCGGTCGGCGTCGCCGTCGAACTCGACGCCGAGGTCAGCGCCGTGCTCGCGCACTGCCGCTTGCAGGTCGTGGAGGTTCTCGAGCTTGAGCGGGTTGGCTTCGTGGTTGGGGAAGGTGCCGTCGAGCTCGAAGTAGAGCGGCACGATGTCGATGCCGAGCTCGTCGAGGATGGGGCGGTAGATCGTCCCCATGCCGTTGGCGGCGTCGATCGCCACTTTGAGGCGCGGCGCGTTCGCGGGCCGTTCGAGGGCGGCGAGGACGTGGTCGCGGTAGGCGTCCCAGACATCGGCGGTGGTGAGGGTGCCCTCGACCTCGCCGGCGGGCAGGTCGCCGGCGGCGATCTTCTCCTCCATCAGGTTGATGCCGTGGTCGCCGGAGACCGGCCGCGCCTCGTGGCGGCTGAACTTGAAGCCGTTGTACTTGGCGGGGTTGTGGCTGGCGGTCGTCTGTACGCCGCCGGCGGCCTTGAGGTGGCCGATGGCGAAGTAGTTCATCGGCGTCGTGGCGAGGCCGATGTCGACGACGTCGAGGCCGGCCGCGCGCAGGCCGCGCACGAGGGCCGCCTGCAGCGGCGCGCTATGCGAGCGCATGTCGCGCGAGACGACGACGGACTTGCCGCTGGGGAAGCCGTCGGCGGCGAGCACGTGCCAGAACGCGCGGCCGATCTTCTCGGCGATCGTCTCGTCGAGCTCGCTGGGGTAGATGCCGCGGACGTCGTAGGCCTTGAAGATGCCAGCCATTGGGGATCCTTCCTGGGTCTACCGCAATCTCGCCTCGCTCAAGCTCGTTCGATGCCGAAGGCGAAGGGGTGGTCGTCGACCGGCGCCGCCGCGAGCGCGCCGGCCGCGTCGCCATCGACCGCGTCGAGCGCTAGTGCCAGCGTCTCGTTGCCGATCCAAGCCGCGTGTGTGGCGATCGCTGCCGCCAGATCCGCGTCAGCTTGGTAGCGCACGCGGATGCGGTCGGCGTAGTGGAGGTCGAGGTCTTTGCGCGCCGCCTGGATGCGATGCACGACCTCGCGCGCCCAGCCTTCGGCGATGAGCTCGGGAGTGAGCGCTGTGTCGAGGGCGACGAGCAGCTCGCGGTCGCCGGCGGTGGCGAGGCCGGGCTTCTCTTCGAGGCGCACTTCGAGCTCGTCGCGCGACAGCTCGACGCGCCGGCCCTCGACGTCGATCTCGATCGCGCCTTTCTCCTCGAGCTCGGTCGCGAGCGCGTCGCCATCGGCCGCCTCGAGCGCCGCCTTGACCTTTGGCATCAGCGGACCGAGACGCTTGCCGAGGATGCGGAAGTTGGGGCGCACCTCGTGGCGCACGAAGTCGGTGCGCTGCGCCGCGAAGTCGATGGCCTTGACGTTGAGCTCGTCGCGTACGAGCTCGCCGCCGGGGCCCTGCAGCCAGGCGAGCACGTCGCCCTCGTGTCGCGCCACGACAGTGACGGCAGCGAGCGGCTGGCGGACTTTGATCTCGTGCGTGTTGCGCGCCGCGCGGCCCAGGGCCACGACCTGCTGCACGACAGCCATGCGCTGGGTGAGACGCGCCGCTTCCGTACCCAGCGCCGCCTCGTGGCCGCGTGGCTCGGGCCAGCTCGCGAAGTGGACGCTCTCCGGCGCCTCGACGCCCTGGCTACCCACGAGGTGCTCGTGGAGCACTTCGGCGAAGAAGGGCGTGAACGGCGCGATGAGCCGCGAGAGCGTCGTCAGCACCTCATACAAGGTCTGATACGCTGCCTCTTTCGTCGCCGTCGTCGCCAGCGCACCCCAGAACCGCGCGCGGCTCCGGCGGATATACCAGTTGGTGAGGTCGTCGATGAAGCCTTCGATCGAGCGTGCGGCGCCGGTGATCTCGAAGGTGTCGAGCTTGCCGGTGACGTCGGCGACGAGCTCGTCGAGCCGCAGCAGGATCCACTGGTCGAGCTCGGCGCGCTCGCGCAGCGGCACCGCCTCACGCCCCGGGTGCCAGCCGTCCAGGTTCGCGTAGATGGTGAAGAACGACAGCGCGTTCCACAGCGGCAGCAGGAAGCGCTGCGCCGCCTCGCGCACCAGCGCCGCCGAGAAGCGCGACGGCTGCTCGGGGTTGTTGACGTAGAAGTACCAGCGCAGCGCGTCGGCGCCGGTCTCCTCGATGACGCCCATCGGCTCGACGACGTTGCGCAGCCGCTTGCTCATCTTGCGGCCCTGCTCGTCGTTGACGTGGCCGAGGACGACGCAGCTTTCGTAAGCGACCGAGTCGAAGAGCAGCACGCCGAGCACGTGCAAGGTGTAGAACCAGCCGCGCGTCTGGTCGACGGCCTCGGAGATCCACTGCGCCGGGAAGCCTTGGCGTTCGCCGTGGCGCGGATCGGGGTTGAATTCGGCGAGCGGCTGGCCCATGTAGTGGTGCTGAGCAAAGGGCATCGAGCCGGCGTCGTACCAGGCGTCGATCACTTCCTCGACGCGCTTCATCGTTCCGGCGCAGCCTTCTGCCGCGCACGGCCAGCTCACCGCGTCGATGAACGGCCGATGCGGATCGAACTGCTCGCGGTCGAACACGTCCGCCGGCCGCGCCGCGCCGCTCTTCGCGAAGAGCTCCTCGTAGCTGCCGATGCACTCGCTCCCCTCGCACGCGTCGCACTGCCACACCGGCAGCGGCGTGCCCCAGTAGCGCTTGCGCGACAGCGCCCAGTCGACGACGTTCTCCAGCCAGTTGCCGAAGCGGCCCTCGCCGATCGTCGGCGGGTGCCAGTCGATGGTGCGGTTCTTCGTCACCAGGTCGTCGCGCCGCTGCGTAGTGCGGATGAACCACGACAGCGAGGCGTAGTAGAGGAGCGGGCTGTCGCAGCGCCAGCAGAAGGGGTAGCTGTGGCGGTGGCGCTCGCCATGGAGCAGCAGCCCGCGCGCCTTGACGTCCTTGGTGATGAGCGGGTCGGCGTCCTTGAACCACATCCCGGCGAAGGGCTCGAGGCCGGGCTTCGCGGCGATTCGGCCCTGCGCACCGACGGTCAGGTAGAAGGGCAGCCGGTAGCGCGCGCCGGTGGCGTAGTCGTCCTCGCCGAAGGGCAGCGAGGTGTGCACGATGCCGGTGCCCTCGGTCGCGGTAACGTAGCCGGCGAGCAGCACGCGCCAGCCGTTGTCGTCCGACGGCGGCAAGTCGGCGAACGCCGGCCACGGCTCCGCGCTGACGCGGTCCGGGTTGCCGACACGATACGGGCGCTCGTAGCGCAGCCCTTCGAGATCGCGGCCGCGCACGCGCGCGATGGGTGGCAGGTCGCGCAGATCGAGCCGCTTGCGCTTGCCGCTTTCCGCATCGACCTCCAGCGGCACCGGCTTCTCGATGTCGTCACCGAAGACGAGCCGCTGCCCCGGCTTCGCTGGGTGCTCGATGACGCGATAGACCATCTCCGGATGCACGACCAGCGCGACGTGCGCGGTGAGCGTCCACGGCGTCGTCGTCCACGCCACGAACGCCGTCTCGCTGCCGATGGCGAGCGGCGGTCCGTCGACCGTCGCCACCTCCTGCCCCGGCTTCGCCGGGAACAGCACCCACACCGACGGATCGTCGGCGTCCTTGTAGTTCTGCGCCACCTCGTGGCTCGACAGCGTGGTGCCGCAGCGCGCGCAGTAGGGCTGGATCTTGTAGTCCTGCACCAAGAGGCCCTGCCGCCAGAGCTGCTGCAGCGACCACCACACCGACTCGATGTACTCGTTGCTGTAGGTGTAGTAGGCGTGGTCGAGGTCGGTCCAGTAGCCGACGCGCTCGGTCATCGCCCGCCACTGGCGCTCGTAGCTGTGCACGCTGTCGAGGCACGCCTGGTTGAACTCGGCGATGCCGTAGGCCTCGATCTGCTGCTTGCCGGAGAAGCCGAGCTGCTTCTCGACCTCGATCTCGACCGCCAGCCCGTGCGTGTCCCACCCCGCCTTGCGCGCGACATGGAAGCCGCGCATCGTGCGGTAGCGCGGGAAGAGGTCCTTGACGACGCGCGTCACCACGTGGCCCACGTGCGGCACGTTGTTGGCGGTGGGCGGGCCCTCGTAGAAGACCCACTCTGGGCGGCCGGCGCTCTGCGCCACCGAGCGGCGGAAGACGTCGTCGCGCCGCCAGCGCTCGAGCACTTCGAGCTCGAGCCGCGGGAACGGGTAGCCGCCGGCGACAGGGGGGAAGTCGCGCCCGCTCATGCCGCCTCGGCGATGAAGGAATCGAGGCGGCGGACGAAGTCGACCGGCGCTTCGAGGTGGGGGAGCGGACCGCTGCCCTCGAAGATCTCGAGCTGCGCGGGCCGTACGGAATCGCCGCCGGGCTCCTTCTTCGGCAGCAGGCGAAGCCAGAGGTCGGCGGTCTCGACGGGCGGCGCGATCGACTGCCGGCCCCAGCCGAGCCACACCGGCATCATCAGACGCGGCAACAGCTCCGCGACGTCGAGAGATAAGTCGCCGGCGAGCCAGGCGAGCAGCGCGCGCTCGGCACCCGGCTGCCGGGCCGAGCGGAAGTGGCGCTCGCGCTGCGCGGCGTCGGCGCGCTCGGGCGCGGCGAGTAGCTCGTTCTTGAGGTGACGGTTGATGGCGCTGCGCGAGGTGACGAGCGGCAACAGAAGGGTGGCGAGAAACGGCACGCGCGCGAGACGCGCCAGCAGCGGCGTGCTCGCGGAACCGACCTCGCTCCCCTCGTCGGCATCGCCCAGCCCGAAGGGTGAGACGAGGGCCAGCGCGCGCACCGGCGGGATCGCGCGCCCTGCACTTCCAGATGCCTCACCCGGCATCTGCGCCTCGGCCGCCGCGGCGACGACGAAGCTCGCGCTGCGGCCGGCGCCGACGAGGATCGCCGGCCGTCGCACCACGTCGGCGAGGAAGTCGCGCAGGAAGCCGACGTAGAGCTCCGCCGTCGGCTCGGCGCGCAGGCAACAGGAAGCGGAGCGGCCCCAACCTGGCAGGTCGGGCGCCAACAGCTCGCAGCACTGGGAGAGCAGCTCGGCCGCGCGATGCCACTCGGCGCCGTCATGCCCGGGCCCCAGCGAATGGACGAGCACGACGGGAGTCCCTTCGCGCGCGCCCATCTGCTGGAAGTGCACGTCCCGCCCGCGCCACGCGTAGCGCAGGCCGCGCCCCCAGCCGTGCGGCGGCAGCGGCGGCGCCGCGCGCCTGCGGCGCAGCAGCAGCGGCACCCCCACCGCGGCGGCGGAGAGCGCCAGGCCGGCGAACCAGCGTCGTCGCGAACGGCGCGGGCTGCGCTGCGCGTGTCGATAGCGCGCGGTCATAGGCAGCGGAGGATAGCAAGGCCCGCCGTAAGCGCGGCGCGCCCTCCAAGTGCCGCATGTATAATGACTTCGACCACGCAACGCGGTTTCGAAACGTTCATGGCCGTCCGCAAACTGGTCCGTCTCGGCAACCCGGCGCTGCGCACGCCCTGCGAGCCGGTGCCGGAGGACCGCATCGCCAGCGTCGAGGTGCAGCAGGTCATCACCGACATGATCGACACGCTGCGCGCCAGCAGCGGCGGCTCCGGCCTCGCCGCGCCCGAGATCGGCGTCTCCTGGCAGATCTTCGTCTTCGAGTCCGAGCTGCGCGGCGATCCGCGGCCGGTGCGCACGGTGCTCAACCCGCTGCTCGAGCCGCACGCCGGCGAGCTGGTCTACGACTGGGAGGGGTGCCTGTCGATCCCCGACTTCGTCGGCCTCGTGCCGCGGCATCCGTCGGTGCGCCTCTGGGGGCGCGGGCGCGACGGCGAGCCGCTCGACCTCGAGCTGTCGGGCTTCGCCGGCCGCGTCGCGCAGCACGAGTACGACCACCTGCACGGCATCGTCTTCCTCGATCGCATGCGCGACCTGCGCTCGCTCTCCTTCATGGCGGAGTGGGAAGCGCTGGTGGACGGCGGCGAGCGGGCGGCGGTCGGCTAGCGGCCCACCCCCGCGCGCAAAGCGCGCTGCCGCCCGCCCACCCAACCCCCTCCCCTAGGTTTGATTCCACCCCTATCCCCCCATCCCCCTGCCCCTCAAGGGGCAGGGGGCGCCACCGCCCAGTTGTGAGAGAGATCGTCGTTCTCTGGCTGGGCCGGCGCCAGCGCGAGTGGGACGCGGTGTGCGAGGAATACCGCGGCCGCGTCGACAAGTACCTGCCGGCGCGCGAGGTGGTGCTCAAACCCATGCCCGGCGACGGCGCGGAGCGGCTGCGCGCCGAGGCCGCGTCGATACGCCGCGCGCTGCCGCAGCCGCACCGCCTGGTGACGCTCGATCGGCGCGGTAGGCCGCTGAGCTCCGAGGCGCTTTCGACGTACCTGCAGAAGAGCCGCGACGAGTGGCCGCACGCGCTCGCTTTCGTCGTCGGCTCCGACCTCGGGCTCGACGCGGACCTGGTCTCCACGGCGCACCTGTCGCTGTCGCTCTCGGCGCTCACGCTGCCGCATCAGCTCGCCCGGCTGGTGCTCTGGGAGCAGCTCTATCGCGGCCTTTCCTTGACTGCCGGAATAAAGTACCATCGCGCGCCGTTGTAGCGCGGAATTCGCTGAACGTACAGCGATTTCCGTTCGATCTCTCCCAAAAAAACGAGCCTAGGCCGAGCGAGGAGTGAGTGCCGTGGCCCTGAAGCAAACCGCTACCAAGAACAACGTCGACGAGCTGGGCGGCATCGACGTCGTCCGCCGTCTCTTGACCACGCAGCGCGACGAGATCCTGGCCATGTACGAGCACGACGTGAAGGCCGGCCAGGAAGCCAGTGACGAAGGCAGCGACGACATCGTCGACCGCGCCAACAACGCCTATTCGCGCGAGCTGCTCTTCTCCCTCTCCGACGGCGAGCGCCACACGCTGCTGCGCATCGAGGAGGCGCTCTCGCGCATCGAGTCCGGTTCCTACGGCATCTGCACCAACTGCAGCAACGAGATCCGGCCGGGGCGCCTAAAGGCGATGCCGTGGGCGCGCTACTGCATCGACTGTCAGGAGCTGGCCGAGAAGGGGATGCTCGAAGAGGCGTAGGGCGCACGACGTCGACGATTCGAACGAGCGGGGCTGCGGCCCCGCTCTTCGTTTGTGCGAGGCTCGCGAAACGAGGGCCAGTCTGAAGATACCGATGGCCGCCGATCCCGTCGACCGCCTGCTCGCCGCCGAGCCGTCGCCGCTCTACCTGCTCGTCGGCGACGCGGTGCTCGGCGAGCCGGCGGCGTCGCGGCTCGGGCAGGCGCTCGCGGCGCGCTCGGGGGGCAGCTTCGCGCTGCGCCGGCGGCCGGCCGACCTGCTGCCGCTGCTCGAGGACCTGCGCACCTTCTCGCTCTTCGGCGGCGCCAAGGTGCTGGCCGCGGTCGACACCGCGGTGCTCGCCGACCGCTCGGCGGCGCTCGAGCTGGTGGCCGATGCGCTCGCCGTGGCGCCGCCAAGCGGCGAGTCGCTTTCGGTGAAGGAGCGCGAGGGCGCGTCGCGGCTGCTGCAGGCGCTCTACGTCTTCGGCGTCGATCCGCAGGCGGGCGACGCGGCGGCCGCGATCGGCTCGCTGCCCGACTGGGCCTTCGCCGGCAAGCGCGGCGCCAAGCTGGCGAAGAAGGAGGCCGCCGAGCGCCGCGAGACGCTGGTACCGCTGCTCGAGGCCGCGCGGCGCGACGGCCTTGCCGGTTTGGGCGAGGCGGCGCTGTCGCAGCTCGGCGACCTGCTGCGGCGCGGGCTTCCCGCTGGGCACGCGCTGGTGCTGGCGGAGCGCTCGGTGGCCGCCGACCATCCGCTGGTGGCACAGCTCCGCGAGCGCGGCGCCTTCCTCGCCGTCGGCGAAGTGAGCGCCGACCGCGACGGCTTCAGCGGCGTCGACGCGGTGGCGGCGCAGCTCGAGAGCGAGATGGGCGTCGGCATCCGCCGCGACGCGCTCGCCGAGCTCGCGCGCCGCACGCTGCGGCAGGAGGAGCGCGGCGGCGGCGTCGCGGCATCGTCGACGGCGCGCCTGGCCGCCGAGTACCGCAAGCTCGCCGACCTCGCCGGCGGCGAGACCATCGAGCTCGCCGCGGTGCGCGAGGTGGTCGAGGACCGCGGCGAGGAGGACAGCTTTCAGTTGCTGGATGCGCTCGCCGAAGGCCGCGGCGGCGAGGTGTTGACGCGCCTCGAGCGCATGATCGCCGGCAGCGACGACCCCGGCCGCGCGCGGCTGGGATTCTTCTCGATGCTGGCCGGCTTCTGCCGCCAGCTCGTCGCCGTGCGCGGCGTCGTCGACCGCCTCGGCCTCCCCGCCGGCGAGCGCAGCTACAACCGCTTCAAGGATCGCGTCGCGCCGGCGCTCGGCGGCAAGCTCCCGGAAGGTCTGCCGAATCCGTTGACCGGCATCCACCCCTTCCGCCTCCACCGCGCCTATCTCGCCGCGTCGCGCCTGCCGCTGCCCGTGCTGCTCGCCCTCCCGATGCGCTTGCTCGATACCGAGATGGCCTTGAAAGGCGAAGGCACCGACCCGCAGGCGGCGCTGGCCGCGCTCATCGCCGAGGTCGCCACCTCGCTGCGCTGAGCGCGCCGTTCGCATCTAGCGGGGCTCACGGCCAGTGGGCCGACCACGCCAGCGTGCTGCCGCTCTCGAAGCCGTCGCTGAAGATCGGATTGGCCAGCGTGCCGTAGAGGGCCAGCACGCCGCCGATGTTGCCATCGTTGGGGATGCCGATCGTCAGGTCGTCGGCGCCGTTGTGGTCGAAGTCGCCGACGGCGAGCGACCAGCCGAGGTGGTCGCCGGGGTTCATGTCGCCGAGGATTCCCGGCACTTCGAGGTTCCAGGTCCTGGCGCCCGCGCCGTCGGGGCCCGTTTGACTGCTCGGCAGCACCACGACGTCTCCTTCCTCCGGGCCGCGGAAGTTCTCCTCGAAGGGCACCGCGATGACCAGCTCGTCGAAGCCGTCGTTGTTGAAGTCGCCGGCGGCGAGGGTGAACCCGAAGCGGTCGCCGGCCTCGGCTTCGCCGGGAACGGCGGTGGAGTTGGCGGTCCAGAACTGGTTACGGCCGGTGGCGAGTCCGACAGCGGAGCCAAAGAGCACGTGAACGGCGCCGGCGTCCTGGGCGTGGATGCTCGGGGTCAGATCGACGTCTTCGTCCGGGACGCCGACGGCGAGATCGGCGAAGTCGTCGCCGTCGAAGTTGCCGGCGGCGAGCGCGGCGCTGAAGTGGTCGCCGGGCTCGCTCGAGTCGGGCAGGTTCTGTTGCCAGAAGCTGTCGTGGTTGCTGAAGGTGAGGGTGGACGGAAGGCCGGGGAGGTCGTAGAGGATGTGGACCAGGCCGGCGCCCGACGCGTAGCCCGGAGCGCCCACGGCGAGGTCGCTGCGGCCGTCGTTGTCGAAGTCGGCGGCGGCGAGCGCCTCGCCGAAGTGGTCCGGCGTCTCGACGCCGTCCTCGAACGTCTGCACGCGTGCCACGTCGAGGCCGCTCGGCGTCCCGTAGAGCACGAACACGCGGCCGCCGTCGGTGGTGGCGTTCGCCGTCTCGAGCGGGACGCCGATGACCAGGTCGTCGAAGGTGTCGGCATCGAAGTCGCCGGTGGCGAGGGCGTGGCCGAACTCATCGTCGATGCCGGAGTTGTCGGGCATGCCGGTGGTGTTCTCATGGAAGAGCTGACGCCGCGTTTCGAGCGCCGCGCCACGGTTCGCCGCGCCGTAGCGCACCTCGACGGCGCCGGCGTTGGAGATCGTGCCGACGTCCTCGCCGGGGATGCCGATGGCCAGGTCGTCGAAGCCGTCGTGGTCGAAGTCGCCGGCCGCGAGCGACTCGCCGAAGTGGTCGCCCGCCTCCGGGTCGTCGACCGACGACGTGCCGCCCTGCCAGAGGTACTTGACGGTGGCGCCCTGCGCCTGCAGTCCAGTGCCGGCGGCACCCCAGCGGATCTGCACCTGGCCGACGTCGGCGATCGGACCGATGGGCGTGTCGTCGCTGCGCAGGCCGATGGCGAGGTCGTCGGCGCCGTCGCCGTCGAAGTCGCCCGTGGCGACGGCGAAGCCGAGCTGGTCGCCCATGGCCGGCGGGTGGAGCGGGTTGGCGCTGGTCTCGTAGAAGAGCTGCGAGCCGGACGCGGTGAGGCCGGCGGCGTGCGCCGGCCCCCCGGCGACGACCAACAGCAGAGCGACGATCCAGCAGCAGCGGGATAGCAGCGTACGAAGGGTTCTCGAGAAATGCATGGCCACTCCTCTCGCAGGTTGCGGCGCTAGCTCGCCGATTGCCCACTGCGCGCGAAGCGCGCGCGGGAGGGGACACGGGTGTCAGCCGGCGGCGGGGATGCGGTCGAGGACCTGTCGGCAATCGCGCACGACGCCGCCGAAGCCGAGCCGATCGGCCCGAGGCAGGACCTCCCGAGCCAGCGCGACGGCCGCATCGCGGTCGCCGGCCCGATCGAGGGCCACGGCGAGCTTTCCCTGCTGGTTGAGCACCACCCCCGGGAGCTCGAGGCCCTTCGCCATCTCGACAGCCTTGCGGTAGAGCTCGACGGCGCGCGCCCGCTCGCCGAGGTCCTGCGCCACGCGCGCCTCGGCGGTCAGGACGACGAACTTCGCGGAGTCGGAGTCGCTCTGCGCCGCCGCCGCCGCGAGAGTGGCGAGCCGCCGCTTGGCGCTCATGCCCTTGCCGCGCGCCACGTCCGCGCAGGCAAGCGCGGCGCCGGCTTCGATGGCCGAGCGCTCGTCGCCGCCGCGCCGGAAGAGCTCGACCGACTCGGTGGCGGCGGCGGCCGCGGCGTCGGGGCGTCGATCCTCGACTTCGAGCCAGGCGAGATCCTCGAGGTTGTTCGCCACCACCGAGTCGACTCCCGCCTCGCGTCCGGCGGCGAGCGCGGCCGTGTAACTCGCCCGTGCCGCGGCGCGGTCGCCCCGTTGCTCCTCGAGGTAGCCGCGCGCCCGCAGGACGGTGGCGCGATGGCGCGGGCTGCCGAGCGCGTCGGCGAGCGGCTCCGCTTCGGTGATGACGGCTTCCGCTTCCCGCAGCTCGGCCTGCTCGATGTACTGGGTGGCGAAATTCGCCAGTACGCGCAGGAGCTGCTCGCGGTCGCCCGAGAGCCTGAGCCGTTGCACCGCGAGCTTGCCGGTGGCGATGACCGTCGCCTGGTCCTTGCCGCCCCAGTTGAGCAGCGCCATCTTGATCAGCAGCGCGCCGGCCTCCGAGGCGATGTCGCCCGACTCGACGGCGATGGCGATGGCGCGATCGACGGTGCGCAGCCCCTCGTCGACGGCGCCCGACTCGCCCTGCAGCCGGGCGCTGAGCGTCATCGCTTCCACCTCCGAGCGCCGGTCGCCGAGGGCGCGCGCCCGCGGCAGCGCCGCCTCGACCAGCCGCCGCGCCTCGTCCGCGTGCGCCGCGCGGCGCGCCGCCAGCGCGCGCAGGACCAGCCCCTCGACCGCGGTCTGCTCGTCGCCTGCCTTCTCAGCTTCCGTGACGAGGGCGGCGGCGCGGCTGTCGACCTCCTGCGGCGAGCTCAGCCGCAGCAGCGCGCGCGCCTGCGCCAGGCGGGCGCGGCGCGCGAGGGCCTCGTCGCGCGCGCGGACGGCGCCCTCCTCGGCGCTGGTGGCCAGCGCGGCGGCGCGCTGGTACTCGGAGACCGCGAGCGCCGCCTCCGCCTCGGCGAGGTCGATGCGCGGACCCTTGCCGAGCGGGTCCGGCAGCTGCCGCAGCCGCGTCACCGCGGCCATGGCGTCCTTGCCGCGGCCGGCAGCGAGGAGCGCGGCGATCAGCTCGAGACCGATCTCCGGCCGGGTCGGCTGCTCGGCGAAACGCGCCGAGAGCTCGCCGATACGCGACAGCGTCGGCCGCGGGCCCGTCGGAGCAGCCACTCGCGGCGCCGTCACCCGCCCGCCGTCGTCGAGCGCGCGGACAGTGAGGAGGACGAGAGCCGTGGCGACGAGCGCGGCGGTCGCCGCCACCGCAAGGTGGACGCGGTAACGCCGCGCTCCCTTCGCCAGGCGGTAGGAGAGCCCGCCCCTGCGCGCGGCGACCGGCAGGCCGTCGAGGAACCGCCGCACGTCGTCGGCGAGCGCCGTCACCGAGGCGTACCGCTGTGCCGGCTCCTTGCGCAGTGCCTTGAGGCAGATCGCATCGAGGTCGCGGCCGAGCCGGAAGGTCCCCGCTGCCGTCGTCGGCTCGCGGCGCGCTGCGTCGGGTTCGTCGCGCGTCGAGCGCCGGGCGGCGGTCGAGGGCGGCTCGGGGTCCTCCTCGAGCACGGCCCGCACCAGCGCGTGGGCGTCGCTGCTGCGGGCACGGAAGGGGTGGACGCCGGCGAGCAGCTCGTAGAGCACGACGCCCAGCGAGTAGACGTCGGAGGCGGCGGTGACCTTCTCGCCGCGGATCTGCTCCGGGCTGGCGTAGGCCGGGGTGAGCGCGCGCAGCTCGGTCTGCGTGGTGACCGCGCCGTCGCCCTGCGGATCGACGAGCTTCGAGATGCCGAAGTCGAGCAGCTTCGGATGGCCGTCGGCGCCCACCAGCACGTTGCCGGGCTTGAGGTCGCGGTGGACGATGTGCCGCGCGTGCGCGAACGCGACGGCGTCGAGCACCTCGAGGAAGAGCCGCAGCCGCGCCTCGACCGACAAGCCGCGGCCGGCGGCGTGGGCGAGGAGGTCGGCGCCCTCGATGTACTCGAGCGCCAGGTAGGCACTGCCGTCGGCGGCGCGCCCGCCGTCGAGGAAGCGGGCGATGCCGGGGTGCTCGAGCGAGGCGAGGAAGGTGACCTCGTCGCGGAACCGGCGCGCCGAGGCGGGCGAGGCCTTCCACTGGTCGAGGCGCTTGACCGCCACTCGCCGCGCGAAGCCGTCGCCGCGCTGCTCGGCGAGGTAGACGCGGCCCATGCCGCCGCGGCCGATCTCGCGCAGCACGTTGTAGGGGCCGATGCGCTCGGGCAGGGGCTCGGCGTCGTCCATCGGCTCGAGCCCGTAGGGCGCGCGCTCGAGAAGCGACGCCGGCGGCGCGGCGGCCGCGAGGAGCTCGCGCAGCTCGCGCGCCCTGGCGCCGTCGCGCTCGGCCACGGCGGCGAGGAACGCCTCGCGCTCGGCGCCGGCGAGCTCCTGCGCCCGTGCGAAATCGTCGAGCAGCGCGTCGTCGATCACGGCATGCTACGCGTGATCGAGCTCGCGCAGGAGCCATGCGCGCGCGAACGCCCAGTCGCGCTTGAGCGTGCGCTCCGAGAGCGCCAGGTACTCGGCGATCTCGGCGAGCTCGAGCCCGCCGAAGTAGCGCATCTCGACCACCCGCGCCAGCCGCGGGTGCTCGCCGGCCAGCCGGTCGAGGGCGCGGTCGAGGTCGAGCAGCTGCTCGGGGGTCGCCATGGACGGCGCGTCGGTGAGGGCGTAGCCCTCCGGGTTGCGCTTGGCGGCGGAGCGGGCGCGGGCGCGATCGACGAGCACGCGCCGCATGCAGGTCGAGGCGAGGCCGAAGAAGTGCGTGCGGTCGCGCCAGTCGAGGTGGCCCTGCGGCACCAGGCGCAGGAACGCCTCGTGGACGAGGTCGGTCGCCTGTAGGGTCGAGCCGCGGCGCTCGCGGCGCAGGTGCGCGCCGGCGATCTTCTTGAGCTCGACGTAGACGAGCGCCATCAGCCGCTCGCGTGCCTCGTCGCCGCCCGCCCGCCAAGCCTGCAGCAGGCCGGTGACCTCGCCCGGTGCGAGCGCGGCACGCTCCTCTCGTCGGGGCACGGCGCGCAGTCTAGCCGCACCTCGGCGGGCGCCGGCGCGAAACGCGTAAGCTTCCGCGCCGATGCCCGAGCTGCCGGAAGTGGAGGTGCTGCGGCGGAGCCTGTCGAAGCCGCTCGTCGGCAAGCGCATCGCGCGCGTCGAGGTGCACGATCCGCGGCTGCGCGAGCGGGTGAGCGCGCGGCGGCTGGCGAACGCGGCGACCGGGCGGCGGATCCTCGAGCTCGACCGGCGGTCGAAGTATCTGCTGGCGCACTTGGAGGGCGGCTCGACGCTGGTGCTGCACCTGGGGATGAGCGGGCGGCTCACCGTGGTGCCGGCGCGCGAGCCGCGGATGCTGCACGAGCACGTCGTCTTCCACCTCGCCAGCGGCGGGCGTTTGCGCTTCGTCGATCCGCGGCGCTTCGGGCTGGTGCTGGCGCTGCGCACGGATCGCCTGGGCAGCGATGCGCACTTCGCGGGATTGGGTGTCGAGCCGCTGGCGGTGGACGAGGCGGGGCGGCCGCGGCTCGACGGCGCCTACCTGCGGCACGCGGCGGAAGGGCGGCGCGGGCCGGTGAAGGCGTTCCTGATGGACGCCGGCATCGTCGTCGGCGTCGGGAACATCTACGCCAGCGAGGCGCTGCACCAGGCGGGCATCGACCCGCGGCGCTCCGTGGCCCGCATCGCCGCGCCGCGCTGGGAGCTGCTGGCGCACGCGGTGCGCGAGGTGCTGGCACGCGCGATCGTGCAGGGCGGCACGACGCTCAACGACTTCGTCGACGGCGAGGGCAACCCCGGCTACTTCCAGGTCTCGCTCGCCGTCTACGACCGCGAAGGCGAGCCCTGCCTTCGCTGCGGCACGGCGATTCGCCGCATCGTGCAGAGCGGGCGCAGCACGTACTTCTGCGGCGGCTGCCAGCGATGAGCGGCGCAGGCGCGACGGGTTCGGCGAGCGCGCAGGCTCTTCGATGAGCGGCGCGTTGCCGTCGCACGCTCCTATCCGCGCCGTGCTGCTCGACATGGGCGGCGTGCTGCTCCACATGCGCAACGAGTCCGGGCTGCCCGAGGGCGACGCCGATGCCGCGGGCCGCGCCGAGCTGCTGGCGCTGCTGCGCGAGCGCGGCGGGCGCGCCGACGAAGACGACCTCGAGCGGCTGCTCTTCGCACCGTGGCGCATCGAGTACGCGCGGCGCTACGAGCTGCAGCGCGAGGCCGACTGGCGGCCTCACGTGGAGAGCTTGATCCGCGCCACTGGTGCGCGCGTTTCGACGGACGAAGTGCTCGCGTCGTGGTTTCGCCCGTACGGCGCCGGCCTGCGCCCGCTCGACGGCGCAGCCGCGACGCTGCTCGAGTTGCGCGCACGCGGCCTCGCGCTGGGCCTCGTCTCCAACGTGGCGCTGCCCGGTGCGCTCTATCGCGAGCGCCTCGCGGCCTACGATCTCGCTGAACCCTTCACCGCACTGCGCTTCAGCTTCGATGCCGGCAGCCGCAAGCCCGCGCCGGTGATGCTGCTCTCCGCCCTCGACGAGCTCGGCGCCTCGCCGCCCGAAGCCGTAATGGTGGGCGACCGCAAGAAGAGCGACGTCGCCGCCGGCCACGCCGCCGGCGTGCGCACGGTGTGGCTGCGCTCGCACCACGCCGAAGGCCCGGCGCCGGACGTGACGATCGATGCGCTAGCCGAGCTGCCCGCCGTGCTCGCCAGGCTGTAGCGCCGCCGGCGCCCAGCAGGGCGTGGCATGCCCGCGATCGGCACCACGCTCGCGACGGCGCGCCTCGGCGACTCCGCGCATCGCCGCCCACGCCTAGAATGCGCCTCGTGACCAGCGACCAGCGCGAGCCTGTCGAGCGCCACCTCCGCCTCTGGCGCCAGGAGCGTGCGTGGACACGGCAGCTCGTCGCCGCCTTCCCGGAGAGCGCCTTCGGCTGGCGGCCCGTGCCCGATGCCTTTTCGTGCGGCGAGCTGGTGATCCACCTCATCCAGTCCGAGCGCTTCTGGCGCAAGTTGCTGGTCGAGGCCGCCGCGGGCCGCCGGTACGATCCGTTCGGGCTCCCCGGCGACGCGCAAGCGCGCTACGCCGCCTTTCGCGAGCCGAACTTCGTCTCGACGCGCGCGCCGCGGCATCCGACGACCTTCACCGGCTGTCTCGAACGTTGGGCCGCCGAGCAGGCGGAGACCGAGACCGCGTTCGCCGCCTTCACGGCCGAGCAGCTCGCGGCCGCCGTGGTGCACCACCCGGTGGCCGGGCTCGTCGCGCCGCTCGGGGAGTTCGTCTGGTTCATGGCCAGCCACGAGGTCCACCACCGCGGCCAGCTCTCCGCCTACGCGAAGATGCTCGGCATCAGACAGCCGCCGCTCTACACCGGCGACTTCGGCGCCGCCGCTGCGAAAGCCGACGAAGCGGCGGTCGCGGCCGAGCCCCCAGTACACGCGGAGCCTCGGCCCTGAGCCTCACCGCCAACCGCCCGGTGGTGCTCGGCGTCGCCGGCGGCACCGGCTCGGGCAAGACCTCCGTCGCCCAGTCGATCCTCGGCGCCGTCGGCCGCGAGCGCCTCGCCTTCCTCTCGCAGGACAGCTACTACCGCGACGTCGAGTGGAACCACGATGCGCAGCTTCTCGCCCACAACTTCGACCACCCGGCGTCCATCGACTCGCCGCTCCTCGTCACCCACCTGCGCGCGCTGCGCCGCGGCGAAGGGGTCGACGTGCCGGTGTACGACTTCGTGCGCCACCGCCGCCGTGCCGAGACGGCCCGCGTCGAGCCACGGCCGGTGGTGCTCGTCGAAGGGATCCTGCTCTTCGTCGAGCCCGCCGTGCGCGGCCTCCTCGACTTCAAGATCTACGTCGACACCGACGCCGACGTGCGGCTGGTACGGCGCCTGCGCCGCGACATCGCCGAGCGCGGCCGCAGCATGGAAGACGTGCTGCGCCAGTACCTCGACACGGTGCGGCCGATGCACCTCGAGTTCGTCGAGCCGTCGAAGCGCTGGGCCGACGTCATCGTGCCCGAGGGCGGCGAGAACCGGGTGGCGCTCGAGATGGTGGCGGCGCGCGTCGAGCAGCTGCTGGCGCGCTGAGAGGTCAGGAGGGCGCTAGGATCGCCGGCGGCCGCGCCCGCGCCGCGCGACGGCCGGCACAATCCAAGCGGCGTTCTACTTCGTAGCGGAGCTGGGTGAGACCCGCAATGCGCGCCTCACCCTGGACCTCGTGCCACAGGACTTCTCCCACGAAACCCCCGCCGCCGACCGAGCCGACGGCGATCTGGTGCGGCGCATGACCGGCGGCGAGAGCGCCGCGCTGGACACGCTGTTCCATCGCCACGGCGGCCCCGTGCACGGCCTGCTGCTGCGCATGCTGGGCAGCAGCGGCGAGGCCGAGGAGGTGCTGCAGGACGTCTTCCTCCAGGCGTGGACGCGGGCCGCCACCTTCCGCGCCGACAAAGGCTCGCCGCGAGGCTGGCTGATGGTGATGGCGCGCTCGCGGGCGCTCGACCGCCTGCGCGCTGGCCGCGCCGCGCGCCGCCGCGACGACGCGGCGCTGCAGGAGCGCCCGCTCGTCGAGCCGCCGGAGGCCGAGACCGAGATCGAGCGGCAGGAGCTGGGCACCCGCATGCGCGCGCTACTGGCGGAGCTGCCGGAGGAGCAGCGCGAAGCCATCGAGCTCGCCTTCTTCGCCGGCCTCACCCACAGCCAGTGCGCCGAGCGGCTCGGGCAGCCGCTCGGCACCGTCAAATCGCGCATCCTGATGGGGATGAAAAAACTGAAGCAGGGGCTCGGAACGTACCGGTGATGGTGAGCGAGAGCTGTCCCTTCACCGACCTGGTCGCCGCCCACGCGCTCGGCGCGCTGGACGACGACGAGCGCGCCGGCCTCGAGCGCCACCTGGCGGACGGCTGCGCCGTGTGCGAGCCCGAGCTCGCCGCGATGACGCGCGTCGCCGAAGGCATCGCGCTGAGCGCGCCGGCGGTCGAGCCGCGGGCGGAGGTGCGGCGCGGCGTGATCGAGCGAGCCACGGCGCCGGTGCCGTTGCGGAGTCCAGGCACCGTTGCCGCAACCCGCAGACAACCCTGGGCCATCGCGGCGTCCATTGCCGCGCTCCTCTTGGTCGGCGCAGTGGTCTGGGGCATGAGCCTGCAGCAACGGCTGCAGCGCGAACAGCGAGACCGCATTGCACTGGCGGCCGATCTCACAGCGGCGCGCGCGGAGCTGACGCGCGCGCAGACGCAGCTCACCAGCGGCGAAGTCGAACGCGCCGCGCTCCTGCGTCACTTGTCGGTGCTAGGCGCGAGCCGCCTGCAGCAAGTCCAACTCGCCGCCCTCCCTCCAGCGCCCTCAGCCAACGCGCGCATGTTCGTCGACCCAGGCAGCGGCCAAGCCATCTTCTCCGCGAGCGGCTTGCCCGCGCTGCCCAACAACCGCACCTACCAACTCTGGTTCATCACCAACGGCAAGCCAGTCTCCGCCGGCATCTTCGACGTCACCCCCCAAGGCAACGGCCGCGTCCTGGTCCAAGCCGCGCCGCCCACCGGCGTCATCTGGGCCGTCACCGTCGAACCCGCGGGCGGCGTCCCGCAGCCCACCGGCCAGATGGTCCTCAAGAGCTAGCCGCCACCTCACGTTCCGCCTCCTGATCGCCGCCAGTGCAACCAAGAAGGCGGGCGCCCAGCGGATCCGGAGGGCGCCGCAGTGGGGCTTCCGGAGGGCGCATTCGTGGTTGTTCGAAAACAGCGATCGAACAAGCGCCCGGAGGCAAGCGAGCCGCTCCCATCCGCACACCTCAGAAAGGCGAGCGTGCCCCACAGCGGCGCCCTCCGGATCCGCTCCGCGCCCGCCGGCCGGGAGGTCACTGCCGTCCGCACTCCACGACCCAACCCGCTTGCTATGCTCCCCGCCCGCCCGGACCGCCCGGAGGTTCCAATGAATCGTCAACGCGTCATCGCTGTTCTGCCGCCGGCGCTGCTTTGCGTTCTCGTAGCCGCCGGTTGCCATCGCACCCACGAGCCGGTGGCGAAGCTCACCCTCTCGGAGAAACAATTCGACCTCCCTCACGGCCGCATGGTCCCCGTCGAGCTCCGCTGGGAGCCGTCGAAGCCGCTGCCCGAGCTCGCCAAAGGCGTCAGCGCGCCCGTCGCCTTCGTGCACCTCATCGACGCCCAGGGCAACGTCGTCCGCACCTTCGACCACCCGCTTCCGGGCCGCTGGCAGGTCGGCGGCACGATCGCCGACCGCGTGGCGCTCTACCACTCCGCCATCGGCCCCGCGCTGCCCGCCGGCGACTACCGCCTCACCGTCGGCCTCTACGACGGCAAGGACAAACGCTTCGCGCTGACCCTCGACGGCGAAGAGCTCAAGCGCCAGGAGTACGTGGTCGCGCACGTCAAGGTGCCCGACGTGGCCGCGACCGGCCCCGCCTTCACCTTCTCGCCGCAGTGGCTGGCCGTCGAGCCCGGCGGCGACCGCCAGGCGGTGGCGCGGCGCTGGCTCAACGGCGACGGCACGCTCGAGGCGCGCGCGCTGCCGGCGCCGGCGCGGGTGTGGCTGCTGCTGCGCATCCCCGAGGCCGAGCCGCCGCTGCGCATGATGCTCGAGCCCGGCGCGACCCTGCCCAGCGTCAAGGTCAGCGCCGACTGCGGCGCCGGCTTCTCGGCCGACGTCGCCGGCGTCGGCTTCCACGAGGTGGCGGTGCCGGTGCGCGCGCAGGCGCCGTGCACGATCGCCTTCGACACCAACTACGTGGTGGTCGAGATGGGCACCGGCCGCAAGCTCTCGCTCGGCGTCGAGCAACTCGGATGGGAGCCGGGCGACGGCGCCGTGCCGCCGCAAGTCGTTCCCTAACGGCGCTACTTGCCGACGACGACGGTTGCCGTCACCGGCAGCCCCGGCACCGGATCGCGCGGCGTCCACTCCTCGACGCCGTCCTTGGTCGCGATCTCGTACCACTTCGCCTCGCGCAGCGTGACCTCGACGCGGTACTTGCCGTCCGCGGGCGCGGGCCGGCTCGTCTCCGTCGTCCAGAAGTTGTAGAGGCGCACGGTCGCGGTCTTGCCGGGGTCGAGGCGCTGCATGAATAGTTGATTGCGATAGACGGGCAGCTCCTGCCCGTTGACCTTGACCGTGAAGGCGAGCTGCGAGGCGATGCGGTCGCCCTTGTTGGCGACCTCGACCCGGAGCTGGCAGAGCGTGTCGGCGCCGGGGCTCGGCGGCGCGACCGCGATCGCGGCGAGCACGAGCGGCGAGGCGGCTGGCTTCGGTGCCTCCGCGGCGGGCGCGGCCGCGGCCACCACGACGGCGACGAGCGCCGCGCCGCAGGAGCGGCGGACGCTGCGCATCAGGCGCGCGCGCGAGGCAGTCTCATGCATCGGTACCGAGATGATACCCGGCGGCTGCCGCCATCCTGCTAGCGTCGGCGGCATGAAGGACCGCGCCGACGCCATCCTGCGCCGCGAGCAGGCCGCCTACCTCGACCGGCTGCTACCGCCGCGCGAGGCGCTCCTCGCCGAGATGGAGGCGTGGAGCGCGGCGCACGACGTGCCCAGCTCCGATCCCGAGGTGGGCAAGCTGCTCTCGATCCTGGCGCGCTCGCGGGGCGCGAGACGGATACTCGAAGTCGGGACCGCCATCGGCTACGGCACGCTCTGCCTGGCGCGCGGGGCGCCGGAGGCGCGCGTCCTCACCATCGACCCCGACGCCGAGCGGCGCGAGGTGGCGCGCGGCTTCCTCGCCCGCGCCGGCGTGCTCGAGCGCGTCGAGCTGATCGACGGCGAGGCGCTGCAGGTGCTGCCGCGGCTCGACGGCCCGTTCGACCTCGTCTACGTCGACGCGCTCAAGGAGGAGTACCGGCGCTACCTCGACCTGGCGTTGCCGAAGATGGCGCTCGGCGGCCTCGTCGTCGTCGACAACGTGCTGTGGAAGGGCCGCGTCGCCGAGCCGCCCGCCGAGCAGGACCGCGACGCCGACGCGATCCGCGCCTTCAACGGCTACCTGATGATCCACCCGCAGCTCGAGGCCGTGGTGCTGCCGCTCGGCGACGGCGTCGGCCTGGCGGTGAAAACCAAGACGACGATCATGGAGATGGGAGGGCCGTTTTGAGCCCAGTCGTTGCGAGGAGCGCAGCGACGAAGCAATCTCGATCATCGAGATCGCCACGGGCGCTTTGCGCCCTCGCGATGACGGGTTCCGGGATCCTGCTCAACCGCCGTATTTCACGGAGCAGCCGTACGAGGTCGTGCTCGCGGGCTGCACCGGCTTGCCCGCGGCGTGCGCGGTGAGGGCGGCGTCGACGTAGTTCGTGCGCTTCTTGCCGCGGCCGTAGGGATCGTCGTCGATGGCGCCGCGGTAGATGACCTTGCCCTGCTCGTCGATGACGAACATGTGCGGCGTCGTGCTGGCGCCGTACTCGTGGCCGACCTTGCCGTCGCTGTCGTAGAGCACCGGGTAGGTGATGCCGTGCTCCTTGTCATAGCTCGCCTGCTTGTCGGGCGTCACGAAGTCGCCGTGCTTCTTGCCGGTGCTGTTGATGCCCAGCCACACGACGTCGGAGTGCGCCGCCGCGGTGCGCGTCATCGTGCCTTCCTCGGCGTGGCGGCGCGAGAACGGGCAGTTGGGGTTGAGCCACTCGAGCACCACGACCCTGCCGCGGTAGTCGGCGAGGTGGTGCGCCTTGCCGTTGAGGTCGCTGAGCGTGAAGTCGGGCGCCGGGGCGCCGACGGCGCTCTCGGCGCGGGCGCAGGCGGGGACCAGCACGGCAGCGACGACGGCGAGGACGAGGCGTTGGATGTTGCGGTTCATGGCGACCTCCTCAGGAGGAAAGCATAGCCGGCGACCACGCGGCCCAGACGCCGGCGGCGGCGGCGAGCAACGCGAGAGCGAGCCACAATCGCCGTCGAGTCACGGCGCTCGCCGCCGCGGCGCCTTGGGCCGCCAGCGCAATGGCGAGCCACGAGAGCTCGACGACGGCGACCTGGGTCGTCGGCAGCAGGGCGCCGAGGCGGTACGCGCTCCACACCAGCACGGCCGCGGCGAGGAAGCTGGCACCGCGCAGCCACGACGGCGGAATCGCGGGCAGCGCGAGGCGTTCCGGGATCAGCCACAGGAGGAGCGCCGCCACGAGTGGCACGAGGGCGAGCAGAGCCACGAGCGCGCCGCGAGGCACGCGTTCCTGGCGAGCGGCGTCGCGACGAGAGCGCGCTGCAGACCGCGCATTCGATGCTTCGCCGCTCGTGCCGACCTGACCGCCGGCCGGAACCGTGACAACGCCGGCGAGCGCGACGTCGTTTGCCATCGCACGGGTGAGCGTCCACGCGACGCGCAGGCGCTGCGGCGGCTGCCCGGCGACATCGGGGCGCACGGCGGCGCGGAAGCGCATGGCTCCGGCATCGCCTGCGATGCGCTCGGGCGACGCGAACGTGGCCCCGGGGGCGGGCTCCAGGAACAGCTCGGGTGGGCCTTTCGTGGGCACGGCTGTCGCGCCGCCGGGCGTCGCGTCGCTCGAGCTCGCTGCGGCCGTCGGCGTGGGCGGCGCTCCGCCAATCGAGCTTGCCGCGTCAGGCGCGACCTCGAGCTCGATCTCCGGCGCCTCGCCCGTGCGGTAGCGCAGCCGCCACTCGACGCCGGCCGCTTCCACGGCGCGCGGCAACCGCGCCTCCCACCGCCGCAGCAGCTCGTCCTCGCCGCTCGCGGTCGAGCTCGCCGCGACGGGCAACGTCACCGCCAGCTCGTCGTGGTACGGGATGCATTCCACTGCGCAGGCGACGTAGTCGAGCGACGCGGTGATCGTGCTGCCGGCCGGCGGTGGCGACGCGAGCCGCAGCGGGTACACGACTTCGCCTGCGTAGCCGAGCGCTTCGAGCCCGCCCGGCAGCCGGAACCGCTGTGGCGCCGGGTACGAGATCTCCGACGGAATCGGCACGCCACCGGCCGCGACCGCTACCTGCGGCGGCGCGCCCGCATCGCCGGGGTGCCTCCAGTAGACGTGCCACTCAGGCGCCAGTCGAAAGTGCAGCCCGAGGCGTGGGGTGCCGTCCGCCGCGGGCGCACCGGCGACGAGCCGTGACGCCACGACCCGGTGATCGCTCCACCTCGATACTGCCGCCTTCACGGCGAGCGTCATCGACGAGAGGAGCAGCGCGCCAACGAGGATCGAGCTGGCAGTGGGTGAGCGCCTGGAGCGCACGCGCGGAGCATAAGCGGCTGCGGGCCGACGGCGCGCGGCCCGCGCGCCGAAGCAAAGTCGCCATCGGCGCAAGCACGCGACGCCGCGCGACCGCCGCGCGAAGGAAAGTCGGCAGCGGCGCGAGCTGTGCGCCGCCGGCCGCCGGCTCAGCGCTGAGGCGAAGGCGGTGGAGCAGCCGAGCTCGCGGCAGCCGCCGCCTTCGGATCCCCGCCGCTTGCCGGCGCCGCAGTCGCGCCACTCGGCGCCGACGCCGCGGTGCCGCTCTCGAAGCTCCACGAGTACGAAGTCGGCCCGCCGGTCGTCGCGTTCGTGAACTGGATCGGGTCCCCGGCGTAGACCGGCTGCGGGCTCCAACTGAAGTCGGGCGCCGGCGGTCCGGTGTACTTGTGCACGTCGAAGATCGTCGCCGCCGCACGGTACAGATAGGCGCCGTAGAACTTCGCCACCCGCGGCGCGTAGTGCGCGAAGCCGCGGATGGTGTCCGAGGAGTACCAGCTCCAGTAGTCGACCGTCTCGCCCTGGTCCTGGATCGTCTGCGGCGGCGACACCTCGCGCGGCTGCGCGGCGGTGGTAACGTCGTAGAGCATCTCCTTGTGGCCGGGCGCCTCGCCGTCGACGCAGACGTCGTGATGGCCGAAGAAGACGAACGGCGTGTTGCCGCTGCGCGAGAACGTTGCCGACATCCAGTACTGCGCCTCGGGCATGGACCTCAGCGCCTGGCTCCAGATCACCCTGCTCTGCAGGTCGGTACACCCGGTGGTCAGACAGTCCGTGACGTCGAAGATCTTGGCCGTGTTGTCGTGACGCGCCGCGAGGTAGTGGTGGCCGTCCTGCGTCCACATGGCGACGCCGTGCGTGGCGTGGTACACGGCGTAGCCCTGGAAGTCGTGGACCACCTCGACGGGTGCGTCGGGATTGGTGACCTCCCAGATGCGGATGCCGCTGCTCGTCGTGTCGCCGCCGCTGGTGACGACGAAGTGGCGGCTGCCGACGACGAGGCCGTGCACGTACTTGAGCGCTTCCGCCGATCCGATGCGGCCTTTGAAGACCCCCGGGCAGCTGATCGTCGGCGTCGCCTCCCCGCAGGCCGAGAAACTGCGCGCCGCGGTCATGTCGTAGCGGTAAAGACCCGGCGAGCCGATGAAGTCGGCGACGAACGCATAGTCGCGCCCGCCGATGCGGTCGGCGTAGACCTGATAGGAGCCGCGAGTGCTGTCCTGGTAGAGCTCGAGCGGATTGCTCTTGTTCGTGGTGTCCCAGATGGTGAAGCCGAGGGTATGCGGCATCGCGGCGAGGCCGATGATGGTGTCGATCCCTTCGGGCGCATCGACCCCGAACACCACCTGCGTGAACTCACCGGTAGGGACCCAATGGGGGATCTGCCCTTCGAAGCCGCCCTTGATCACGGTCCGCGACGGGTTGGCCGGATCGGTGCGCGCGTCCCAGATCGACAGGCCGTCGTAGTTGGAGACGAAGAGCCAGCCGTTCTCGATGTCGACGGTGGTGCTGATGTTGTAGGTCAGGCTGGGGCGCTGCGAGCCCGTCCAACTGGTGGCGTTGACGAGCACCGAGGTCGGCTCGACGGCGCCCCAAAGCGCCGCCGGCGGCTGCAGGCTCTGCCCGACGAGCGACTCGGCGCAGCCCTTGAAGGCCGCCACGGGAGGCGTGACCACCGCGCCGAGCGCCATCGCCAACGCGGCCACGGCACGCCAAGACAACGACCTGCCCGTACCTGCGGATCGCTCCATCGCGGACGCGTCCCTCTTGGTGTCCAGCTACTTGCCGTCGAACTGCGCTATGCTGTAAAGCTATAGGATTTCGCGGGTCGGGTCAAGGCCAACGCCGCCCGTGAAAGAATCCTCTCGCTGTAAGTCCAGCGCACCGCGCATGGAAGAGCGTCCCGACGCCGCCGAGCCCGAGCCCGCGCTTCCGGACCTGCCCGAGGCGCTGCCGATCCTCGTGCTGCGTTCGGCGGTGCTCTTCCCCTCGGGCGTCATCGGCCTGCAGGTCGCCACCGACCGCAGCCTGCGCATGGTCGAGGCGCTGCCCACGGGCACGACCCTGGTCGCCATCTTCGGCGCGCGCAGCGGCGAGCTCGAGCCCGCCGCGCTCACCGACTTCGCCGAGGTGGGCGTGCTCGCCGAGGTGGTGCAGGTGCTGCGCCTGGGGGAGGACCGCCAGCAGCTCTTCCTCCATGGCCGCGAACGGGTGCAGCTCGAGGCGCTGCTGCACACCGATCCCTACTTCGTCGGCCGCGTGCGCCGGCCGGCGCCGCGCCGCCTGCCGCCGCGCCTCGAGCTCGACGTGCTGATCAGCAAGGCGCTTGACGCCTTCCAAGCCCTCGCCTCCGCCGACGACCGCTACAACCGCGAGACGGTCGAGCTGCTACGCATGAACGTCGAGGCGGGCCCGGACGTCTTCTCCGACCTGCTCGCCACCTACCTCAACGTGCCGGTGGAGGAGAAGCAGCGGCTCGTCGAGATGGTCAACCCCGGCGAGCGGCTGCAGCTCATCTTCGACTTGATCGAACAGGAGGTGGCGCGCGTCGCCGTCGACCGCGACATCCAGTCGCGCGTCAAGACCGAGATCGAGGAGAAGAAGCGCGAGTACTTGTTGCGCGAACAATTGCGCATCATCCGCTCGACGCTCGGCGACGACCGCGGCCCGGAACGCGAGGCCGAGCAGTTCCGCGAGCGCATCGAGCACCTCCCTGTCGACGACGAGAGCAAGCGCGTGCTGCGCAACGAGTGCAGCCGCCTCGCCGTGCTCTCCGAGCAGTCAGCCGAGTACCCGGTGCTGCACAGCTACTTCGAGACCGTCTTCGCGCTGCCGTGGATGGACCGCACCAAGGACAGCCTCACCCTGCAGAAGGTGGAGCGCACGCTCGACCGCAACCACCACGCGGTCTCCGAAGTGAAGCAGCGGGTCCTCGAGTACCTCGCCGTCGCCAAGCTCAAGGGCAAGCTCGCCGGGCCGATCCTCTGCCTGGTCGGGCCGCCGGGCACCGGCAAGACGTCGCTGGCGCGCTCGATCGCCGAGGCGCTCGGGCGCCGCTTCATCCCGCTGCCGCTGGGCGGCTTGAACGACGAGAGCGAGATCCGCGGCCACCGCAAGACCTACGTCGGCGCCATGCCGGGCAAGCTCATCGCCGCCTACCAGCGCGTCGGCTCGAAGAACCCGCTCATCCTGCTCGACGAGATCGACAAGATCGACAGCAACTACCGCGGCGACCCGGCGGCGGCGCTGCTCGAGGTTCTCGACCCCGAACAGAACCACGCGTTCCTCGACCGCTACCTCGGTGTGCCGTTCGACCTCTCGGAGACGCTGTTCATCGCCACCGCCAACCGGCTCGACACCATCCCGTCGCCGCTGCGCGACCGGCTGGAAGTGCTCACGCTCGCCGGCTACACCGAGGACGAGAAGCTGGAGATCGCGCGGCGCCACATCCTTCCCGAAGCGCTCGAGGAACACGGCCTCGAAGCCGGCTCGCTGCAGCCGACGGCGGCGGCGCTGCAGCGCATCGTCCGCTGCTACACCAACGAGGCGGGCGTGCGCGACCTCCACCGCCGCATCGCCGCCATCTGCCGCAAGGTGGCGCGGCAGCGCGCGGCCGGAGACGTGCCGGCGAAGAAGCGCCTCGACGCCGACGACGTCGAGCGCTTCCTCGGCCCCGTACTCTACGAGCAAGAGTTCGCGGCGCGCAGCCCGGAGCTCGGGCTCGCGACCGGTCTCGCGTGGACGGGCGCCGGCGGCGAGATCCTCTTCATCGAAGCGGCGCGGATGTCGGGCCACGGCAAGGTAGAGATCACCGGCCACCTCGGCGACGTCATGCGCGAGTCGGTGCAGACCGCCTACTCGTACGTCCGCTCGCGGGCGCGCGACCTCGAGATCCCGGACGGCGCCTTCGCCTCGCACGACGTGCACATCCACTTTCCGGCGGGTGCCATTCCGAAGGACGGGCCTTCGGCTGGCGTGGCGGTGGCGACCTGTCTCGCTTCGCTGCTGTCGGGCCGCCCCGTGCGCCACGACGTGGCGATGACGGGCGAGCTGACGCTGCGCGGCCGCATCCTCTCCGTGGGCGGCATCAAGGAGAAGGTGCTCGCGGCGCACCGCGCCCGCATCAAGACCGTCGTGCTGCCCTTCGGCAACAAGAAGGACCTCACCGACCTGCCCGAGGACGTGCGCACCGGCTTGCGCATCGTGCTCGCCAAGGACGTCGACGACGTCTGGGCCGAGGCGCTGCTGCAGTCCGTGGTCGCGCCCGCCGAAGGCACGCGCCGCTTCGTCGCGCGGGCGGTCGAGCCGGAGCCGGCGATCTTGGGCGTCGAGCCGCAGCCGGCCGACGTCCCGCGCCGCGACCGCCGCACCGGCAAGGACCGCCGCCGGAGCGACCGGCCCGCGCTGCAGACCGAGCCACGCCGCGGGCGCTGAGCCTCATCGCGGCCGCGGTCCTTTCTCGCTAGGGCTGCGGAGCCGTCGCGAGCTCGAGGTCCTCGTAGATCGCGGCAAGCACCTCGCGGAACCGTGCCGCGTGCGCTTCGTCGGACGGCGTGCCGGTGACGGCGAGAGCGACGACGAGGCCGTGCGGCGGGTCGAGGAAGGCAGTGGAGGAGCGATAGCCGCTGTGGCCGACGGCGCGGCGCGAGGCGTGCGGGCCGTAGTGGTAGGGGAGCTCGACGTCGGCAGGCGGTGACGGTGCCGCATCGGTGGCTCGTGCGGCGCTCGGTGCCGCGCCGGCCTGGAGCTGTCGAAACGCGCCGAAGGTCTCGACGAGCCCCGGCCGGCTGTTGGGGATGAAGCCCAGCCCCCAGTCCATCACCTGCCGGAAGGTGTGGTCGACCATGCCGACGCGGTGGCGCGCGAGCAGCGCCTCGACGGTCTGCGGCTGCAGCACGCGGCGCCCTTCGAGCGCGCCGCCGGCGAGCAGCATCTCGTAGAAGCGGCCGAGCTGGCGCATCGGCCCCCAGCCGTTGCCGCCGGGCGAGCAGCGCGTCACGTGCAGCTCCTCGTCCCAGAAATGCGGCCGCGGCTCGCGCGCTTCGGTGTTCCACGGCTGGGCGAGCCGGCCGGCGGTCATGTAGCCGCGATAGCGCTCGGCAGGCATGCCGATCCAGCAATCGTCCATGCCGAGCGGCAGGAAGATCTCCTCGCGTGCATAGATCTCGAAGGGCCGGCCGTCGAGCCGGCGCACCACCTCGCCGAGCGCGAACCACGACGACGACATGTGGTAGCCGGCCTTCTCGCCCGGCACCCAGCGCGGCTCCAGCCGCGCCGCAAAGACGCGCGCGATCGTCTCCTCCCACGACACTGCCGGCCAGCCCACCTGCGGCAAGCGGAAGCCGCCGGTGTGGGTGAGCGCGTGGCGGATGGTGACCGCGTCCTTGCCGTTCTGCGCGAACTCGGGCACGTGGTGCGCGATCGGATCGTCGAGCGCCAGCAGCCCGCGCTCCCAGAGCTGGCCGATCGCCACCGCCGCCACCGGTTTCGTCGACGACAGCCACAGCATCAGCGTGTCGGGCTGCATCGGTACGTCCGGCCGCGCCTCGCCGAGGGCCAGCTCCGCGACCGGCGCGCCGCCGCGTGAGACGTAGAGCTGCGCCGCCGGATGCAGTCCCTGCTCGATGCCGCGCAGGAGCGCGTCGCGCGTGCGCGGCAGATCGCTCATGAGGCGCGGATTCTTCCACGGGCGCGAGTGGACGTTGGCCGCTGGGAATCGCGTACGCTCGTCGTGTGCCGCTGCTGGTCAATCGGCGCGCCGAGGCCATCCTCGCCGACGCCGCGCCGTCGCGCGCGCCGCTGCCCTTCCATCGCCGGCTGCCCGGCTACGCACCGACGCCGCTGCGCGAGCTGCCGGCACTGGCGGCGCGGTGCGGTGTGGCGCGGGTGTGGCTCAAGGACGAGGGCGCGCGGTTGGGGCTGCCGGCGTTCAAGATCCTCGGGGCTTCGTGGGCGGCCGCGAACACGCTCGCGCAGCGGCTCGGGGCACCCGAGCTCGCCGGCGATTTCGCGGCGCTGCGCACGCGGCTCGGCGGCTCGCCGCCGCTCGTCGCCGCCACCGACGGCAACCATGGGCGCGCCGTGGCGCGCATCGCCGCGCTGCTCGAGCTGCCGGCCCGCATCTTCCTGCCGGCCGGCGCCGCGCCGGCGCGCATCGCCGCCATCGCCGGTGAGGGCGCCGCCGTCGAAGAGGTCGACGGCGGCTACGACGACTGCGTCGCGCGCGCCGACGCCGTCGCCCGCGAGATCGGCGGCCTGCTGCTGCAGGACACCTCGCTGCCCGGCCACGAGCGGTTGTCGGAGCTGGTCGTCGAAGGCTACGCGACGCTCTTCTGGGAGACCGAGGAGCAGCTCCGCGCCGCCGGCGAGTGGCCGCCCGACCTGCTGCTCGTGCAGGTCGGCGTCGGCGCGCTGGCTCAGGCCGCGGTCGTGGCGATGAAACGCGCCGAGCTGCGCGGCGCCATCCGCATCGTCGGCGTCGAGCCCACCGAAGCCGCCTGCGTGGCCGCCGCGATCGCCGCCGGCGAGATCGTCACGCTGCCCGGCCGCCAGCACTCGCTGATGGCGGGGCTCAACTGCGGCACCGCTTCAGCGGTCTCGTGGCCATGGGTGCGCCGCGGCCTCTACGGGATCGTCATCGTCTCGGACGAGCGCGCCATGGAAGCCATGCGCGCGCTCGCCGCGGAGGGCATCGTCGCCGGCGAGACGGGCGCCGCCGGCGCGGCGGGGCTGCTGGAGCTGGCGGGCGACGACGAGGAGCGCGAGCGTGCGGGTCTCTCGACTACGACACGCGTGGTGCTGCTCTCCACCGAAGGCGCCACCGATCCGCCCAATTGGGAACGAATCGTCGGCGCGAAGCTGCCGAGCGGCTGAAAGGGCATGGGCCATCCTTGCGCCATGTTGCTGAGCTCGCCGCGCGTCACCGCGACGGCCTTGATCTAGACTCGCCGACACCTACCGCGGAGGCCTCGACTATGTACGACCTCTTCGACGCCGCGGCGCGCCGCGAGCTGCTCGACCGCCTCGACCGTCTGACTCCCGACAGCCCGCGCCAGTGGGGCAAGATGTCGCCGGCGCAGATGCTCGCCCATTGCGCCAACGCGCTCGAGGTGGCCAACGGCGACCAGCCCAAGAAGCAGATTCTGATCGGCCGCCTCTTCGGCCCGCTGGTGCGCAAGAAGTTCCTCGGCGCCGCGCCCTTTCCGCAGAACTCGCCCACCGACCCCACCTTCGTCATCCGCGACGACCGCGACTTCGCGAAGGAGAAGGCACGCCTGCAGGCGCTAGCCGCGCGCTTCGTCGAGCTCGGCCCCGACCACGCCGCCGCCTGCACCCACTCCTTCTTCGGCCGCATGACCGGCACCGAGTGGGGTGTCATGATGGGCAAGCACCTCGACCACCACCTGCGGCAGTTCGGGGTGTGAGCGTGGGCGACAAGTTGAACGTGAGCCTGCCGGCGGAGATGCCGACGAGGATGTCTTTCACTTGATCTCGTGAGAATCGCGCTCGTCAATACGCGAGCGGGGTTGTCCATTCTGGAAAGCGTCGCAGCAGGGTTCCGTCGTCGGTCACGACGGTCGTTCCTTGCTTCCGGGCCAACGCAACGAACAGTGTGTCGTAGGGCGAATGGTCCCGCGCTAGCGCGAGATCGAGCGCCGACTCCCAAAGCTCGGCGATCGGCACGAAACCAGTGAGCAGGCTCTCCGCATTCCGCAGCGCTGTGCGCGCGCTCTCGGGTGAGATGCCACGGTGGCGGACCCAGAGCCAGAGCACGTTGACCAGCTCGGCGCGGAGCGATTCCGGCGCCCAGAGCTCGTCTCTACTGCCGAGGACACGAACGGCTTGCTGATGGAGGTCGGCCTCGCCGATCAGGGCGAAGGCCACCACCATCGTGTCGACGACCACGCTACTCGCGACCCTCGGCTATCCAGGAAGTAATCTCCTCCTTCGTAGCCTTGGGGTGTTGCCGCCAGCTCTCCTCGATACGGGCGAGCACTTCCTGGCGATCGGCATAGCGCTGTTCGAGGAGCTCGCGGACCTCCTGCTCCATCGATCGACCCCGGCGCGCGGCAGCGCCCTTCAGCCGCTCCACTAAATCCTCATCCAGGTTGCGAATCGTCAGCGTGGCCATGATGCTGTCAAAATGCTAGCACGCCGGGCACCGGCGATAGCTCATCGATCATCGGCGCAAGCGCGTCAGTCGTCGGTCCCCTCGCGGGCGTACTCGCCCGGCCGCGGCCGCACTTCGGCCGCACGGCCCTGCATCACCGCTTCGAGGAGCTGCCCGGCGACGTTCATGAAGTCGCGCTCGGTGACGATGCCGACGAGCTTGCCGTGGTCGACGACCGGCAGGCAGCCGACCTTGTGGAGGCGCATGAGGTTGATCGCCTCGAGCGTCGACGTGTTGGGCGCGCAGGTGATGAGGTTGCGTTCCATGATCTGCGACACCGGCACCGACTTGCCGCCCAACGCTCCGGGGTCGCGCGCCACGAGGCGCAGGATGGTGCGGTGCGTCACCAGCCCGACGAGCTGGTGCTGCGCGTCCTCGACCGGCACGTGGCGGATCTTGCGCCAGTCCATCATCGATGCCGCGAGGTCGACGAGCTCGTCGGCGTTGACGGTGAAGAGATCGGTGGTCATGAACTGGCCCACTTGGAGATAGTGCGCCGGCCCGCCGCCGGTCTCCTCGATCGCCGCCAGCGGCCACTCGTGTACCGGCGCGCCGTCGCGCTGGCGCGACACCGTCGCCGCCACCAGTGAGGCGAGCCGCTCGGCGCGCGTGCCCTGGTCGCGCGACGCGGTGTAGGAGTCGAGCAGCCACTGGCTGCCGCTCTTGCCGGCTTCGACGCGCTCGGCGAGCACGCCGAGGTAGCGGTCGATGTCCGCCGAGTCGAGGTTCCCCAGCTCCAGCCCGTGCCGCGCCAGCGGGATGAGCTCCTCGAGCAGCAGCTCGCGCGCCGGCACGTCCTTGTGCCCCACCCACCAGAGGTGGGCGCCGAGGCCGAGCCGCGCCGCGGCGACGAAGTTCTCCTTCACCTGGTCGAACTGAAGCACTTGGCGGATGTCGCGGTGCTGCTCGTAGACGGCGCTCATCAGGCCGAGCCAGAAGGCGGCGTTGGCGACTTCGTCGACGATCGACGGCCCCGCCGGCAGCACGCGGTTCTCGATGCGCAGGTGCGGCTTGCCTTCGGAGATGCCGTAGCAGGGCCGGTTCCAGCGGTAGATGGTGCCGTTGAAGAGCCGCAGCGCCTGCAGCGTCGGCACACCGCCCTTGGCGAGGACATGGAACGGATCCTCTTCGACGTCGGCCGCGAGCAGCACGCGGAAGCGCGAGACGTCCTCCTGGAAGATCTCCATCACCGACTCGTCGACCCAGCCACGGCCGAAGCGCACGCGCGGGCTCTGCTCGCGCAAGTGCGAGGTCGCTCCCGTGGCCCGCGTGTCGACCGACTGCTGGAAGAGCGCGATGCGCGTCTCGCGCCACAAGCGTTTGCCGAAGAGCAGCGGCGAGTTGGTGGCTGCCGCGAGCACCGGCGCCGCCACCGCCTGCGCGATGTTGTAGAGCCGCGCGAACTCCTCGGGCCCGGTCTGGAAGTGCACCTGGAAGCTGGTGTTGCACGCCTCCAGCATCACCGAGTCGTGGCTGAGCTTGAGCTCGTCCTGACCCTTAAGGTGGAAGATGTAGGCACCGCCGCGCAGCCGCGTCATCGCCTCGTTGAGGGCGAAGTAGCGCGGCTTGGGCGTCATGTTGTCGAGCGTCAGGTCCGCCTTCTCGAGCGTCGGCAGGATGCCGGTCATCACCACGCTGGTGCCGTGCTTGCCGGCCGCCTCGCGCACGCGGTCGAGCAGCGTGACGAGCTGTCCCTCCATCCGCGACAGGCAGTTGCCGCCCCACATCATGGGGTCGAGGTTGAACTCGAGGTTGAAGCGGCCGAGCTCGGTGGTGAAGTGGTCGTCGTCGGCCAAGTCGGCGAGGATCTCGAGGTTGTTGTTCGCCGCGCCCCAGCGCTGATTGACGAGGAACAGCTCCTGCTCGGCACCGATCCGGCGCACGCCCGACTCGATGGCGCCGCCCTCGAGCATCCGCTCGATGGCGCGCAGATCGGTGAGCAGCTTGCGCGTGAACTGGCGCAGCCGTTCGGCGTCGAGCTCGCGTTCGATGTCGTGGCTGCCCATGCTGGGCGGCAGTCTAACGCAGGCCGTCATCGTCACTTGGCGGCGGGGCGGCGGTGGGTGTAGGCTGCTTCCATTCACCGTGAGCTGGGACGAGGGTGATCGCCGCGCGTGGCAGGCGGCCGGCTGTGGGCGCCGGCTCCGCCGAGCTCCGCTCGCCGCCTGCGCCGCCCTCATGCTCATCGCCGGCGCCGCCCGCGCCGACGTGCTGGTGACCCGCGACGGCACCAGCTTGGTGACGCGTGGTCCTTGGAGCGTCGATGGCAAGGTGGTGCGGTTCCACGACGAGGCGGACGCGTTGCGCACGCTGCGGCTCGTCGACGTCGACGTCGACGCCAGCAACGCGGCGACCGCCGAAGCCGTCAAGCGCGCGGCCGCCGACGATGCGAAGGGCAAGATGTCCGCCGCCGCGGAAGGCGCCGCATCGTCGCCGATCGCCGCCGCCGCGGCGTCGTTGAAGAGGGCGCGCGCCACCGGCGCACCCGCCGTCCTCGTGCTGCACGACGGCGACGTCGCCAGCGCCGACCCGGCGGCGATCGCCGCTGCCAAGGCCGGGGCATCGCGGGCGCAATTCGTTCTCTATGGCACCAGCTGGTGCCCCTGGTGCAAGAAGGAGCGCCAGTTGCTGGCGTTCCTCGGAGTCAGCTTTATCGAGAAGGACACCGAGCACACGCCGGGCGCCGACGATGAGCTCCTGCGGCTCACCGGCACCACCCGTGTGCCGGTGCTCGTGCGCGGTTCGCGTGTGATTCGCGGCTTCCAGGCCGAGGCGATTCAGCAGCTGGTGGCGGAAGCCCGCGCGGTCGAGCAGGCGCCTGAGCCTGCGCCCTAGAAGCGGCCTAACGGCGGCGGGCTACCAGCCAGGCCCCGGCGGCAGCCAGGGTGATCGCCAGCGCGAGCAGACCGGCCGTGCCTGCCGCGGGCACGTCGGTGGCCGCGCCGCCCTGCGACTTGACCTGCAGCGTTCGCCGCGCCACCTCGATCTCGATCGGGCCGCCGTGCGCGCTCTGCGTCCAGCCCTTGGTGACTTGCAGGGCACGGAAGGCGCGGCGGTAGAGCAGCTTCGCTTCGACGTCGACGACGGCGCCCGCCGGCGCTTCGGGCGGTAGTTGGAACTCGACCGTCGTGTTGTCGGTGGCGCCCGACGGGATCTCGGTGTCGGAGAAGACGTTCTCGGCGTCGATGAAGAGCACCGGCCGCACCGTCGGGCCTGCGCCGTCGATGCGGCCCTCGAGCACCTTCGCGAAGCCCTTGCCGGCGTGCCCCGCGTAGTCGCCCGGCTGGTCGCCGGGCACGTCGTCGCTGCCCCAGAACGGGATCGTCGGGCCGGCGGCCTGGGGGAGCTCCTGGCCGTTCCAGGTGGCGGTGACGACGAGCAGCGCGTTGCGGATCGCCACGCCGGTGGGGAAGGAGTGGCCGGCGCCGAAGTTCTCGACGTCGGCGCTGACGCGGATGCGGCCTGGTCCGACCTCCGACGCGCTCGCCAAGAGCGAGATGTTGTTCTGCAGCATCTCCGGCGTCGAGCCGATGAAGGTGTGCTGGCGCCGCTGGTCGCCCGGCCGGTCAGAGTCGAGGAAGATGCAGAGCCGCCCGATGCCGTCCGTGGCCGGCGGCATGTGGCAGTCCTGGCAGGTGCGATAGCTCGGCCCCGGCACCGCGTACGACGACGCCAGCCACTCGGTGTAGGTGTGCTGGCCGGCGACGCCGTTGCCGGGGCGGTTGTATTGGTGGCAGGAGGCGCAGAGCAGCGACTCCTTGTGGAGCGGCGAGTGCGAGGCGCGCATCCCCTTGAAGGTGACGTCGCTCAGCGGTCCCCACACGAACTGGTCGGGCGAGCCCTGGCCCGCGGGGAAGCGGTAGGTGGCCTTGCCGAGCAGGTGGAGGTCGTTCAAGTGAGCGGGGCTGCCGTCGACCGAGTCGAGCTGGTGGCAGGTGACGCAGTTGACGCCTTCGAGCGCGCCCTTCTCGCTCACCTCGTCGAGGTAGACGTTGCCGGGGTCGCGCACCTCGGCCATCGGCGCGTGGCAGGCGGAGCAGAAGCCGGTCTCGCCGGCGGCGTGGGTGTCGCGGAAGACGTAGCCGTTGTTGCCGCCGGCGGTGCCGTTGCCCGAGTAGAGGTCCATCACCCAGGCGTTGCGCGCCGTGCCGGCGTGGTTGGAGCCGGCCCACTGCGGGTAGACCGGCGTGTGGCAGGTGCCGCAGTTCTTGGCGGCCGAGGCGGGCACGTAATCGGGGTCTTCGGCGGTGGGCAGGCGGTCGAGGAAGATGTTGACGCCGGTGTCGCCGTTGCTGGCGAAGTTGCCGGCGATCAGGTAGTTGATCGCCGCGGCGCGGTTGTAGGGCACCGAGGCGGCGATCTCGATGGGCACCAGGGGATCGACGGCGAGCGTGAAGCTGCCGTCGGCTTGGGTGAAGACGGAGGTCGACAGGTCGGCGCGAACGTGGACGCGGGCGCCGGCGATGCCGGTGCTCGTGGTGCTGTCGAGGACGAAACCGGAGATGTCCGCGCGCAGCGCGACCGCGCACACCACGATGAGTGAGAAGGCAATCGCGGAGGACCGTCGGATCACGTGGCGGGATTATCGACGAAGTTCGGCGTCATCGCCAGCGCGAGAGCGCGTCGACCTGAGGCGGTTGCGCATTTCGGCGGCGCCGCCTTCGTGGTCCCCGCCTGCCGGTCGGTATCCCACCGTGCTCGCTTCGCTGCGCGCGGTGGGAGCCCTCCGACCGGCGCGCCCCGTTGGCGGCGCCGCCGAGCGCAACCGCGGATGGTGCTCAATCGCGCGCTTGGGCTTCGAGCGGGCCGATCGAAGCTGGTGTCAGGTGACGGCGGCTTCGTCGAAGCTCAAAGTCCCGGCAGTTGCATCGAGCGTTCCCGTGAGGCCGATCGGGATCGTCAGCACCTTCTCGCGGTGGCCGAAGGCGAGGCCGGCGATCGCGGGAATACCGAGGCGGCCGATGTGGTCGGCGAGAAGCTCTTCGAGGCTCAGGCTCGGGCCTTCGACGGTGCAGTCGGTGCAGTAGCCGAAAGCGATGGCTTTGGCGGCGGCGAGCTTGCCGCCCAGGGCGAGCTGGGTGAGGAGGCGGTCGATGCGGTAGAGCTCTTCCTCGACGTCTTCGAGGAGCAGGATGGCGCCGTCGGTGTCGACCTCCCAAGGCGTGCCCATGAGGGCGGCGACGAGCGTGAGGTTGCCGCCGACGACGCGGCCGGTGGCCTGGCCCGGCGTGAGGGTGACGATGCGGTAGCTGCGCGGCACCAGCTCGTCGTCGTCTTTCGGCGGGTTCGAGAGCGTGCCGATGGGCTCGGTCGACATCAGGGCGCGGTGCAGGCCTTCGCGGTTGAAGGGGCGCAGGTTGGAGCCGGCCATGGGACCGTGGAAGGTGACGAGGCCGGTCTCCTGGTGGATGGCGTTGAGCAGCGCGGTGACGTCGCTGTAGCCGACGAACGGTTTGGGATTGGCGCGGATAGCGGCGAAGTCGAGCAGCGGCAGGATGCGCGGCGTGCCCCAGCCGCCCTTGAAGCAGACGACGGCGGCGACCTCGGGGTCGGTGAACGCCGCCATCAGGTCGGCGGCGCGTTCGGCGTCGGTGCCGGCGAGGTAGCCGTGCTTGCTCTTCGCGTGCGCGCCGACCTTGACGTGGAAGCCCATCGCGCCGAGCTGGTCGACGGCGAGGTCGACGGTGCTCGCCTCGAACGCCTGCGAGGCAGGGAGGATGAGGCCGACGGTGTCGCCTTCGGAGAGGTGGCGCGGCTTGAGGAGCGGAGGGCGTCCCTTCGTTCGCGGCGCGGCGACCGCCGGCGCGGCTGCGGGAGCGCGCATCGAGGCACAGGCGGTGACCGGCGACGCGGCGGCCGCGGCGCCGCCGAGCGCGAGGAGCTGGCCGAAGCGGCGGCGGCTGAGTCGCTCCCTCGCCATGCAGCGGAGCCTAGCGAGCCGCCATGCCGCGCGCCACCGCCTCGGCGACGTCGGCGAGGGTCGGCAGCGCGACGGTGTCGTAGTCGTAGAGGTCGTCGTTGAGCACGCCGTCCTGGTTGGTGTAGAGCGCCGCGGCGAGGAAGAACGACTTGTTGGTGCCGGCGTCGACGACCCAGGCGTTGTCGAGCGTGAAGCCGTAGGCCTGGCCGCTCTTGTCGTAGACGCGCACGGCAGGCATGACGCGGCGCAGGCCGGGGAGCAGGAACTTGACGTAGGCGTCCGGGTGGTCCTCGCGGCTGACGCGCGGGTTCACCGACTCGCGCGGCAGCCGCCGCATGGCGCGCAGCAGCAGCTCGCGGTCGGCCTCGCTCAACGCGAAGCCCGGGCCGCCGCAGTCGACGTCGGGGCGCACTACCATGCAGAGCGCGCGCTGCAGCACCGCCAGCGGCGCGCGGTTCTTCGCCGCGAAGTCGAGCGGCCCTTCGACGCGTTTTTCGCCGTCGAGGTAGGCGTCGCCGACGCGCAAGCCCGGCATGTCCGGCGCCGGCGGCAGCGGCTGGGCCGTGCGCTCGGGCAGTGACCAGGTGAAGCGCTTGTCGGCGAAGTCGATGCGCGGCGTGCGCAGGTTCTCTTCCGCCGTGTGCGGCTCCGAGAGGCGGTGCACGATGCGCACGCCGGGCAGCCCGGCGCGCTCGGCGCTGGCGTTGATGCGATCGGGCCCGACCAGCTCGTAGAGGTGATTGAAGGCAGCGTTGTCGGAGACCAGGAAGATCTTGCGGATCTCCTGCGCGACGGTGATCTTGCCGCCGGCGAGGTTCGACGGGTCCTTGTCTTCGACCTGATCGCCTGCGAACAGCGGCTGGTAGACGAGCGGCGTGTCGAAGTCGATGGCGAGCCCGCTCTCGCGCCGCAGCTCGGCCAGGCGCTCGAGCGCGGCGACGGCGGCGAAGAGCTTCACCGAGCTCGCCGGGTAGACGTACTCGGCGCCGGCGCGGAAGCCGTGTTGCACCAGGATGGGGCGTGCGCCCGGTCGTGCCTCGACGACGCCGAGCACGACCTGCAGGCGGTGGCGCGGCGCGTCGGCCAGCATCGGGCGCAGCGACTCGTCGGCTTCGAGCATCTGGCGGAGCAGCGCGCTGTCGGGAAGCACGCCGCGCTCGGCGTCGGTGGCTTGCGGCAGCGGCGTCGGAGTGGGCGCGGGTGGCGGCGCGGCGGATCGCGCGTTGCGTCCGGCGCAACCGATCGCCAGCAGCGCGCCGGCGAAAGCGGTGGCGAGCGCGAGGCGCTGCGCGGCGGTGATTCGACGATGCGTCATGCGGCCTCGACGCCCCGATTGCCGCCGACTAAGTAGAGCAGTGCGCCGAGCGCGATCGCCAGGACGGCCGCCAACAAGTTCACCCAGTGCAGCGTCGCGAAGAGCAGCACCGAGATGGTGATGCCGAGGATCGCCACCGCGAGCGGGATGCGGAACGTGCCGTCGCCGCGCTTCCTGAGCCGCGGCACCGCGGCGCAAGTGACGAGGTAGGTCGTCATGCGCGCCACCGTCGACAGCAACGCCAGCTTGGCGAAGCTGCCGGCGATCGCCATCGGGATGGCGATGGCCACGTGCACGGCGATGGCGACGAGCGGCGTGCGGAAGCGCTCGTGCACGCGGCTGATCCAGCGGTAGCTCGGCCGCCCGATGGACAGCGCGTAGAGCATGCGCGAGCCCTCGAGCACCGTGCCCGAGTTGGTGCCCATCATCGACAGCAGCGCGCCGACGGTGACGAGCACCGCGCCCCACGGCCCGAGCAGCACGCCGGCGGCGTCGGCGATCGGCGTCTGCGAGGTGCCGAGGTCGGGCAGCACCGCCATCGCCGCGAGCTGCGTCAGCGCGTAGAGCATCGCGATGCAGAGGGTGCCGACGAGCAGCGCCAGCGGCAGGTCGCGGCGCGGGTCCTTGTACTCGCCGGCCGGCACGCCCATGTTCTCGAAGCCGGCGTAGGCGAAGAGCATGAAGAGGGCGGCCTCGCTCCAGTGCGTGCCGGGGCCGGGCAGCGTGAGCGAAGCTGGAATGGGATTGCTCGGCATCATCGCGAGCGCGATGACGATGAAGATCACGAGCGGGATCACCTTGCCGGCCGTGAACGCGTAGATCGTGCCGGCGCCGTAGCGCACACCGACGGCGTGGACGACGCCCAGCCCGCCGATGGTGACGATGAGCAGCGCGGCCCGCGTGCCGGGCGCGGCCGCCGCCGGCCAGAGCCGCGCCAACGAGACGACGAAGCCGTTGGCGAGAGCGGCGAGAGAGGTGAGCCGCGCCAGCCAGTTCATCCACCCGGTCTCGAAGCCGACGAAGTCGCCGAACGCCGTGCGCGCGTAGAGGAACGCACCGCCCGGCTCCTGGAAGTGGCTGGCCGCCGCGGCGACGCAGAGCACCAGCACGAACACCGGCACCGCGAAGAGCACCGGCGCCCACAGCGAGAACGGCCCGAGCAACTCGTACGTCTCGCGCGGGAGGAGAAAGACACCGCTGCCGACGACGGCGTTGATGCACATCGCCACCAGGCCCCAGAAGCCGACGGCGCGGACGAGGCCCGCGCCGGTGCTGCGAGGAGCCAAACCGGAGCTGCTGTCAGGCATCCGGCGCGGACGCTAACACGAGCGGCATGGCGGCTTCTGAAACGAAGCGAGTTGCGGTTGCGAGGAACGCTCAGCGAGCCGGCACAGTCTTGTGGCGACTGCCGACGAATGCCGAACGGTGCTTTCCGGCGAACCACTGCACGGACCCTAGCGGCAACTCGTTCAACTCCGCGCGAGCCTCCCGCCACGACGGCACATGCCGCGACAGGAGGTCCAGGAAGGCGTCTGAGTGTGAGGGTTCCACCAGGTGCATCATCTCGTGAACGATCACGTACTCGAGCAGGTCAGGAGGCTTCTTCACCAGCTCCGTGTTCAGACGAATGTGAGCCCGCCTCGGATTGCAGCTTCCCCACTTGGTTTTCATGCGCTGAAGGAAGTAGCCCTCGACGCGCAGTGCGAGCCTGCGTTCCCACTTGGCGATGAGAGAGGGCACCGCATCGTGGAGCAGGGACTTGTGCCAGTCGTGGATGATCTGCGCCCGCTTCGCGGCGTCCGCACCAGGTCGTACCGTCAGCGTGATCCGGCGAGCGTCGCGCACGACGGTCGGCTTGGTCTCGAGGTATCGAATCGTCAGCAAGTATCGGCGTCCCCATACATGGTGCGTCTCTCGCTCGACGAACCGTCGCGGGCCCTCTCTGGCTTGACCCCGCAGCATCGCCCGCTGTTCTCGGATCCACGCCAGCTTGTTGACCGCGAAAGCGCGCGCCACTTCCAGGCGAGTGCCCAGCGGGGCGACGAGCGTCACCCGCCCGGCCGGTGGGTGGACGGAGAGGTACGCGTGCTTTACCGCCTTCCGGGTCCAGGCGATCTCGATCTCGCCCAGCCGAATCGTGCTCTCCTTCACGCGTACCCCTGTTGTTGCTTGACGATTTCGAAAACCGCGCGCGTGGTGTCGCGGTCTCGCCCGAGCAGCGGGAAGAGTGCATTGAGCACCTGCGCCTCGCGAGCGGGGTCACCCCGCCAGCCAGCCGGCGCGTTCTCTCGCATCGCGCGGTCGATGCGGAGGGCAAGGAGAGCGCGTTCCCCCTCTCCGACCGGTCCGCCCTCTTTGACGAGGCTCGTTCCGCCGGCAGTGATCGCGGGCAGATTGCGGAAGATGACGATCGCCTCCGCATGCCCATGCAACATCGCAGGGACGCCGGCGACGCTGTGCTTCTCGGCCAGGCGCCGGGCGAGAGCTTCCGCCGCCTCCAGGAACTGCTCGTAGGCGACTGCCTCGTCGCGGCTCTGGCGGATCAGGTCCTGCAGCAGCTTCGACATTTGCTCGTAGAAGCGCGGGTCGGTCAGCCGCTCGCGGACGATGGTCTTCCGCAGGTTGTTGATGATCCCTTCGGCGATGGCGTTGCGGTTGAGCAGACCCTTCGCGTTGAGCTTGCGGGCGATGGCATCGTGGACGCCGGTCTCGACGATGAGCTCGGTGAGCGAAAGGGAGTCGAGGTCGCCGAGGCTCTCGGCGGGGTCCGCCTGCACGTAGGTGTTGAGCAGGTGCCTCATGTCGGCCTCGTAGGGCTTGATGTCGAGCTCCTCGCCGGAATGCTTCTTGATGGCTTGCCGAAGGTCGCTGTAGAGCTTCACCTCGTCTTCGAGGGCAGCCGCCTCGCCTGCCGTGTAGCCAGCCTCCTCCAGGTGCTGTGCCAGGTCGGCGAATGCCCGCACGAACGCTGCGACCGCCTTGTAGAACGTCGTACGCAGCGGCTCGGTCTCCGTCAACGCCCCGGCATCCGCGGCATCGCCGCAGAAGTAGTGGAGGAATTGTTCGACCTCGCGGGGCGGCGGCACCGGCTCGCACAGATAGCGCAACGTTTCCCGGGCGACATCGATCTGCTTCCTGCCTTCACGCAGCCAGTCCTTGAGCTCGACGTTGTTGCTGCCGCCGTTTCCCTGGTCCACGTCGAGCTCATCGGAGCTGTAAACGGCGATCGCTTCCTGGACGTCCTTGAACAGCTCCTTGAAGTCGACGATGTAGCCGTAGTCCTTGTCCTCGCCGTCCAGCCGGTTGGTGCGGCAGATGGCCTGGAAGAGGTTGTGGTCGTGCAGCTCGTTGTCGAGGTAGATATAGGTGCAGCTCGGCGCGTCGAAGCCGGTGAGCAGCTTGCTCACCACCACCAGCAGCTTCATGTTCGCCGGCTCCTCGACGAACCGCCGCTTGACCTCGTCCTCGTACTTCTTCGTGGTTAGGCCGTCCTTCAGGACGTGCTGCGTGTAGGTGTCGAACTTGTAGCGCTCGTCGCTGTTCGCGGGCTCTCTGGAGATCGCGTTGTGGTTGGGCTCGTACGAGGTGACGATGCCGCTGTAGGGCGCGAGCGTGGTGTTCTGGAGCAGACGGAAGTAATGGCAGGCGTCGTAGATGCTCGCCGCCACGAGGATGGCGGTGCCGCGGTCGTTGTTGAGGCGGGGCTTGAGGTCGAAGTCCTCGAGGATGCTGTGCAGGATGCGCTGCTTGCGTTCGCCGGCGCTCATCAGCTCCTGCATCGTCGCCCAGCGTTTGCGCAGCACGGCCTTCTGGAAGTTGTTGAGGCCCCGCGTTCTCCGCTCGAAGTAGGCCTCGATCGCGCTGGGCAAGGTGATGCGCTGCGGCACGTCGCGCGCCTCGTACTTGAGGTCGAGCACCACCTTGTCGGCGACCGCCTCGTGGAACTTGTAGGTGTGGATGTAAGTGCCGAACACCTCGCGCGTGGTCTGCCGGTCCCGGCGCAGCAGCGGCGTGCCGGTGAAGCCGATGAAGATCGCTCCCTCGAGCCAGCGCTTCATCTGCCGGTTCATGTCGCCACCCTGCGTGCGGTGGCACTCGTCGACGAAGACGTAGAAGCGCCCGTGGACGGGCGGCGGCGGGCCGTCGAGATCGGCCGGGTCGAACTTGTGGACCAACGCGCAGAGCAGGCGTGGCAGCGTCGCCCCCAGCTTGGTGACGAGCTCCGCCCGCGAGGTGACGCGCGGACTGGGCGCGTCCGCGGCCACCACGCCAACGTTCTTCATCACGCCTTCGATCTGCTTGTCGAGCTCGTCGCGGTCGGTGACGATGAGGATGCGCGCCTGCGGGTCGTGCTCGAGCAGCCACTTGGCAAGCAGCACCATGAGGATGCTCTTGCCGCTGCCCTGGGTGTGCCAGATGACGCCGCCCTCGCGCTGGCGGATGCGTTCCTGCGCCGCCTTGACCCCGGCGAGCTGGTGCTGACGCGGCACCTTCTTGATGCCGTTGTCGAAGACGACGAAGTTGCGCAGGAGATCCAGAATCGTCGCCTTGTCGCACAGCTCGGCCAGCGGGCGGTCGAGCAGCGCTCCGGGCGGTACGGGCGCGCCTTCCGCCGGCGGCGCCGCCTTCCACGCCACGAAGTGCTCCTCGCGGGAGGTCACCGTGCCGAACCGCAGGCCCTGGGCGTCGTTGCCGGCTAGGAGGAGCTGCACGGTGGGGAAGAAAGGCAGGTTGAAGATCGCCTCCTGGTTGGTGATGAGCTGGCGGACGCCGTCGCCCACCTCCACGGAGCTGCGCTTGAGCTCGATCACCGCGATGGCGATGCCGTTCAGATAGAGGACGAGGTCGGGGCGGCGCTCGTGGCCGCCCTTGAGCGTCACCTCCTCGGCGAGCCCGAAGTCGTTCCTCTCCGGCTGCTGCCAGTCGATCAGGTGCACGGTCTCGAACGGTTTGTCGGCGGCGACCTGGACCTCGACGCCGTAGCGCAGGAGTTTGTAGGCGCGGAGCGATGCCTGGTAGAGAGTGACTCCGGTGGCATCGGCGGCGGCGAGCAGCTTCTGCAGGGCACCGGCGATGTGAGCGTCGCCGTAGCCGCGGAAGCGCAGGCTGTCGCGCAGCAGGGCGACGTCGATGCCGCGGTTGTCGGGACGCTCGCGCCAATCGCCGAGATAGCGGTAGCCGAGCCAGCCCTCACGCGTCAGCTCCGTGAACAGCGCGACGATCCGATCCTGCGTCTCGCGCTCGGAGCGAGGCGCCGCCGGCGGGCCCGGGGTGGACAGCGGGCTCAAGCTCGACCACCTTTCCACGCGTCCCGCGCCGCCCGGCCCTTCGCCGTCAGCCGGTACTTCTGCAGCCGGCTGGTGGGCTTGTCGGGAATCGTCATCTCCACCAGCCCCGCGTCGAGCGCCGGCGCGAGGTACGCAAGGCGGAAGTGCTCGTCGTGCTGGAGGTGCAGAGCCTCCTGCAGCTCGCGCCGCGTCATCTCGCCGGTGAGCGCGAGCGCCAGGCGAAGCTCGGGAGCGACTTCCGCGGTGACTTCCGTGGTGACTTCCGCGGTGACTTCCCCGGCATCTTGGCGGGTACTGCCACCGACCGGCCGGCGCAGGGTGATCACGAAGCCGTCGCTGATGGCGAACTCCGGCTCGGGTAAGCCGGCTTCCCGGCAGCGGCGGATCATGTCGCCCGTGCCGGTACCCATGCGCTCGATGTACCGCGTGAGGTAGAGCGGCTCGGCGAGCAGCGGGTTCGCCGGCACCGAGCCGTGCGGCTGCCGCAGCTTCTCGAGCGTCAGCGCCGGAGGTAGAGCGCCGGGGTTCCACACCTCCAGGCGGTCGGCGAAGAGCATCACCTGCACGCTGCCGTTGCTCGTGTAGTCGCGGTGCGCCACGGCGTTGACGATCGCCTCCGCCACGACTTCGCGAGGGATCTCGTAGGCGACCGGCGCCTGCGGGCCCTTGGCGCGCGTGCCCACGCTCAGGTTGATCTTGGAGAGCACGAAGTCGAGCGCCTGGTCCACGAGCTCGAAGGCGGTGCCCTTGTAGACCTGGTACGACGGGATCGGCTTGGCGGCCTCGGTGCCGTGGAAGTGGGCGCACTTGACCTCGGAGGAGATGAGGAACCGTTGCGGCTGCCGGCCGAACAGCAGCACGGCGGCGTTGGTGGGCCGCCCCGCGTCGAGCAGGTTGAGGTGGGTGAGCAGCTCCGCGGGAGTCGCCGCTTCGCTCAGCGGGAAGCCGCGCGCCGCGCGCGCCTCGCGAACGAACTTCGCCATCCGCTCCGGATCGAGGTCGTCGAGCGTGGCCTTGGGGCACGGCGCGGCGTCGAACGGCCCGGTGCGGATGAGCTCGCGTTCCTCGAGGAGCTGCACCAAGGCGGCGTAGACGGCGGCCAAGAGCTCGGGTGCGGTGGTGAAGCGCCGGCGGATCAGCTCGCTGCCGACGCGGCGGATGAGGGCTTGCATCTTGGGGTGCCGTGCGACTTCCTCGCCGCCTTTCACGAAGATCAGCCGCTGCTTGTGCAACCGCGTGGCGAGATCGAGCTCGCGCTCGGTGGGCGAGACGCCAGCCGCGTCCTCGAAGCCGTACTCGGCGCCGAAGAGACCCACGTACAGATCACAGCGCTCGACCTCTTCCAGGTAGACGGCGTCGGCGCGGCGGTCTGCGGCGGGCACGTCCTCGAAGAGAAAGGCGTCGAAAAAGCGCCGCATCAACGCGTCGCCGCGTAGGAAGTCGCGTAGCGCCGCCCGCTCGGCGGCGAGTTCCTTCTGCACGCTGCTGACGAAGACCCGCAAGGTCATACGAGGCGCGTTCTGCCGGTGAGCAGCTCCTGCATCATTGCCTGCTTGAGGTCGCGGGTCTTGGCCCGGCGCCGCTCGAGCGCGGCGATCTCGGCGTCCATGTCGGAGAGGACGGTGGCGATCGCGGTTTGCTCTTCAACGGAGGGCAGCCGCATTTCGACACTTGCGACGTGGGCGCGATTCGTCGCATAGACCTTGGTCCCAGCGGCAAGGCGCCGAAGGTGCGCCGCGAAGGGCTGGCAGAACTGAAGGAAGCCCTTGAAGCCATCGGCGAGCACTGTCTTGTCGAAACGCGCCGCTATGGTGTGCAGCCCGGCAACGACTTCCGTTTCACCGACGTTTCGCATCTCGACCGACTTGCTGACCCCGGTTACGTCTTCGGAGGCGTCCGCGAAGATCAGATCTCCGTTGCACAGCCGGTCGAGCGATGCGGCCTTCTCCGCAGACAGGGACGGCAGCATCTCGGGCGAGACGAAGACATTCGTGCAGGAGTGCACATTGCCATAGTGAAGGTATCTCACGCGCCCTTCCGCTCGCAGCTCCGCGCGCGAGTTGACGCCGTTGCGGAGAAAGGTCACGTGGTCCCCCAGCCTCTTCATCTCCCACTCCTCGCTGAAGCCGGGGAGGCGCGTTTGGCCGGTGAGGAGTTGCTGCATGGCGGCCTGCTTGAGGTCGCGCTTCTTGGCAATGAGCCGGTCCAGCTTGGTCAGCAGCGCATCGACATCGCTTAACGCTGCAGCGATGGCGTGCTGTTCGGGCTGAGTCGGCGGTAGTGGAACATGGAGGCATCGCAAGTCCGCTAGCGTGATTTCACGGAAGGTCGTTCCCTTGGCCTGCAACTCTGCCTGCCTCACCAAGCGGGTGCTCCGCATCGCCCAGAACAGGTAGTCAGTAGATACCGCTGGCTTTGGAGCTATTCGAGCCGTTCCTTGTGTCAGGTTTGCCCCCTCGACCTCGCGAGTGACCTTGCGAACCTCTCCAAGTCGACCTCGCAGGGCATAAACAAGGTCTCCCTCCTGCACTGTCGAGCGTGTGAACCTATTTGCGATTGCGGGCGCAGTCCGAAGCATCTGACTAACGTCCAGCTCTGGTGCCTCCATGTCGGACACCCGAACGTAGGGAATGCCATCCATGATGTTTGGGCCGCACTGAACGATGCCGTAGGTAATTGGTTCGCGGCAAATGCCTTGAAGACTGGATATCAGCCAATCGTCGGGCACGATCCCCGCCTCCGTCTGCTTGTACCCTGGCTTCAGTTTCATGCCGCTCCCATCCTCCTCAGGTGCTGCTTAACGCGGCCGGCGAGCGCGTCCACCTCCTTCGTGAGTTCCGGCATCGGCGTGGCATACCGCTCGGCAAGCAGGCGGATCCGGCCGGTCAGGGTCCGTGAGACGCGGTCCAGCTCCTCCTGCATGGCGCCGGCCAGAGTGGCGAGCCACTTGTGGTCCACCAGAAGCGTCTTGACCTCCTCCTCGGTGAACTCGGCGTACTTGGCCGCGAGCTCGTCCTCAAGCGCCTCCCGTGCCGCCTTGAGCTTGGCCTTGGTGGCAGCCTGCCGGCCCAGTAGCTCGGCGTACTCCTCGAGCGCCGCGCGCTCCTCGGCGTCATCGGGATCCGAACCGACCTCCGCGAGCCGTGCCTTGACGGTCTTGCCGGTGATCTTCTGTTTGTCCCCCTCGCCCTCAACGACCTCGGCGAGGAGCCCGTTCTCGCCGCCCTGCTCCTCGCGCCGCTCGTCGAGCTGCTGCTCGATCACGGCGAGCTCGGCGTCCAGAGCGGCGATGGCGTCCCGCTCGGCGGCAAACCAGCGGTCGATGACGAGCGTTGCGGGCACGAGATCGGACTTGAAGCGCCGCCGGCCACGCCGGTAGTCCTCCTTCTCAGGCCACACCAGCTTGCCTTCCTTGTTCTTGATCTGCCGAATCTCCCGCGGCTTCGCACCCTCCTGCCAGCCGTCGGCAGCGATCAGGTAGGCGTCGTCCTGAAGGGTCTCGGCGCTGTAGTCCATCAGGTGCTGGTAGACGTCGTAGGCATCCACCAGTGGCGTCTTCCTGAAGTGCGCCAGTAGGCTCTCGGAGAGGCCCTCGACGAGCGCCTTCGGGTTCCCGTCCTTTCCGAACACCTTGAGCTCCTGGGCGCGAGCCGCCCGCCACTCGGCGAAGAGTCCCGTCACGCGCGCCTGAAAGGCGGTGAACTCCGGGTGGCCGAGGATGGCGGGTTTGACCTCGGCGAGCGGCAGCCGGGGGAGGGCGTAGCCGGGGCGCTGCGGCTCGAGCAGTGCCGCCCGCAGAGCGGGGAGGACCGCCCAGTAGTCGCGCAGCGCGTCGACGTCCCGTTCCGGGACCCCCCCGCGCAGGTGACCGTCGATGTCCTGCAGGTCCTCGGGCTCGCTGGCGTCGATGTAGCGCGGCAGGTTGAGGTTGTAGTCGTTCTTGGGATCGGCGATCTCGGCGAACGGCACCATGCGGGCGTAGCGCGGGTCGCTCTCGTCTTGGCGGCGGAAGGTGTCGACGATCTTGTGGATGTCCTGCTCGCGCAGCCGGTTCTTGGCGCCTTCTTTCCGGAAGCCCTTCGCGGCGTCGATCATGAAGACGCCCGTGCGGGCGGCGGCGTTCTCCTTGTCGAGGACCAGGATGCAGGCGGGGATGCCGGTGCCGTAGAAGAGGTTGGCGGGCAGACCGATGATCCCCTTGAGGATGCCCGAGCGCACCAGGTTCTTGCGAATGACGGCCTCGGCGTTGCCGCGGAAGAGCACACCGTGCGGCAGGATGCAGGCGCCCTTGCCGGTGCCCCTCATGCTGCGCACGATGTGCAGCAGGTAGGCGTAGTCGCCTTGCTTCTTCGGCGGCACGCCCCAGCCGAAGCGCTGGTGGCGGTCGCCCTTGCCGCTTTCGCCCAACGTCAGCCCGGTCGACCAGCTCTTGTCGGAGAACGGTGGATTGGCGACGACGTAGTCGTAGGTGCGGAGCCGCTCGCCGTCGAGGAATCGCGGCTTGACCAGCGTGCCTTCGCCGCCCGAGGCGATGTTGGCGGTCGGGAAGTCGTGCAGGATCATGTTCATGCGAGCGAGACCCGCGGTCGTGCTGTCCTTCTCCTGCCCTTCCAGGGTGATGCGCTTGCCGGCCTCGGCGGCGACCTTGAGCAGCAGCGACCCCGAGCCGCAGGTCGGGTCGTAGGCAGTCGTCGCGGCGACGGTGTTCTGCGGCGAGATGCCGATCACCTTGGCGATGACGCGGCTGACCTCGGCCGGGGTGTAGAACTGCCCCTTGCTCTTGCCGCTCTCGGTGGCGAAGTGGCGCATCAGGTACTCGTAGGCGTCGCCGAGGATGTCGTCGTGCTCGGCGCGGTTCTGCGCGAAGTCGAGCGCCGGGTTCTCGAAGATGGCGATCAGGTTGCCGAGCCGTTCGACGCGGGCTTCGCCGTCGCCCAGCTTGTTGGGGTCGTTGAAGTCGGGGAAGTCGCTGCGCGCCAGCCGCGCGTTGGCGTCGATCAGCGGCTGGATCACCTGCGTGTTGATCTTGTTGCCGATGTCCGGATCGCCCTTGAGCGCCACCATGTCCTGGAAGCTGGCGCCCGCGGGGATGACGATGGGCGGCTCGAAGCCGTCGTAGTGCGCGTACTTGTCGGAGACGTACTTGATGAACAGCATGAAGAGGACGTAGTCCTTGTACTGGCTGGCGTCCATGCCGCCGCGCAGCTCGTCGCAGGAGGCCCAGATCGAGGAGTAGAGGTCGGATTTCTTGATGGCCATCGAGGCCGAGTTTACGGGCAACGCTGCGGCCGGTCGACCGCGCTGCCCCTCTCTGTTGTTGACTTCCGACAATACGCATCCGACAATGGTGTCGGAAGCCGACAAGAGAACCGGAGCCCACGATGCCTGCCCAGTCCACAACTTCTACCGCCGCCCAGAGCGACATCGTCCGCGGCACCCTCGACCTGCTGATCCTCAAGGCGCTCGCGCTCGAGCCGATGCACGGCTGGGCGATCGCGCAGCGGCTCGAGCAGCTCTCGCGCGACGTGCTGCGCGTCGGCCAGGGCTCGCTCTATCCCGCCCTCCAGCGCCTGGAGGAGAAAGGGTGGATCGAGAGCGACTGGCGCGCCACCGAGGGCGGCCGCCGCGCCAAGTACTACGAGCTCACCCGCGCCGGCCGCCGCGCGCTTGGCGCGGAGACGGCGCAGTGGCGGCGCTACGTCGAGATGGTCGAGCTCATCCTGGGCACCACCGTGACGTCATGACCCAAGCGAAGAGCTGGACCAAGCGCTGGTGGCGCCGCCTGCGCACTCTCGTCGATCGCCGGGCGTTGGAGCGCGAGCTCGACGAGGAGCTCGCCTTCCACCTCGAGATGGAGACCGCGAAGCTCCGCCGCGCCGGTGCCGGCGCGGCCGAGGCGCGCCGCCGCGCCGCGCTCGCCTTCGGCGGCGTCGAGCACGCCAAGGAAGCCGTCCGCGACGCGCGGTGGCTGGCATGGGCGCCGGCGTTCGCGCTCGACCTTCGCCTCGGCGCGCGCATGCTCGCCAAGGCGCCCTGGCTCACCCTCGTCGGCAGCCTCGGCATGGCGATCGGCGTCGCCATCAGCGCCGGAGCCTTCGCCCTCTACCACTCCTACTTCTTTCCCGACCTGCCGTTGCGCGACGGGGACCGCATCGTCTCTCTCGTCCACCTCGAGTCGCGCTGGCGCGGCTACGACCGGCAGCTGCTGCACGACTTCGGCGTCTGGAAGCGCGAGCTGCGCTCGGTCACCGAGCTCGGCGCCTTCCGCACCATCCAGCGCAACCTCGTCGCGCCGACGGGCGAGATCGAGCCCCTACCCATCGCGGAGATGAGCGCCGCGGGCTTTCGCCTGGCCGGCGTCGCCCCGCGCCTCGGGCGGACCCTCATCGACGCCGACGAGCGGCCGGGGGCGGCGCCGGTCCTCGTCATCGACGAGCAGGTGTGGCGGACGCGCTTCGGCGGCGATCCCGGCGTGATCGGCAGGACGATGCGCCTCGCCTCCGTCGAGCACACGATCGTCGGCGTCATGCCGGCGGGCTTCGGCTTCCCGCTCAATCACCGCTACTGGGTCGCGCCGCGCGCCGATCCCTCGGCCTACGCGCCGGGCACCGGGCCCGCGGTCTACGTGTTTGGCCGCCTGGCTCCGGGCGCGACGGTGGAGAAGTCCCAGGCCGAGCTGGCGCTGCTCGACCGCCGCCTGGCGGCCGGGCGGAAGGGCACCGACGCCGAGCACGTGGCCTCGCGCCTCGTGCCCTACAGCGACATCGGCACCCACTCGGCCGCCGAGGACGAGGCGACCTCGTGGCGCATCATGCGCCTTGTCATCGTCCTGCTCCTCGCCGTCATCGCCATGAACGTGGGCGTCCTCGTCTACGCACGCACCATGAATCGCGGCCCCGAGATCGCCGTGCGCACGGCGCTCGGCGCCACCCGCCGCCGCATCGTCGCCCAGCTCTTCGCCGAGGCGGCGCTGCTGGCCGGTGTCTCGGCGGCGCTCGGCCTCGGCATCGTCGCCGTCGGCCTGCGCTGGCTCGATCGCTGGATCGCGGAGTCGGGCGGCGCGCCGTTCTGGCTGCGGCCCGGGCTCTCGGCCGGCACGGTGCTGCACGCGCTCGCGCTCGGTATCCTCGGCGCGGCGATCGTTGGCCTCTACCCGGCGCTGCGCGCCACGCGCGGGCAGCTGCGCGGGGCGATCGGCAGCTCGGGCGCCGGCTCGCAGCCGCGGCTCGGCGCGACGTGGACGACCCTCATCGTCGTGCAGGTCGCCGCGGCCGTGGCCGTCCTGCCGCCGGCACTGCTGAAGAGCGTCGAGCTGGGTCGACAGGCGATGCGGCCCGCCGGCTTCGCCGCCGGCGAGTTTCTCACCGCGAAGGCTGCCCTCGAGCCCGAGGCGAGCAGCGGCGGCGGCGGCGGCGAGGCGAAGGAGGTCGACGCCGCGCACGCGGCCAAGGTACAAGCGACCCTGGCGCGCCTGCTGGCGCGGCTCGACGAGCAGCCCACCGTGGCCGGGGTAACGGTCGCCAGCGATCTGCCGTGGGGCGGCGGCACCAGCTCCGTGGAGGTCGAGGGCGGGCGGCGAGGTCGCGCGTTCTACGTCGACGTCGACGACCGATGGATGAACCTCTTCGGCGTCCGTGTGCTGTCGGGCCGGCGCTTCGTCGCGGCGGATGCCGAGGCCACCGGCTCCGCGCGACCGGTGATCGTGAACCGCAGCTTCGTCGACGACCTCCTCGGCGGCGCCGCGGTCACGGGTCTGCGGATGCGCTACCCGAGCAGCGGCGACGAGCCGCAACCGTGGCTCGAGATCGTCGGCGTGATCGACGACTTCCCCACCGGTCTCGAGCTGCCTGGTCTCCCGCGCGCGCGCGTGTATCACCCGGCCGCCGCCGGCGCGGCGGGCGCCGACACGCTCCTCATCCACCTGCGCGGGGAGACGCCGGCGCAGTTCGCGCCGCGGCTGCGCCGCCTCGCCCTCGACGTCGACCCACTGCTGCAGCTCTCCGGGGTGAAGTCGCTCGCCGCGATCTACGCCGAGGACATGCAGACCTTCGCCCGCGTCGCGCTCGGCCTCCTGCTCGCCGCGGCGAGCGTCCTCCTCCTCTCGGCGGCCGGGATCCACGCGCTCGTCTCCTTCACGGTGAACAAGCGCCACCGCGAGATCGGCATCCGCACGGCACTCGGCGCCAACGCGCGACGCATCCTGGGGAGCGTCCTGGCGCGGGCAGCCGGGCAGCTCGCCGTCGGCGCCGCGGTCGGCCTCGTCCTCACGGTGCTGCTGGACCGCGCGACGGGAGGCGAGCTGATGAGCGGCGCCGCGCTCGTCGTCGTGCCCACGGCGGCATCGTTCGCGGTCCTCGTCGGCCTGCTCGCCGCCGCGGGTCCGGCACGCCGAGCGCTCCGCGTCCAGCCGACCGAAGCGATCCGCGCCGAATAGCGCTCCCCCCGGCTCGCTACGGTCGGCCCGGTTAGAGTGTCCTGCGTGAAGGCGCTCGCCCGTCTCACGGTCCTGATCGCGATCGTGTGTTGCGCTTGCACCCGCGAGTCCGCGCGCAGCGGCGAGGCGCCGCCGGCGTCGCGGCCTTCGATCCTGCTGGTGACACTCGACACGACGCGTGCCGACGTCGTGGCGCCGGAGGGGAGCGCGGAGCTGACGCCTAATCTGGCGCGCCTCGCTCAGCGCGCGACGCGGTTCTCGCAGGCGTATGCGACGGCGCCGATGACGTTGCCTTCGCACACGTCGATGTTGACCGGCCTCTACCCGTCGGCCCACGGCATCCACGAGAACAGCCGCGCGGTGGGCGAGTCGCAGCCGCTGGTGGCGGCGGAGCTGCGTGCCGCGGGCTACTCGACAGCGGCATTCGTGTCGGTTTTCGTGTTGGATCGGCAGTTCGGGTTGGCGCGCGGGTTCGACGAGTACGACGACCGCTTCGCGGGCGGGGCGGCGGAGCGGTGGGCCGGGGCGACGACGGACCGCGCGCTGGCGTGGCTGGCAAAGGCGCCCGCCGGCCCGCTGTTCATGTGGGTGCACTACTGGGATGCGCACGCGCCCTACACGCCGCCCGAGCCGTTCGCGACGCGATACGCGTCGTCGCTCTATCGCGGCGAGGTGGCATACGTAGACAGCCAGTTGGGCCGGTTGCTCGCCGCGTTCGAGGCGCGCGCCAACACCGGCGGCTGGCGCGTGCTGGTGGTGGGCGATCACGGCGAGGGGTTGGGCGAGCACGGCGAGGCGCAGCACGGGAACCTGCTGTACCAGGCGACGATGCGTGTGCCGCTCATGTTGGCAGGCAGCGGCATCCCGGCGAGCGTCGTGGCGACGCCGGTGAGCACGCGGCGCGTGCACGACACGCTGCTCGCGTGGGCGGGGCTGCCGGCACCGCGCTCGCTGCTCGCCGCCGCCGACGAGCCGGTGCTCGGCGAGGCGATGAAGCCGTTCCTCGACTACGGCTGGCAGTCGCAGGTGATGGCGGTGGAGGGGCGGCTCAAGGTGATCCGCTCCGGCGAGACCGAGGTCTACGACGTGATCGCCGATCCCGCCGAGGCGCACGACCTCGCCGGCTCCGCGTCGCCGGCGCGCGCGTCGCGCGAGGCGCTGCGCGCCTACCCGGTGCCGACGCCGTCGCGCGCCGACCAAGGGCTGCCGGCCGAGACGCGCCAGCGGCTGGCGAGCCTCGGCTATGTCGCCTCGTCCGGCACGCCGCGCCTCCGCGCCGACGCGCCGAGCCCGCGCCGCATGGCCCACCTCTTTCCCTACTTCGATCTTGCCTCCGGCCTCTTCACCCAAGGCGAGTACACGAACGCCTCGATCGCGTACGAGCACATCGTCCACGAGGACCCGCACAACCCGATGGCGACGATGTACCTCGCGGTGGCGCACTCGATGCTCGGCGACGACGCCGAGGCGATGCGCTGGTTCCGCCGCGCCGCCGAGCTGCAGCCTGACTCCATCGACTTGCGGCACTACGAGGCGATGCACTACTGCAAGAACGAACGGTGGGAGAAGGCGGAGCCGCTGTTGCAGAGTGTGCTCGCCGCCGAGCCCGACCGCCTGCCGGCGCTCGATTGCCTGGCCGACATCCGCGCGCATCAAGGCCGCCGCGAGGAGGCGATCGCGCTGCTCGACCGCGTCGTCGCCAAGAGCGGCGCGCCGTTTACGGAGCTGCTCCGTCTCGGCGAGCTCCACATGCAGGGCGGTGAGACGGCGCCCGCGATCGCCGCGTACGAGCGCGCCCGCGCGCTCGACCCCGGTGCATTCACCGAGGATCTCGCCGATCTCCAGCTCGGCGTCCTCTACCTCGCCGCGCGCCGTCTGCCCGAGGCGCGCGACAGCCTCGACCGCGCGCTCGCCCGTGTACCCAAAGACTCGATGGCGCTCTTCAAGCGCGCGCAGGTGAGCGTGCTGCTCGGCGAGCCCGACCGCGCGGCGCGCGTGCAACGCGCCCGCGACGGCGCCGACGAAGAGACGCGCCCGCTGATCGATCACGAGTCGCTCTTCCGCGGCCTCTGAGCGGTGGTGAAAACAAGGAGCGGAGGGCCGCGCCCTCCGCTCCGTGATCACGCGTGCGGCGACTGCGCCGCCGCGCCGGTCAGATGTGGAACCGCACCGCGACCTGCAGCCGCCGCGGCTCGAAGAACGACCGCGGTTGCCCGAAGACCCCCAGGCTCGGTGTGTTGATCTGGTTCTGGATGTTGTAGCCCGTCTGCTTGTCGAGGACGTTGAAGACGTCGAACCTCAGCTGCAGCCCGTAGCGCGAGCCGAAGGTGAAGTCCTGCGTGTAGTTGAGGTCGAGCTGGTAGTGCGCCGGCGTGGTGCGGATGCCCGCCGGCTCGGCGAAGCGGCTGGCGTCGCTGGTGCTGCTGGTCAGCGCCACGTAGGGCTTGTAGCTCCAGATCTCCCACGGCTGGCCGGACTGGTAGTAGGCGAGGCCGCCGACGCTGGCGTTCCAGCCGAGCTGGTAGTAACCGTAGAGCTTGAGCTGGTGCCGGCGGTCGCCGCGCAGGTTGCCGTAGCGGTGGTTCCAGAGCTGCCGCCCGGCGCCGTCGCCGATGAACGACGAGCCGAGGAAGATGTTGGCGTCGTTGCCGGTGGTGCTGTTGTCCTGGTCGAAGTTGCCGTAGTAGTGGCTCCAGACGTAGGAGCCGCGCAAGAAGGTCTTCGCCGTGCGGTGCTCGGTCTCGAGGTTGACCTCGTAGTACTTGGTGAAGGCGCCGTCGAGCTCGGCGATGACATACGAGGAGCCGCCGATCTCGCTCTGGATCTGCGCCAGGTTCGACACGTAGGGCGTGCGCGGGATGCCCTCCGGCGGCGCGAAGGCCACGCGCGCCGTGTTGTTGGTGTCCTCCCAGAAGTTGTAGCCGTAGCGGTAGCGCGCGTAAGCGCGCGCCGCCCACTCGCGGTTGATCTGCCGCCCGGTGCCGACCATGTACTCGTCGATGGCCCGCGGGTCGAGGTCGGTGGCGAAGGCCTTGCCCGACGAGGAGGCCAGCTGCTGGCTGCCGATGAGGTTGCCGTTGGCGTCGAAGTAGGCCTCGCGCTCGGCGGCGAGGTTGCGGTCCCAGGACGCGGCGCGCGGCAGCGAGCTGGCGGCCGGGTAGTAGCGGGCGAGGCTGGCGAAGACGGTGTCATGGCCGTTGTAGGCCCAGGTGGCGCCAAGGCGCGGCGAGACCATGTCGCCCCAGCCGATGTCGTACATCTCGTACTTGTGGCCGGGCGCCAGGGCGAAGCCCGAGACGTTGCCGCTCACCTCGCGCAGGCCCTGTCCGAACAGCGTGTCGTTCGACAGCAGGACGCCGGCGTTGAGCGTCCAGCTCGCCCACTTGATGGTGTCGTTGAGCTCGAGGTTCTTCGATTCGTACTCGGAGTGGATGACGGGCACCACCGGGTTGCCGCCGGCGCCCTCGAGGCTCTGCTGCTGGAAGCGGGCGGTGTAGAAGACCGGCTGGCCATTGAAGGTGGTGCGGCCGCCCTGCACGGTGATCGAGCCCCAGCCGTTGGAGAAGCGGGCGAGGTCCTCCTCGTCGCGGTACCACTGGAAGCCGCCGTGCAGCTCGTGGGTCACGCGGCCGGTGGCGAGCGTGTAGTCGTAGCCGGCTTGCGCGCTCTTGCGGAAGAAGTCGTCGAGGCTGATGGTGCTGCCCGCGCCGACGAAGCCGCCGCCTGTGGGAACGCCGTTCTGCAGGAAGCCGTAGCGGGCGATGAGCGGCTGGATGAAGGCGTTGTAGGCGGTCTCGCCGGCGATCGGCGCCGGCACCTCGAAGAGGCCCTGGCGGTCCAGGTTCGCGATGTCGAGATGCACGCTGCCATCGGTACGAATCGGGAAGCTGAAACGGTTGTCCGGCTGGTCGCGGGTGTCGTTCTCGAAATCGGTGTACTTGAAGGAGACGAAGCTCTTGTCGTTGACGATCCACGAGCCCTCGAAGGTGCCGATCGTCAACGACGAGTCCGCACCGGTCGAGGTGGAGCCCGCCTTGCGCGGGTTGAACGAGCCGGTGGAGAGGCCGAGGTCGCCCGAGATGTCGTGGTCGGAGTCGCGGTAGCTGCCGTTGACGAGCACGCTGGCGCTCGGCGTCCAGGTCAGCTTGCCGAACAGCTCGTCACGGTTCTCTTCGTAGTCGGGCGCCGGGCCGTAGAGGCCGGCGCGGTTGTCGGCCTTCACTTCCGGCCGGTAGTAGGAGCCGTAGAAGAGCAGGTTCTGCCGCCAGATGGGGCCGCTGAAGGCGAGCTCGCCCCAGCTCTTGTCCTGGTCGAACTGCGCCTCCCGGTTGTGCTTGCGGTCGCTCGTCATGTTGGCGTTTTGCACCTGGTAGCTGGCGTCGACGTGGTAGTCGTTGGTGCCCGACTTGCTCACCGAGTCGATGAGGAAGCCTCCCGAGCGGTTGAAGTCGAGCGCCTGCGCGCCGCCCTTGACCACCGACACCTGTGCGATGTCGTGCGCCGAGGGCTCGGCGGACAGCGTGCCGAACAGCGGCAGCGTGACGTTGACGCCGTCGAAGTTGTAGACGTTGTCCTGGCCGCTGCCGCCGGCGCTGGGGCCGCGCACGGTGTCCTGCGTGATCTGCACGCCGGGGATGAGCTTGATGAGGTCGCGGTACTGCTGCCCCACCGGCAGGCTCTCGATCACCTGCTGGGGCAGCGCGCTCTTGATCTCGGCGCTGGTGCGGTCGAGCAGCGAGGCCTCGGCGACGACCTCGATCTCCTCGCGCACCGCCTCGGGGCTGAGCGCCACGTCGAGCCCCATCGATTGGTTGAGCAGCACCGTGGCCGAGCGGGTGACGGTGTCCATGCCGCTCAGGGTGAAGGTGATGGTGTAGTCGCCGGGCGGCAGCTGGGGGAGCTGGTAGTCGCCGTTGGCGCCAGTGATGGTCGTGCGCGGGCGGGGCAGGAGCGAGCTCGTCGCCTCGACCGTCACGCCCGGCATGACGCCGCCGTCGGGCCCGGTCACCGTGCCCTGGATCGATCCCGTCTGCTGCGCGGCGATCGGCAGCGCCGCCAGAGCTCCCAGGAGCAGGAGCGGAAGACACTTCCTCATCTCGGTCCTCCTCGTAGTAGTGGCCGCGAGTTGTGACCGCAACGTAACACAGCGCCCGAGCGGACGACAACGAGCCATCGGGCAAGTCGGCGACCGGGCGGCGCGATCGCGGTATCGTGCCGCCTCGAGGACCGATGGCGACGAGCGCGGCAACGACCCGGCGGACGCTGTGGGACATGAACGGCTACCAGTGGACCGTCCTGCTGGCGGCGTGGCTGGGCTGGGGCTTCGACGTCTTCGACGGGCTGCTCTTCAACTTCGTGGCGCCCAACTGCGTGCCGACGCTGCTCGGGCTGACCATCGGCTCGCCGGAGGCGAAGGCGGCGACGCTGCGCTGGACGGGCTTGCTCACCTCGGTGCTGCTGGTCGGCTGGGCGGTGGGCGGCATCGTCTTCGGCCGCCTCACCGACCGCATCGGCCGCACGCGCACGCTGATGCTGACGATGAGCGTCTATGCGGCGGGCACGGCGCTCTGCGCGGCGGCGCCCAACCTGTGGGTGCTGGCGCTGTGCCGCGTCGTCGCCAGCCTCGGCATCGGCGGCGAGTGGGCGGCAGGCGCGGCGATGGTCGCCGAGGTGGTGCCCGAGAAACGGCGCATCGAGGCGGGGGCGCTGCTCTACACCTCGGCGCCGATGGGGATCTTCCTGGCCAGTGCGGTCAACTACAACATCGCCGGCCGCTGGCTGCGCGACTCGCCCGAGGTCTCTTGGCGGTGGGTCTTCCTCGCCGGATTGCTGCCGGCGGCGGTGGCGCTGCTCTTCCGCTTGTTCGTGCACGAGCCCGAGCGGTGGAAGCAGGTCGCCGCCAATGCGAGGCCGCCGGCGCTGCGCGAGCTCTTCGATGAACGGCACCGCGCGTTGACGAGGAGCGGCTTCCTGATGGCGCTCACCGCGCTCATCACCTGGTGGAGCTGCAACGCCTTCATTCCGGTGGTGGCGACCGGTCTGGCGCAGACGGCGGCGGCAGAGCGCGCGCTCGACCGCGGGGCGACGCTGGCGCTGGTCGAGGCGTGGAAGGCGATGGCCACCAGCCGCTTCAACTGGGGCGGCCTGCTCGGCACGCTGCTCACCGTGCCGGCTGCGAAGCTGCTCGGCAGGCGGGTGATGTTCGGCACCTACTTCGCGCTTTCGGCCGCTGCGATCTTCGCCACCTTCGGGCTCGACCTGCCGCCGGAGACGCGCCTCGCCATGTACTTCTGGATCGGGCTCACGGTGTTCGGCGTCTTCGGCAGCTTCACCTACTACCTGCCCGAGCTCTTCCCGACTCGCCTGCGCGGCACCGGCGCCGGCTTCACCTACAACGTCGGCCGCGTCCTGGCGGCGGCGGGGCCGATCGTCGTGGGCACGATCGCGGCGCGTGGCCCGGCGGCGACGCTGCAGGCGCTGTTCTTCGTCGGGCTCGTGCCGCTCGCGGGGCTCGTCGCGCTGCCGTGGGTCATCGAGACCAAGGGTCGGCCGCTCGTCGATTGACGTGGCGCTTCGATCGCGAGCCTACGACTTCCGATCGGCGAGCACGCCGTCGACGAAGAACGACTCGATGAGCGGCTCGACCTCCGCCCACACCGCCGGGCAGGCATCGCCGATCGCGCGCGTGACCTCCTTGACCCGCGTCAGCGGCACGTCGTTCTCGCGCCAGCTCCGCGCGCCGCCGCGCACGTTGTGCAGCACCGGCATCAAACGGTCCGCGGCGTAGGCGAGCTTCGCCTCCGGCGTCTGCCGCTCCTCGTACTCGCGCCAGCGCGACAGCAGCCACTCGCCCTCGGCCGGCGGCAGCAGCCCGAAGATCCGCTCCGCCGCCGCAGCCTCGGCCACGGCGACCTGCGCCGTGTCGCGCGTGTAGACGAACTGATCGCCGCAGTCGATCTCCGGGATGTCGTGCACCAGCAGGATCTCCAGCACGCGCTGTAGATCGACCGGCTGCACCGAGTGCTTGGCGAGCAACATCGCGACCACAGCCACGTGCCACGAATGCTCCGCCGAGTTCTCGTACCGCTCGAGCCCCACCGGCCGCGCCCGCCGCAGCACCGCCTTCAGCTTGTCGAGCTCGACGACGAAGTCGAAGATGCGCTGCACGTCGGAAGGCTCAGAGCGCGGCTCCATGTAGAGGCGAGCCTACGCCGAACGCCTCGACATATGCTCGCGGGCCTCCACGGATCACGACACCGAGGTACGCATGCACGATCCCGCGCTGGCGAGCGAAGCGTTGGCCGAGCTTCCCGCCGACGTCGCCGCGAGCCCGCTGTTCAACCCCGACCTCGCGCCGGTGCCGCCGGCGCGGCGCACGTGGACGACCTACAACTTCGCGGCGCTGTGGATCTCGATGGCGCACTGCATCCCCACCTACATGCTCGCCGGCGGGCTGATCGCCGAGGGGATGAGCTGGTGGCAGGCGCTGCTGACGATCGGGCTGGGCAATGTCATCGTGCTGGGGCCGATCCTGCTCAACGCGCACCCGGGGACGAAGTACGGCGTGCCGTTCCCGGTGCTGGTGCGCGCCTCGTTCGGCACCGCCGGCGCCAACGTGCCGGCGATGTTGCGGGCGATCGTCGCTTGCGGCTGGTTCGGGATCCAGACCTACATCGGCGGCGAGGCGGTGAAGACGTTCCTGGTGGCGCTGTGGCCGCGGTTTGGCGAGATCGGCGGCGGCGCCTCGCTGCTCGGGTTGAGCGTGCCGTCGGCGGTGACGTTCCTCGTCTTCTGGGCGCTCAACATCTGGATCATCTACCGCGGCATGAACGCGGTGCGGGTGTTCGAGAACTGGGCGGCGCCGCTGGTACTGGTGATGGCGGTGGCGCTGCTCGCCTGGGTGGTGGCGCGCGCCGGCGGGCTGGGACCGATGCTTCAGGCGCCGTCGCGCTTCCACACGCTCGCCGAGTTCTGGCCGGTCTTCGTGCCCTCGCTCACCGGCATGATCGGCTTCTGGGCGACGCTGTCGCTCAACATCCCCGACTTCACGCGCTTCGGCAAGGGGCAGCGCGAGCAGATGCTCGGCCAGACGCTGGGGCTGCCGACGACGATGGTGGCGTTCTCGGCCATCGGCGTGCTCATAACCAGCGCCTGCCACGCCATCCTGCGCGGCGTCGATCCGTCGAAGCTGTGGGACCCGGTGTTCATCCTCTCGCAGCTCACCTCGGCGACGCCCCCGCCGGGCGAGACGGCGCCGCTCATCGCCTCGGCTGCCACCCGCGGTCTGGTGGCGCTCGTCTCGCTGCTCGGCGTCGGCGTGGCGACGGTGTCGGTCAACATCGCCGCCAACGTGGTGAGCCCGGCCAACGACTTCGCCAACCTGGCGCCGCGCAAGATCTCGTTCAAGACCGGCGGCCTCATCACCGGCATCGTCGGCATCGCCATGATGCCGTGGAAGCTCCTGGCGAGCGCCGACGCCTACATCTTCCAGTGGCTGATCGGCTACTCGGCGCTGCTCGGCCCCATCGCCGGAATCATGATTGCCGACTACTGGCTGCTGCGCCGTACGCAGCTCGACGTCGCCGACCTCTACCGGCCGCACGGCCGCTACCCGCGCGTCAACTGGATCGCCATGTTCGCGCTGCTCGCCGGCGTGCTCCCCAACGTGCCCGGCTTCCTCAAGAGCGCGCACGTCATCGGCTGGAGCGGCGGCGTGATGGCGCCGAACAACTTCTTCGACGCCATCTACGTCTACGCCTGGTTCACCGGCTTCCTGCTGTCCGGTGCGCTCTACCTCGCCGGCATGCGCCTGGTGACGCCGCGGCGCGTCGGCTAGCGCTCGCGGACCTCGACGTCGCCGTTGACGGTCCTCACCTTCACGTGGCCGCCGCGGCCGCTGCCGGCGATGCCGCGGGCGCGGACGAAGCGGCGCGGGGTGCCGTGGCTGGAATCCCAGTCGCTGGTCGAGCGCTGGAGGTCCCACGGCGCCGTGATGTGCGTGACGCCGTGGTTTTCGGTGTACGCCGTCTCGAGCTCGATCGTGCCGTCGAAGCCGGCGGGCAGCACGAGCACCACCTCGCCGTTGCCCGAGGTGATGTCGACGCTCTGGTCCTCGCCGCGGGCGTCGGTCAGCGTCACCTCGACGCGGCCGGCGCCGGTGCCGGCGCGCACCGAGCCGGCGACGGGGCCGATCTCGATGTCGCCGCCGCCCGTGCTGGCGTCGACGAAGCCGGCCGAGCGGCCGACGACGACGCTGCCGCCGCCGGTGGTGATCTTGGCGCCGTCCGGGGCGGCGGCCAGCCGCACGTCGCCGCCGGCGCGGCTGATGTGCAGGCGGCCGGAGCCCGAGGACGTGGCGCCGTCCGCGCTCCCGAGGTCGACACCGCCGCCGGGATTGACCTGGACGTCGTCGAGGTCGCCGGTCGCATCTTCGTCGCCGCCCGGCGCCTCGCGGTAGACGACCGGTCCGCTGCCCGACGAGCCGCGCAGGCCGCCGGAGACGCGCGACAGCGTGATCGGGCCGCCGCCCGTGCTCACCGAGCCATCGAGGTGGCAGTCGTCGACGCGTACCGTACCGCCGCCGGTGGAGAGGTGAGCGCTGCCGCGGAGATGGGTGAGGGTGATGCTGCCGCCGCCCGTGCTGCCCTCGAAGCGGCCCTCGACGCCGTCGATCGCCAAGTCGCCGCCGGCGGACCGCAGGCTCACGTCGAACCGCCGCGGTACGCGCACGGCGAGGCGATGGGAGGTCGACTGCGAGCCGCCGCGCCGCACGCTGAACGAGTGCACGGTGACGCCGCCGGCACTGCGCTCCACGTCGACGCGCGAGTCGCGCCAGTCGCGGCCGCCGAGTCGGCCGCGCACGTCGACACGCGGCTCGTCCCAGGAAGTGATGTCGACGCCGGCTCCGGTCTCGAGGTCGAGGACGAGCTCCTCGCCCGGCGAGGCGGCGACCGCTTGGGCGATCCGCTGCGCGGGATCGGCGGCGGGCGCTTCGCGGCTCCAATCGCGGTCGTCACGCTCTGCGACGGCGACGACGGGGGCGCTCGACGCGACACCGGCGCCGCCGCTGGCCGTCGCGTGGACGGAGACGGTCGCCGGCCGGCTCGAGCTCACGGTGTCGGCTGCGGCGACGCTCGCCGCGACGGTCTGCGCGCGCGCGGCCAGCGTGAGGCCGGCGAAGGGTACCAGCGCGAGCACCGCCAGCAAGCTGGCGGCGAGACGGGCGCGCGGCGGCAGGCTCCGCCGCGGCACCGACTCGTCGAGCACGGCCAGCAACCGCCCCTCGAGCGTCGACGGCCGCGCCATGGCGATGGCGAGCGGTGCTCCCGCCGTGCGCAGCGCGCCGGCGCCGCGCGCCACTTCGAGGAGCTGTGCCGCGTACTCGGTGGCCGAGGTGCCGCTCGCGAGCACGCGGTCGTCGCAGGCGCGCTCGGCCTCGCGGCGGAGCTCACGCAAGGCCGCCCAGGCGAGCGGGTGGAACCAGTAGAGCGCGCAAGCGGCGGTGCCGGTGAGCTGGGCGAGGTAGTCGCCGCGCGCGACGTGAGCCAGCTCGTGGAGCAGCGCGGCGCGGCGCTGCTCGGCCGGCCATGTTGCCGCCGCGGTGGGCAGCACGACGATGGGACGGCGCGCGCCCCAGGTGACCGGCGTCGCCACGGCGGCGCTGGCGCGCAACCGCACCGGCCGCTGCACTCCGGTGCGCGCGGCCGCTTCGGCGAGCGCCGCCCGCCACTCGTCGGTGTCGAGCGGCAGGGCGCGCGCGGCCAGCCGGCGCAGGCCGAAGTGGGCAAGCGCGCAGCGCAGGAGAACCAGGATCCCGCCGAGCATCCAGAAGAGGGTGGCGAGACGCGGCGCGGGGAGGCGTGGCGGCAGCGCGAGCTTGGGAGCTGGCAGCGCGGCGGCGGCCGGCGGCGCCGTAGGCGGCGCGACCTTCGCTTCGGTGCCCGCAGTGGTTTGCGGTGTCGAAGCGCCCTGCTCCGGCGGCGCCTGCTCTCGCGCTGCGGCGGCCGAGGCGGCCCTCGCCGGCAGCCACGCGAGCTCGATCGACGGCATCCACGGCGCCAACAGAGTCAACGCCAGCACCGCGAGGAGCGTCGAGCGCCAGAGGTCGTGGCGAACGGCCGCGCTGCGCCGCCGCAGCAGCAGGGCGATCACGCTCGCGGCCGCGAAGGCGAGAGTGACCTTGAGCAGCAGCACCGCGGCGGCGGCGAGCGATGCGTCGGCGGCGAGGCGGGACAGCAGGACGTTCATCGACGACCTCTCTTTCTGCGGGCGTCCTCGATCAGGCGGCTCAGGCGACCCAGCTCCTCGACCGTGGGCGGCTTCTCGCCGGCGCCGAGCATGGCGGCGACGGCCGATTCCATCGAGTCATTGAAGAAGGTGCGCAGCAGGTGGCGCGCCGCGGAGCGCTGCGCGTCGGCGAGCTCGCGCGTCGGGCGGAAGACGTGGCGCGGGCCCGACCACTCGTGTTGTACGTGGCCCTTCTCCTCGAGCAGCCGCAGCATGCCGCGGACGGCCGAATAGCTCGGCGGGTCGGGAAGGTCGGCCAGCACCTCCGCCGCCGTCGCCTGGCCGCGGCGAAAGAGGATGTCCATGATCTGGCGCTCGCGGCGTCCGAGGTCGTCGAGTGAATGGGCCATCCGGTCTCCTGAGCGTTCATGCTAGTGCGTCAGCACTGTGCTAGTACATTGACACCTCCGCCCGTGCGAAGTCAAGTGCGAAGTCGCGAGCGCGCGCCGCGCGGGCTGCTAGCGGACCGGAGTGCGATCGGCCAAGAAGGACGCCGCGGCGTCCGGGGCCGCCGGATCGGAAGCGCCGCCACGCAGCTCGACGACGATTTCCTCTGCCACGGCGTCGCCGGGCGAGGTCAGCTCGAGCCGGCGCCGAAGCTCAGGGCGCAAGGGCACCAGTGAGAACGCCACCGGCCGCGCGCCGCGCTCGGGCGGCGGGCTGAGGTAGACGTAGCGGCCCTCGTCGAGGTCGAGGTGATGCACGATCCACGGCCGCTCGACTGCACGCTCGCCGGCCGCGCCGTCGCTCGTGCGTACCGCGAGGATGTCGCCGAGGACCCTCTTCGGC
>DASYQD010000109.1:0-1762 GCA_036005845.1 Thermoanaerobaculia bacterium | reverse complement strand
GTGCTTGGTGGCGGCGTACGCCGCGATGTACGGCGCCCCCATCTTGCCGGCGATCGAGGCGACGTTGACGACGCGCCCCCAGCCGGCGGCCGCCATCGCCGGCAGGAACGCCTGCGTGCAGAGGAATGTGCCGGTGACGTTGACCGCGAAGAGGCGGTTCCAGTCCTCGAGCGCGATCGCCTTGAGCGGCGCCGAGTGGGCGACGCCGGCGTTGTTGATGAGGACGTCAGCTAGGACTCCGACGCCGCGCAGATGCTCGATTGCGGTGGCGTGAAGCTCCTTTACCTGCCCCGGATCGGTGACGTCGCAGCGCACCTCGAAGACTCGGTGACCTTCGGCGCGCAACCCTTCGGCGGTGGCCGCGAGCTGCTCGGCGGAGCGCGCGGCGATCACCACGGCGGCACCCGCCTCGGCGAGCAGCCGCGCCGTCGCGGCGCCGATGCCGCGCCCGCCGCCGGTGATCACCGCGCCCTTGCCGGCGAGAGGCGAGTCGGTCACCCGCGAAAGATATCGCGGGACGCGGCCGCGGCCGTGCAGCGAGCGCCCTTCCTGCGAACGCGCGGCTTTACCGGTCAGTAGGGCCGGTCGAGCCGCGTCAAGCCTCGCGGCCGACGAGCGCCGCCAGCACGGCTTCGGCGAGGATCGTGCCCAGCGTGGCGATCGTCTCGCGGCCTTCTTCGGCTGATGCCGCGCCGGGGTCGCCGAAGTAGGCGCTCGGGCCGCCCGCCGCCTCGAACGTCTGCTTCCCTTTGCGGATGGCGACCGACAGCGACGCCGGGTTGCGAGCGAGCGCGCGCCGCGCCTCCTCGCGGACCAGCTCGGGCCGTGCCGTCATCACGACCGAGGTCTCGAAGCGGCCAGCGTGGCAGGCGCCGCTCTTGAACTCGTCGGTCAATCGCGAGGCCCAGGGCTTGCGCGTGAGATCGGGGAAGACGGCGAGCACGTCCTCCTTCACGAGCTGCGCGACCGCGGCGTGCAGCGAGGCGAGGTGCGCCGGGTCGAGGTGCGCGTTGGCGAGCACGAGGGTGCGGAAGCCGTGGAAGGCGAGCGCGCGGCCGACGTCGACCAGCGCCGAGGTCACCGACTCCGCGCCCACCGACACGGTGCCGCTGAAACCGGCGGCGAAGCGCGCCGTCGTGTACTCGAACGTCGGCAGGATCAGCGGCAGGAAGTCACGCTCGGCGAGCCGGCGCGCCGCGTCTTCGGCCATTGCCGTGGCGATGATGCCGTCGGTCGTCAGCGGCAGGTGCGGCCCGTGCGCCTCGATGGCGCCGACGGGCAGGATGCAGATCGCGCGATCGCGGTCGAGCGCGTCGACCTCGCTCCACGGCAGCTCGGCGAGGCGCAGCGCGGTGCCCACGCGAGGACCATAACAGCTCGCTATCGCCAGCTCGCGTGTCCTTCGCAGCCGAGCGGAGCGCGCGCCCGCAGTCAGGTCGACCGCATCAAACGAGGCGCCACCGGCTCCGGCGCAGGAAAGCGCGCCGCAGCGGGTTCCACCGTCGGGAGCGCCGCACCGTGCAGCGCACCCGGGCCCGACAGCGAATCACCCACGAAAAGCCCGCATGGAGAAGGAGCCGATAACCATGAAGTCCAAGCGCCTCGTACTCGCCGCTGCCGCCATCGCTCTCACCGCCGGTGTCGCCGCCGGCGTCGCCCAACCTCCGCCGCCGAACACGGACGACTGGGCCAGCCTCGAGCCCGCCACCCTCTACGCCGCCGACGCCGGCGGCGGTTTCGACAGTCCGGGAGGCCCCGGCCC